>NZ_AP022570.1:300675-601350 GCF_010728325.1 Mycolicibacterium poriferae
GCCCGCATCGCCGGCGCCGAACAGTCCCTGCGAACCCTGACCGAGAAGAAGCCCAAGGACGCCGAGACCAAGCAGTTCGTCGCCGCGATCACCGAACGCCTCAACGATCTGGCCGCCGCGGTGACCGCCGCCGAGCGCATGCCGACCGCCCGGCGTCGCGCCGCCCATGCCTCGATCACCGAACAGCTCGACGGCATCGACGCCGACCTGATGGCCCGCCTGGGTGTGGGCTGAGGGCCGGTGACCCGCCTGCTCGGACTGGCGGCCGTCGCGATCCTCGCGTTCGGCCTGTCTGCCGTCGCGTTGACCTCCGCCGGCCCCGCGTGGTCGCACGCCACGCTGGTCTCGAGCAGTCCCGCCGACGGCGAGCAGGTGCCGGTGCCGCCGTCGCGGGTGAGCGCGACCTTCAACGAGCCGATGCAGACCCAGTTCGCGGCCATGACGCTCATCGGCCCCGATGGCGGCCAGTACGGCGCCGGTGAGCCCACCGTCGATGACACCGTGATCAGTGTCGCGGTGCGCCCCGGAGGCCCCGCGGGTGACTACACCGCGAACTACCGGGCGACGTCCGCCGACGGGCACGTCGTGTCGGGGTCCTGGACCTTCCGGGTCCTGGCCGCGGCGCCGACCACAGACAACCCCGCACCCACCGTGCCCCCGGACACCCCCGCCCCCACCGACACCACCGGGGGCGGCGACACCTCCGCCGACGGCGGAACCCCGGTGTGGCCGTTCGTCGCGGTCGCGACCGCGGTCGTCGCGGCCGGCGCACTCTGGGCGGTCCGGCGCCAGTCGTAACCCCAGCGCTGGCATGATGGGGTCCACTGCCGCGTGCCTACACATTCGAAGGAGCAGCGACATGGCAGATCAGCCGGATCGGCCCGACGACACCCCGGACGCCGTGCCGCCAGCTCAGCCACCCGCCGCCAAGAAGGCCGACCCGGCGAAGAAGACGCCGGCCAAGAAGGCTCCGGCGAAGAAGGCCCCGGTGAAGAAAGCCGTTGCGAAGAAGGCGCCGGCCAAGAAGACCCCCGCCAAGAAGGCACCGGCGAAGAAAGCCGCGGCCAAGAAAGTTGCGCCGGCGATCGCGAAGACCAACGGCGACCTCGCCTCGGCTGCCAAAGCGGCTGCCGCGCAAGCCAAGTCGACCGTGGCCAGCGCCAGCGACGCCGTGTCCCACCCGCCGGCGCCTCAGCCCGATCGTGACGATTCGCCGGTGAAGCCGATCGCGGCGGCGTTGATCACCGGCCTGTTGGCGGTGGTCGTGGTGTTGTGGGTGGCGCGGCGCGGCGGAGATGACTGAAATACTGTCGCGGTGACATCGACACCGCGCCCGCAACCGCGTCCCACCGCCGACCTGGTCGACGACATCGGTCCGGATGTGCGCAGCTGTGACCTGCAGATGTTCCAGTACGGTGGCCGCCAACAATTCGCCGGGCCGATCACCACGGTGCGCTGTTTCGAGGACAACGCCCTTCTCAAGTCGGTGCTGTCAGACCCGGGCAACGGCGGGGTGCTGGTCATCGACGGTGACGGCTCGTTGCACACCGCGCTGGTCGGCGACGTGATCGCCGACCTCGGCCGCTCCAACGGGTGGTCGGGTCTGATCATCAACGGCGCGGTCCGGGATGCCTCGACGCTGCGCACCCTCGACATCGGCATCAAGGCACTGGGCACCAACCCCCGCAAGAGCACCAAGACCGGTGCGGGCGTGCGCGACGAGGCCGTCGAGTTTGGCGGGGTCGTCTTCGCTCCCGGCGATGTCGCCTACAGCGACGACGACGGGATCGTGGTGGTGGCGCCTGACTGAGCCGACGCCACCGGACAGATCACGCAGACGTCGAGTTCACCGGGGCGCGATGCCGGGAGAAGGCCAGCGCCTCGTCGTCGACCTTGCCGCGCCGGATCAGCTGCAGATCCAGCAGGTAGTTCTGCTTGAGCCGCCACGGCGCCCGGGAGCCGGACTTGGGCAGGTAGTCCAGCGCGCGCAGCACGTAGCCGGGCGTGAAATCCATCAGCGGGCGCTCGTCGACGCTGTTGCCCGGGTGGGTGGGCTCGACGGTGTCATAGCCGTGGTCGTCCATGTAGTTGATGACGCGGCAGAAGAACTCCGAGACCAGGTCGGCCTTGAGCGTCCACGAGGCGTTGGTGTAGCCGATGGTGAACGCCATGTTCGGCATGCCGGTCAGCATCATGCCCTTGTAGGCCATCGTGTCGTTCAGCTCGATCGGCTCGCCGTTGCGCGAGATGGTCGCGCCGCCGAAGAGCTGCAGGTTCAAACCGGTGGCGGTGACGATGACGTCGGCGTCGATGTGCTCGCCCGAGTTCAGCTGGATGCCGGTCTTGGTGAAGCGCTCGATGGTGTCGGTGACGACGTCGGCCTTGCCGGAGCGGATCGTCTTGAACAGGTCGCCGTTGGGCGCCAGGCACAGCCGCTCGTCCCACGGGTTGTAGCTGGGTCCGAAGTGTTTGTCGACGTCGTAGCCCTCGGGCAGGCGGCGCTGCGCCATCGTCATCAACGTCTTGCGCATGAAGTTCGGGAACCGGCGCGCGAGTTGGTACTGGGCGGACTGGAACACGATGCTCTTCCACCGGTTGACGACGTAGGCCGCCTTGGTGGGCAGGGTCTTGTTCATCCGCACCGTGAACGGGTCGACGTCCGGGAGAGCGCCGATGTAGGTGGGTGAGCGCTGCAGCATGGTGACGTGTCCCGCGCCAGAATCGGCGAGGGTTGGGATGAGCGTGACGGCGGTGGCGCCGCTGCCGATGACGACGACCCGCTTGCCGCTGTAGTCGAGGTCCTCGGGCCAGTGCTGCGGATGCACGATGGTGCCCTCGAACTCGTCGGATCCGGCGAACTCCGGCGAGTAGCCCTGCTCGTAGTTGTAGTAGCCGCTGCAGGCCATCAGGTAGGCGCAGGAGATCTCGATCTGCTCGCCGTCGCGGTCCACGCGCACGGTCCAGCGGCCCTCGGCGTCGCTCCAGTCGGCGGAGAGCACGTTCTGGCGGTTCCGGATGTGCTTGTCGATGCCGTACTCGGCGACCGTCTCCTGGAGGTAGGCCATGATCGACGGTCCGTCGGCGATGGCTTTCTCCGAGGTCCACGGCTTGAAGCGGAAGCCGAGGGTGAACATGTCGGAGTCCGATCGGATGCCGGGGTATTTGAACAGGTCCCAGGTCCCGCCCAGGTTCTCCCGGCGTTCGAGGATCACGTAGCTCTTGTCGGGGCAACGGTCCTGCAAATGCCAGGCGGCGCTGATACCGGAGATCCCGGCTCCGACGATGACAACGTCGACAAATTCGGTCATGGCGTCAAGCTATCAACAGGGTGTCGACCGGGTCAACACCCTGTTGATTATCTCGACACCGTGTAAAGTCACGCTCGTGACCGTCAGCCCGAGCCGCCCCGCGCGCGCCCGCCGTGCCGCGCGCCCGTCCGGCGACGACCGCGAACTCGCCATCCTGGAGACCGCCGAACGTCTGCTCGAAGACCGGTCCCTGGCCGAGATCTCGGTCGACGATCTGGCCAAGGGTGCGGGCATCTCCCGACCGACCTTCTACTTCTATTTCGCGTCCAAGGACGCGGTGCTGCTGACGCTGCTCGAACGGGTCATCGCCGAGGCCGACGCCGCCCTGGAGCGGCTGATCGCCGAGCGGCCGGCCGACCGGCGCGCGATCTGGCGCCACGGCATCGCGGCGTTCTTCCAGACTTTCGGCGCCCACCGCGCGGTGTGCGCGGCGACCGCGGCCGTGAAATCGGCGCACTCCGAGGCCCGCGAGCTGTGGGCGACGTCGATGCAGCGCTGGATCGACCACATCGCCGCGGTCATCGAGGCCGAACGCGCCGCCGGGGCGGCGCCGGTGACCCTGCCCGCCGTGGAGCTGTCGACCGCGCTGAACCTGATGAACGAGTCGGTGATGACGGCGACGTTCGCCGGGCACCAGCCGGCCATCGCCGATCACCGCGTGCTGGACAACCTGGTGCACATCTGGACGACCAGCATCTACGGCCAGACGGGCTGACCTGTCGGTGGCCGATGCGAACATGTGTTCGTGTCGACTTCCGGCTCGGCCACCATCCTGCACGCTGACCTCGACTCGTTCTACGCCTCGGTGGAGCAGCGCGACGACCCGTCGCTGCGCGGACGGCCGGTGATCGTCGGCGGCGGTGTGGTGCTGGCCGCCAGCTATGAGGCCAAGGCCTACGGCGTACGCACCGCGATGGGTGGCGGCCAGGCCCGCGCGCTGTGCCCCCATGCCATCGTCGTCCCGCCGCGGATGTCGGCGTACTCCCAGGCCAGCGCCGCGGTCTTCGAGGTGTTCCACGACACCAGCCCGCTCGTGGAGGCGCTGTCCGTCGACGAGGCATTCCTCGACGTGTCGGGGTTGCGACGTGTCTCGGGAACCCCGGTGCAGATCGGTGCGCGGCTGCGGGAGCGGGTGCGCGAGGAGGTGGGCCTGCCGATCACCGTCGGTATCGCGCGCACCAAGTTCCTCGCCAAGGTCGCCAGCCAGGAGGCCAAACCAGACGGGCTGCTGATGGTGCCACCCGACCGCGAGCTGGCCTTCCTGCACCCGCTGCCGGTGCGCCGGCTCTGGGGGGTCGGCGCCAAGACGGCGGACAAACTCCGCACCCATGGGGTCGAAACTGTCTCCGACGTCGCCGAACTCAGCGAGACAGCGCTGACGGGATTGCTCGGTCCGGCGATGGGCAGGCAGCTGTTCGGGTTGTCCCGCAATATCGACCGGCGCCGCGTCGTCACCGGGCACCGGCGGCGCTCGGTCGGGGCGCAACGGGCCCTGGGGAAAGCCGGCAGCGCGATGTCACCCGAGCAGGTCGACGCGGTCGTGGTGAATCTCGTCGACCGGATCACCCGGCGGATGCGCGCGGCGGGACGCTCGGGACGTACGGTCGTGCTGCGGTTGCGGTTCGACGACTTCGGGCGCGCCACGCGGTCACACACGTTGCCGCGGGCCACGGCATCCACCGGCGTGATCCTCGCTGCGGCAAGGACTCTGGTGAACCAGGCGGCGCCGGTCGTCAGTGAGCGGGGCCTGACACTGATCGGGTTCGCCGTGTGCAACATCGACCGCGAGGGTTCCGAACAGCTGGAGCTGCCCTTCGGAAACGGTTGTGACACGCACACGATCGACTCTGCGGTCGACCTTGTGCGCCGACGCCATGGCAACGCGGCGCTCACCCGCGGAGTGCTGCTCGGCCGCGACGCAGGGTGGGAGATGCCGCACCTCCCAGATTGACACCTCAGCGCGCAGCCCACTCCAGTAGCGCATCGGCCGGCCACGTGTTGACGATGCGCTCGGCCGGCAGGCCGGCGTCGAGGGCCCGCTGGGCACCGTAGCCCAGGAAATCCAATTGGCCCGGAGCGTGCGAGTCGGTGTCGATGGCGAAGACGCACCCGATGTCCATGGCCAGCGTCAACAGGCGGGTCGGCGGGTCGCGGCGTTCGGGCCGGGAGTTGATCTCCACCGCGGTGCCGTGGTCCCGGCACGCGGCGAAGACCTTCTCGGCGTCGAACTTCGACTCCGGGCGCATTCCACGACCTCCGGTCACGAGCCGCCCGGTGCAGTGGCCGAGCACGTCGGTATGGGGATTGGCCACCGCCTTGAGCATGCGGCGCGTCATCGCCGCCGCGTCCATCGCCAACTTGGAGTGCACGCTGGCTACCACCACGTCGAGACGCTCGAGCAGCGCGGGCTCTTGGTCGAGTGAGCCGTCCTCGAGGATGTCGACCTCAATGCCCGTCAGGATCCGCATCGGCGCGACGAGCCCACGCACCTCGTCGATGACGTCGAGTTGCTCACGCAGCCGCTCGGCGGACAGCCCGTTGGCGATCCGCAGCCGTGGCGAGTGGTCGGTCAGCGCGCAGTACTCGTGCCCGAGGTCGCGCGCGGCGAGCATCATCTCCTCGATGGGCGCCGACCCGTCCGACCAGTTGGAATGCACGTGGAGGTCGCCGCGCAGGGCTGCCCGGAGCTCTCCACCGCCGAGATCTTCCGCCGACTCTCTGAGCTCCACCAACACATCGGGTTCACGCCCCGACCACGCCTGCGCGATGACGGCCGCGGTCTTGGGCCCGATCTTCGGCAGGCTCTGCCAGCTGTTGGACTCTCCGTGCGCGGCGCGCTGCTCGGCGGTGAGCGCCTCGACCACATCGGCGGCGTTGCGGTAGGCCATCACCCGCCGGGGATCCTCGCGCGCCCGATCTTTGTAATAGGCGATCTGACGCAGCGCGGTGACCGGATCCATCACTTCAGTGTGCCCCGGACCCGGTCGGCCGCGCGTCGATCAGTTGCCGCTGTTCTCGGGGGTGCCGCCCAGCGCCGCTCCGCAGGCCGCCGGATAGGTGGCCTCCGCGGGAACACCGGTGGCGTTCATGACCTGCGCGATCTCCGATTCGCCGATCGGCGAATCCAGGTTGTACTGCCCGTTGCCGTCGACATCGATGCCGTGTTCGACGACGGTCAGATCCGCCAGGTGGGCGATGGTGCCGTCAGGCAGTTGCTCGGCGGTCAGTGTCCGGTCGTAGACCACCTGGCCGGTGTCATCGGCCACCGGGAACCTGTCCAGAGCCAGCGCGCTGTTCGAGTCGGTGGCGCCGTCGGTGGTCAGCGAGATGAAGATCGGTCCGTACGCGGCAGATCCGTCCACCGCCGAGAGCAAGCCGTCACCGTTGCGGTCCTTGGTCAGATCCTCCGCGGGTCCCGGGCACACGAAGTCCCGCCCCTCGGCATTGCCGTGGATGTGCTGGGCGTGCGGCTGGTTCGGAACCATGCCGGACGCGTTGACCTGCACTCGCAGGCTGCCGTCCGGGTTGGGGGTCAGCGTGGCGGTGCCGGTCACGTCGGTGCCGTTGAGCGGAAGCAACGGGATGACGGTGGGCACCGCCGGCGGTGGTGGCGGCTCCTGCGCCGTCGCGGTGCCGGCACCGGCCAGCGGGAGCGCCGCAGCCGCCGCCGCGGCGAAGATTGCCTTGGATCGCATTACTGTCCTCCTCGTTCGGGTCGCTCCATCTCCAGATGGGTGCCATCAGGACTGCTACCCGGTGTGCCGGCTGGCAAACAGCGTGGAGGTCAGCGCGGGGGTTGCCACTGCGGATCGCGGCCGGTCAACGCCACCACCCGGGTGAGCGCCGGGGCGTCATCGGCGACGGCCCGCGGTGCGTCGAACAGGCCTTCCACCGGGTCTTCGGCGAACGAGGCGACGTGCGGCAGGATCGCCGCGAGCAGTGCGGGCGCTACGTCGTACGCCAGACCTGCAGCGCGCGCGAGATCCCACCCGTGCACGACCACCTCGGTGAGCGCGATCAAGCCGCAGACCTCGGCGGGGAAATCGATCCCGGCTGCCCGGGTCGTGCCGGTCCACGCCGCCGGGTCGGCCCACGCTGCGCCCAGCGCGGCGAGTCGAGCCGGATAATTCGCCCGCCAGTCGGCGTCGAGTGCGGCGTCGGGGGTCGGCCCGGTGTCGGTCAGCTCGCCGAACTGCTTGCCGGCCGCAGCGGTGAAGGCCAGGGACAGTGCGCCGAGGTGCGCCAGCAGCGCGGCGACGTCCATGTCGCGGCACGGCGTGGGAGCGCCGAGCTGCGACTCGTCGAGAGCCTGGAGGAGGCCTGCGGTGGTGAGGCACGCGGGGGTCATGTCGATCATGGCGGTACAGACCGGCCGGGGGCGACGTTCTCATCGGTCTGCCAGCCGCTGCTTCTACAGTCGCAGGGGTGAGATTCGCCTTCAAGACATCCCCGCAGAACACCACGTGGCCGGACATGCTGGCGGTGTGGCAGGCCGCCGACGACATCGACGTGTTCGAATCCGGGTGGACGTTCGACCACTTCTACCCGATCTTCTCCGATCCGACTGGCCCCTGCCTGGAAGGCTGGGTGACCCTGACCGCGCTGGCGCAGGCCACGACGCGGCTGCGGGTCGGGGTGCTCGTCACCGGTATTCACTACCGACACCCTGCGGTGCTGGCCAACATGGCCTCGACGTTGGACATCGTGTCCGGTGGGCGTCTCGAACTCGGGATCGGTGCCGGCTGGAACGAGGAGGAGTCCGGCGCCTACGGCATCGCGCTGGGCACGGTCAAAGAGCGCTTCGACCGTTTCGAGGAGGCCTGTGAGGTGCTGACCGGGTTGCTGTCGCAGGAGACGACGAGCTTCGACGGCTCGTTCTACCGGCTCACCGAGGCGCGTAACGAACCCAAGGGCCCGCAGCGGCCTCATCCGCCGATCTGCATCGGCGGCAACGGCGAGAAGCGCACGCTGCGGATCACCGCCCGCTACGCCGACCACTGGAATTTCGTCGGCGGCCCGCCGGAGGAGTTCGCCCGCAAGCGCGAGGTGCTCGCCGCGCACTGCGCCGACGTCGGCCGTGATCCGAAGGACATCATGCTGTCGGCCCATGTGCGGCTGAACCCGGAGCGCGATTACGACCGGGTGATCGATGAGGCCGCCGCGCTCGGCGCCGAGGGACTGGACATGGCGATCGTGTACCTACCCCCGCCGTACGATCCGGCAGTGCTGGAACCCCTGGCGGAAAAGATCCGGGAATCCGGTCTGGCCAGCAAAGATAGTTGACGGTCACGAAAATATAACGATGCGGCAAAGAGTGAATCACCCGCCCGCCGGCGCCGCTGAGAGCCGGAGCGGGGTTCGCTAGATGCCGTAGCGAAGGAGCTCGTCAGCGGTGACCAACCGCTCGGCCTTCGCGGGAAAATCTCGACACTTGACGGGGTGACGGAACAATAACCAGGCAATTCGCCCTACCCGCGACCGGGTAATCTGGTTGATGTACACGGTGACCACTCCTGCGGTGTGCAATAGCTGACCCGGGGAGCCACCTTACCGCAGCGCCCTCACCAAGTCATTAGATACCCAGGGGCTGGCAAACTCTCGGAAACACGCCGATTAATGATCGGATGTTTTTCAAGTAGCGGAAGTGACGGATGTGACTCGATCCGGGCACCAATTCCGCCCGCGGATGCCACCCGCGCCGAGATGGCGCGGAGGGTTGTGCAGCGCGCCTCAACCACAACCACCCACGCAATCTCGCGCTGCGAGACCTAAGCGCAAGCGCTCATCGCTGCCATCTGCTCTTCGCGCAAGCGCTCATCGCTGCGGAGCGGTGGTGGGCTTGATCGGCGCAGGCAGCGCCGTGTGGCCCACCAGGTAGCGGTCCACCGCGGCGGCCGCGGCACGTCCCTCGGCGATGGCCCACACGATCAGCGACTGACCGCGGCCCATGTCGCCTGCCACGTACACCCCCGGCACCGACGTCGCGAATGCGTCGTCCCTGCTCACGTTGCCGCGATCGGTGAACTCGACACCCAGATCGTTGAGCAGGCCCGGCCGCTCCGGACCGGTGAAGCCCATCGCCAGCAGGACGAGGTCGGCCTCCAGCACGAAGTCGGTGCCCTCGATCTTCTCGAACTTGCCGGCGTTCATCTTCACCTCGTGGGCCCGCAGGCCGGTCACGTGGCCGTTCTCACCGATGAACTCCTCGGTGTTCACCGAGTAGACGCGGTCGCCGCCTTCCTCGTGCGCGGACGTCACGCGGTACATCAGCGGATAGGTCGGCCACGGAGTGGAGTCGGCGCGGCTCTCCGGCGGTCGCGGCATGATCTCGAACTGGTGCACGTGCGTGGCGCCCTGGCGATGCGCGGTGCCCAGGCAGTCGGCGCCGGTATCGCCACCGCCGATGATGACCACCTTCTTGCCCTTGGCGGTGATCGGCGGCTCGCCGTCGTCGCCCTTCACGTCATCGCCCGCGGCAAAGCGGTTGGCCCACGGCAGGTACTCCATCGCCTGGTGGATGCCCTGGAGGTCACGGCCTGGAATCGGCAGATCCCGACGCGCGGTCGCCCCGCCGGCCAGCACCACCGCGTCGAACTCCTTGCGCAGCTGCTGCGCGGTGATGTCGACACCGACGTTGACCCCGGCACGGAACTCGGTGCCCTCGGCGCGCATCTGCTCCAGGCGCCGGTCGACGTGCCGCTTCTCCATCTTGAACTCGGGGATGCCGTACCGCAGCAGCCCGCCGATGCGGTCGTCCCGCTCGAACACGGTGACCGTGTGCCCGGCTCGGGTGAGCTGCTGAGCAGCGGCCAACCCGGCCGGCCCGGAACCGATGACCGCAACGGTCTTGCCCGTCAACCGATCCGGCGGCAGCGGCACCACCCAGCCCTCGGCGAAGGCGTTGTCGATGATCTCGACCTCGATCTGCTTGATCGTCACCGGATCCTGATTGATGCCCAGCACGCACGAGCCCTCACACGGCGCCGGGCACAGCCGGCCGGTGAACTCGGGGAAATTGTTGGTCGCGTGCAGCCGCTCGATGGCGTCGCGCCAACGGCCGGTGCGCACCTGGTCGTTCCACTCCGGGATCAGGTTGCCCAGCGGACAGCCGTTGTGGCAGAACGGGATACCGCAATCCATACAACGGGTGGCCTGCTCGGTGAGCGTGTCGTGGGAGAAGTCCTCGTAGACCTCTTTCCAGTCACGCAGCCGCAGATCCACGGGGCGCCGCTGCGGCGTCTCCCGATGGGTGTACTTGAGAAAACCGCGGGGATCAGGCACCGGCGGCCGCCATGATCGCTTCGTCGACATCTCTGCCGCTGCTCTGCGCGTCGGCGATCGCCTGCAACACCCGCTTGTAGTCGCGCGGCATCACCTTTGTGAAGTGCGCCATCTCGTTCTCCCAATCAGCCAGAATGCGTTGCCCCACCGCCGAATCGGTGGCATCAACGTGAGCGGTGATCATGCCGTGGACATACTCGGCGTCATCCGGACCCATGTCCTCGAGCAGCACCATCTCGGCGTTGAGGTTGTCACCCAACACGTTGTTCGGATCGTGGACGAAGGTGATACCGCCGGACATGCCCGCGGCGAAGTTGCGCCCGGTGGGCCCGAGGATGATCACCCGTCCGCCGGTCATGTACTCACAGCCGTGGTCTCCGACGCCCTCGACCACTGCGTGCGCCCCGGAGTTGCGCACCGCGAACCGCTCGCCCACCTGCCCCCGCAGGAACATCTGCCCCTCGGTCGCACCGAACAGAGCGACGTTGCCGGCGATGATGTTGTCCTCGGCGACATAGGTTTCCGGGGCATCCTCCGGCGGGCGCACGACGATGCGTCCACCCGACAGGCCCTTGCCGATGTAGTCGTTGGCGTCGCCGTACACCCGCAGCGTGATGCCCTTGGGCAGGAACGCACCGAAGCTGTTACCCGCCGAACCGTCGAACGTGATGTCGATGGTTCCGTCGGGAAGCCCTTGACCGCCATAGGCCTTCGTCACCTCGTGGCCCAGCATGGTGCCCACGGTGCGGTTGACGTTGGCGATCTTGGTCGAGAAACGGACGGGTGAGCCGCTGTCGAGCGCTTCGCGGCTCTGCACGATCAACTGCTGGTCCAGCGCTTTGTCCAGCCCGTGGTCCTGCCGCGAACTGCAGTACAGATCCTGGTTCATGAACGCCGACTCGGGCTCGTGCAGCACCGGCGCCAGATCCAGCTTGTGCGCCTTCCAGTGCTCGGCGGCCTGAGTGGTGTCCAGCGAGCCGACCTGCCCCACCATCTCGTTGACGGTGCGGAACCCCAACTGCGCCATCAGTTCCCGGACCTCTTCGGCGATGAACATGAAGAAGTTCTCGACGAACTCAGGCTTACCCATGAAGCGCTGGCGCAGCACCGGATTCTGGGTGGCGACGCCGACCGGGCAGGTGTCGAGATGGCAGACCCGCATCATGATGCAGCCCGACACCACCAGCGGCGCGGTCGCGAAGCCGAACTCCTCGGCGCCGAGCAGCGCACCGACGACGACGTCGCGGCCGGTCTTGAGCTGACCGTCGACCTGCACCACGATCCGATCCCGAAGCCCGTTGAGCAGCAATGTCTGCTGGGTCTCGGCCAGGCCGAGCTCCCAGGGCGCGCCCGCGTGCTTCATCGACGTCAGCGGAGTGGCGCCGGTGCCGCCGTCGTGGCCGGAGATCAGCACCACGTCGGCATGCGCCTTGGAAACCCCGGCCGCGACCGTGCCGACTCCGTTCTCGCTGACCAGCTTGACGTGGATACGGGCGGACGGGTTGGCGTTCTTCAAATCGTGGATCAGCTGCGCCAGGTCCTCGATCGAGTAGATGTCGTGGTGCGGCGGCGGCGAGATCAAGCCCACGCCAGGGGTGGAGTGCCGTACCTCGGCCACCCACGGATACACCTTGTGACCCGGAAGCTGGCCGCCCTCACCCGGTTTGGCGCCCTGGGCCATCTTGATCTGGATGTCGGTGCAGTTGGTCAGGTAGTGGCTGGTCACCCCGAACCGGCCCGACGCAACCTGCTTGATGGCGCTGCGGCGCCAGTCGCCGTTCTCGTCGGGGTCGAAACGGGTGACGGATTCACCACCCTCACCGGAATTCGACCGGCCGCCCAGACGGTTCATCGCGATCGCCAGCGTCTCGTGCGCTTCGGCGGAGATGGAGCCGTAGCTCATCGCGCCCGTGGAGAACCGCTTGACGATCTCGCTGGCCGGTTCCACCTCGTCCAGCGGAACCGGTGGGCGCACCCCGTCACGGAACTTCAGCAGACCGCGCAGCGAGGCGATGCGCTCACTCTGGTCGTCGACCAGGCGGGTGTACTCCTTGAAGACCTCGTACTGGCCCGTTCGGGTCGAATGCTGCAGTTTGAAGACGGTCTCGGGGTTGAACAGGTGGTACTCGCCCTCGCGGCGCCACTGGTACTCGCCACCCACCTCGAGCTCGCGGTGCGCCCACTCGTCGGGCCGGTCCAGGTAGGCCAGCGAATGCCGGGCCGCCACGTCGTCGGCGATGTCGTCGAGATCGATTCCGCCCACCGGGCAGGCCAGGCCGGTGAAATAGTCGTCCAGCAGCGGCTGGCTGATGCCGATCGCCTGGAAGAGCTGGGCACCGGTGTAGGAGGCGAGCGTGGAGATGCCCATCTTGGACATCACCTTCAGCACACCCTTGCCGGCGGCCTTGACGTAATTGGCCTTGGCCTGATCACTGCTGATTCCGGTGATCACCCCGCGGTCGACCATGTCCTCGATGGACTCGAAGGCCATGTACGGGTTGATCGCGGCCGCACCGAAGCCGACCAGACAGGCCATGTGGTGCACCTCGCGGGCGTCACCGGCCTCGACGACCAGGCCCACCTTGGTCCTGGTGCGCTCACGCACCAGATGGTGGTGCACGGCCGACACCGACAGCAGCGACGGGATCGGCGCCATCTGCTCGTTGGATTCGCGGTCGGACAGCACGATGATGCGGGCACCCTCGCGGATGGCCGTCGACACCTTCGCGCGGACGTTGTCCAGCGCTTCCTTGAGCCCCTGACCGCCGCGGTTGACCGGGTAGAGGCACCGGATCACCGCCGCGCGCATGCCGTGCTTGTGGCCGCGGATCTCGTGGTCGGGGTCGACGCAGATCAGCTTCGACAGCTCGGCGTTGCGCAGGATCGGCTGCTGCAACACGATCTGGCGGCACGAGTCGGCGGTCGGGTTGAGCAGGTCGCCCTCCGGGCCGACGGTGCCCTGCAGGCTGGTGACCACCTCTTCGCGGATCGCGTCCAGCGGCGGGTTGGTCACCTGGGCGAACATCTGCTGGAAGTAGTCGTAGAGCATGCGCGGACGGGCCGAGAGCACCGCGATCGGCGTGTCGGTGCCCATCGAACCCAGCGCCTCGGCACCGGTGCGTGCCATCGGCGCCACCAGCAGGTTGAGCTCTTCGTAGGTATAGCCGAACACCTGTTGGCGCAGCACCACGCGGTGGTGCGGCATGCGCACGTAGTCGCCCTGCGGCAGTTCATCGAGATCGAACAGGCCCGCGTCCAGCCACTCCTGGTAGGGCTGCTCCGCGGCCAGCTCGTTCTTGATCTCCTCGTCGGAGACGATGCGTCCCTGCGCGGTGTCGACGAGGAACATCCGGCCCGGCTGCAGCCGCATCTTCTTGACCACGGTGGAGGGGTCCAGGTCCAGGACGCCGGCTTCGGACGCCATGACCACCAGACCGTCGCTGGTGACCCAGATGCGCGACGGGCGCAGCCCGTTGCGGTCGAGCACGGCGCCGATCACGGTGCCGTCGGTGAAGCACACCGAGGCGGGTCCGTCCCACGGCTCCATCAGCGAGGCGTGGTAGCGGTAGAACGCCCGTTGCGCCGGGTCCATCGACTCGTGGTGTTCCCAGGCCTCCGGGATCATCATCAGCACCGCGTGCGGCAGGCTGCGCCCGCCGAGGTGCAGCAATTCGAGCACCTCGTCGAAACGGGCGGTGTCCGACGCCCCGGGCGTGCACACGGGCACCACCTGGTCGAGGTCCTGGCCCGCTCCGAACACGTCGGTCTTGATCAGCGCTTCCCGCGCCCGCATCCAGTTCTCGTTGCCGGTGACGGTGTTGATCTCACCGTTGTGGGCGACCCGCCGGAACGGGTGCGCCAGCGGCCACGAGGGGAAGGTGTTGGTGGAGAACCGCGAGTGCACGATGCCCAGCGCGCTGGTGAGCCGCTCATCCTGCAGATCCAGGTAGAACGCCTTGAGCTGCGGGGTGGTCAGCATGCCCTTGAAGACGAAGGTCTGCCCCGACAGGCTGGGGAAGTACACGGTCTCGCGGCCCGGGCCGTCCTGGCCGGGCCCCTTGGTACCGAGCTCGTGCTCGGCGCGTTTGCGCACCACATAGGCGCGGCGCTCCAGCTCCATCCCGCTCGCGCTCGACCTCTTCCCGTCGCTCCGCTCGCCCAGGCCCAGGAACACCTGGCGGAACGTCGGCATCGCGTCGCGCGCCAGCGCGCCCAGCGAGGAGTCGTCGGTCGGCACGTCACGCCAGCCCAGCACCTCCAGGCCCTCGGCCTCGGCGATCTTGCCGACGGACTCACAGGCGGCCGCCGCGTCCTTGGACGACTGCGGCAGGAACGCGATGCCGGTGGCGTAGCTGCCGGGCTCGGGCAGCTCGAAGTCGCAGACGGCCCGACAGAACTCGTCGGGAACCTGCAGCAGGATGCCCGCACCGTCACCGGTGTGCGGCTCGGCGCCCTGGGCGCCGCGGTGTTCCAGGTTCAGCAGCGCGGTGATGGCCTTCTCGACGATGTCGCGGCTCCGTCGGCCGTGCATATCGGCCACCATCGCCACGCCACACGCGTCATGCTCGAACGCGGGGTTGTACAGCCCTTGAGCGTTGGGCGCCATTCCCACCTACCTTTTTCCATGCACACGCCGGTCACGGCGCGCTACTGACGGCAATCGTCGACGAGGGCGTTAGCCGGTCTGGCGATTGAGGCACCTTCGTGCAGCACTGAACGACGGCCCTTTTCCCACTCGCCACAAGTGTTGAAAACGATATGACAAAGGGCCCCTGACATGCCAACTTAGTGCGACCTAACAAGTTTTGCCCGGCAGCCTGCAGCGCCGGCGCCGACCTCCACCGATCACGGATGAATAACGTTGCCCGGGAGGTCATTTGACGACGCACCCAGCGCCCGGTCGGCAAACCGGGCGGTTCAGCCGAAACTGACCACCGGAAGAAATGGTTTGCTGGAACACGAGCATCGCTTTCTGTAGTGCGGTGACACCATTGTCGTGCTTTGCGCGGACACCGGACAGATTCTTAGAGAATTGACACCAGGATGCGGGCAAACGTTTTCCGGACCCTCGGAGGGCCGGAAAACCGTCGCTGGCAGCCGAACCCGCTGCCGTTCAACAGTTCTGCCGAGATACCCGCAAGCCTACCGAGCCCATCGGCCACCTCCCGCCGACGTCGACGTGATCTGCCTATCACTTTACCCGCCGGGGGTATACAGCCGTCCGGGTAACGCGTCAGGCTGCAGCAATGGCCTACCCGTCCAACACCCCACTCGGCCGCTTCGGCATCGAGACGCTCGAACAGGGGCCCGAACGCTGTGTGGCCACGATTCCGGCAACACCACTGGTCAATCCGCTGAGCCACGCACCCACCATTGCCACGCTGGCCCTGCTCGTGGATCATCTCGGCGGCCTGATCAACCACTGTCGGCGCGGGCCCGGCCAGTGGACGGTCAGCAGCGAGTTGTCGCTGGAGGTGGTGCCCGACGCGGTGGACGTCCTCGCCGCCACTCCCGGGGCCCCGGTGCTGGGCATCTCGCGCCCGCTGGGCCGTCGCGCCGACGACGCGCTGGGGCTGTGTGAGCTGAGTAGCGGAGGCCAACCGCTCGCGACGGCGACCGTACGGTCGTTCTACATCGCGGCGCCCGACACCGTCGCGCAGGACTGGCCCGCCGACGCCGAAGGCGTCGCTCCCGGGCCGACGCTACGCGAGTTGATGACCCTAGATGTCGGCGAAACCGGCGGTGCGGCAACGGTTCTGCTGCAGGGCGAGGACGCGGCGCTGAACAATCTGGTCGGCGTGGTGCACGGTGGGATCTCGTCGATGGGTCTGGAACTGGCGGCGTGTGCCGAGGTGAACAGGGACGCCGAGGGTGCGCCGTACCGCACCGCGTCGCTGCGGGTCAACTTCCTGCGCCCGTTCCACAGCGGTGCGCAGGCACGGTATGTCGCCGACCGCCTGCACCGGGGGCGCAGCACCGGTGTGGCCGAGGCCAAAGCGGTGGGCAGCGACGGTCGGGTGGCGATGCTCGGCCGACTCACGGCCTATCGCTGACCGCCGCTGCCCCGCGGGTCAGGAGTTCTTCGCCTTGCTGGCCGCGGACTTCTCGGTCGAGGTGCCCTCGTTCACCAGCTCACCACCGGAGTTCTCCAGGTGGGCGCGGACGAACCACTGGAATTTCTCCAGCTCGCCGGCATGGGCGATGAGCATGTCCTGGGACACCAGGTCGAGCTCCTCGAGTTGCTCGATGGACTTGCGGGTGTCCTCGATGACGCCGGTGTACACCAGGTCCAGGGCGGCCAGGTGGGCCTGCACGGTGTCCCGGTTCACCGAGTAGTCATCCCAGGTGCGGTCGTTGATGATCGCGCCGGGGGTGCCCTTGGGCGACGTGCCGAGAGCGGCGATCCGCTCGGCGGCCTCGTCGGCGTATCCGCGGACCAGCTCGACCTGCGGGTCGATCATCTCGTGCACACCGATGAAATTCGGGCCCACGACGTTCCAGTGCACGTGCTTGAGGGTCAGGTGCAGGTCGTTGTACCTGCTGAGAGCCTTCTGAAGCAGCTCGGCAACTTCAGCGCCCTGCTTGTCTGTCATTCCGGGAACGGTGAATGTAGTCATGTCAGCTCCTTCGTTCGTCGGCCGACGTGTACCCGAGCGCCCGGGCCGGTAATCGCCTCGGGCCCCATGTCACATTTCGGCCAGATTCGGAATCGGCATCCGTGGCCCGAAGCGGGCGTACACGGCCAGACCGCTGGCGCCGAGCAGGCGCACGGCGCGGTGCCGGTGCGGGCGCATGGGCTCCAGCAGCTCGACCATCTGCGCGTCGTCGATCGGGTGCCCGAGCAGGCTGCGGCCCACCACGGTGGCCAGGTGGTAGTCGCCCACCGACAGCGCGTCGGGGTCTCCGAATGCCCGCTGGGCGGTCTCGGCGGCGGTCCACTCCCCCACTCCGGGCAGCGACATCAGCGCGCGGCGGGCCGCCGCTGCCGGTCGGTCGACCAGACGCTCCAGCGCGTCGGCGCGCTGGGCACACCCCACCACCGTCCGGGCCCGTCCGGGGTCGACGTTGGCGCGGTGGAACTCCCACGACGGAATGCGACGCCAGACGTCCGCGCCCGGCGGCACCCGCAGACGTGCCGGCGCCGGCCCCGGGGCGGGGGCGCCGTACCGCGTCACCAGCCGGCGCCACGACCCGAAGGCGTCCTTACCGGCCACCCGTTGCTCGATCACGGCCGGGATCAGCGCCTCGAGCACCCGCCCGGTACGGCCGAGCCGCAGGTGCGGTACCCGGCGCAGCGCCGCGGCGATGGTGGGCTCGGTGGGTTCGAAACCGGACGCGTCGTCGTCGGCTCCGAGCAGTGCCGGCAGTGTGTCCGTGAACTCGACGGCCCCCGGCCCCCACGCCTCGCAGTCGACGGTGTCGACCGTCGCGCGACGGATGCGCGCGGTCACGGGTCCGGTGCGCATCAGACTGGTGCGCCAGATCGAGCCGTCGACATCGTCGTAGTAGCACGGGTCCCCGCCGCCGCGCCGCAGCGGACTCAGGGTCAGCCCGGGGCTGGCGGGGCCGGCGAACACCACGCTGGCCGAACTGCGCACCTCGTCAGCCTAGGAGCCGACTCCGACATCGGCCTTGTCCGGATAGAACGCGAGATGACCGGCGATCGCGGCAACCGCCGGATAGGGCGCCTCGTAGGTCCACCCCGCGTCCTCGACGGTCTGTCCGTCCGCGGTGGTGAGGTGGTAGTACCTGGCGTCGCCCTTGAAGGGACAGTAGGTCGCGGTGTCACTGCACTTCAGGCGACCCGGCGCCACATCATCCAGCGGGATGTACTGCACAGCGGGATAGCTGGACTCGCGCAGTGTCAGCGCGGCATCGGTTTCGGCGACCACCTCGCCGTTCACCCGCACCACGACGTGCCTGCCGGTCGGCTCGACGGTGATGGGATGGGCTTCGGTGGGCTCCAGCACAGGTCGGTCGGTCATGACACCATTCAACGCCTTCCGGACGGTGCTGCCATCCCTCTCAGTGCGGGCGGCCCGCGATCCGGTCGGCGATGACCGCGATCGGCGAGGTGCCGGCGCTGCCGCGGAACTCGTGCCAGTCGGCGGCCTGGTAGGCCAGGTACATGCCGCGCACGCCGATCCAGCGCAGGGGCTCGGGTTCCCAGCCGCGCGACCGGTGCCCGACCCAGGGCAGCTCCGTCAGCGCCGACGACCGGCCGAGCACCAGGTCGGTCAGCGTGCGGGCAGCCCGGTTGGTGGCGGTCACGCCGTGCCCGACGTACCCGCCGGCCCAACCCAGCCCCGAGGACGGGTCGAAGTCGACCGTCGCCTCCCAGTCCCGCGGCACGGCCAGCACACCACACCAGCCGTGCGCGATCGGCACGTCGGCGACCTGCGGCAGGATCGAGTGCAGCGTCTGTCGCAGCCGCGTGATGGTGCGTCGCGGTACCTGACCATCCCGGTCGAGCCGGGAACCGAACCGGTAGGGCACGCTGCGTCCGCCGATGGCGATCCGGTCGTCGACGGTCCGCTGGGCGTAGAAGAACCCGTGCGCGGTGTCGCCGAGCGTCTCCCGGCCCTGCCAGCCGATGTCCTCCCAGATCCGTTGCGGGATGGGTTCGGTGGCGATCATCGAGCTGTTCATCGGCAGCCAGCGGCGTCTCAGCCCGGGCAGCCTGGCGGTGAATCCCTCGGTGGCGCGCAACACGATCGGCGCGCGCACGGTGCCCCACGGCGTGGCGACGCCACCCGGGCCGATCTCGGTCGCCGGAGAGCGCTCGTACAGGTCGACCCCCAGGCGTTGCACGGTGTCGGCCAGTCCGCGTGCCAGCGAGGCGGGTTGGATCCGGGCACAGTGCGGGTTGTGGTACGCGGCAAGCACTCCGGCAAGCCGGATGCGCTGCGCCGATTCGCCCGCGGTGAGAGTCGCGACTCCGTCGACGCCCCACCGGCTCTCGGCGTCGGCGGCCGCGGCCAACCGGGTCGCCTGCGCCGGGTTACGCGCGATCTCGAGGGTGCCACCCTTGACGATGCCGGCGTCGATGTTCTCCCGGGCGGCGACGTCGATCACCTCGTCGACAGCGTCGTTGAGGGCACGCTGCCAGGCCACGACGGCGTCGCGGCCGTACTGACGGGCCATCCGCTCGCGGTCTCCCGGAACGAGTCCGGACAGCCAGCCCCCGTTGCGTCCGGAGGCGCCGAACCCGGCGAACCGGGCCTCGAGCACCACGATGCGCAGCGACGGGTCGGCCTGTTTGAGGTAGTAGGCGGTCCACAGGCCGGTGTAGCCCGCACCGACGATGCAGATGTCGGCGTCCCGGCTGCCGGGTAGCGGCGGGCGGGGCACCGGCGGTCCGTCGAACCAGTGCGAGACGTGACCGTTCGTGGGTGCGGGGGTGGGCGCGTGGCTGGGCACCGAGAGATTCTGACAGCTGCGCCGTGGTGCCTGCTAACGCTTGGCGGCCCGCAGACCCACCCAGAACGTGGCGGCCTCCCGGATGGACTCCTCGACCGGTCGCGGGCGCCAATCCAGTTCACGGCGTGCCTTGGTGCAGTCCAGCGGCGCCTCGGCGCGCATCAGTCGCAGCGACCCCAGGGAGAGGCGCTCGTCGGTGCCCGTCAGCCGGGCTTTGAGGCTGCCCAGCGCGGCCATGGCGTAGGCCGCGGGAAGCGGCAGGGTTCGCGACGGGGCGGGAACGCCGGCGGCCTCGGCGGCGATGCGCACCACCTCGGCGTTGGAGATCATCTTCTCCGACACCAGATAGCGTTCGCCCACCCGGCCCTTGTCGGCCGCGGCGATCAGGGCCTGTGCCGCATCGTCGATGCCCACCGCCTCGAGTTCGATGCCTCCCATCACGAACGGGAGCTTGCCGAACGCGGCGCCCGCGATGATCGCCCCGTGCGGGGTGCGCCCCCAGTCACCGGCGCCGTAGGTGGTCGACACGCACATCGCGACCGCGGGCAGTCCACGTTCCCGCGCATAGTTCATCACCAGGTTCTCGGCCTGCACCCGGGACTGCACGTAGGGCGTCAACACCGTGGGATCGGGGATCACGTCCGCCTCGGTGGCGGTCCGGCCGCGGCGCCGGTCCACGGTGACATAGCTGCTGGTGTAGACGAATTTCCGCAACCCGGCGGCGACGTCGGGCTGCACCGCGGCCTCGAGGACGTTGCGGGTGCCCTCGACGTTCGTGCGGAACAGCGGCGTCGGGTCGTTGAGCCAACCGCGGGTGTCGACGACGCAGTAGTAGACGTCGCGCGCGCCGGTCATGGCCGTGCGCAGCACGGCGCTGTCCCAGATGTCGCCGACATGGCGGGTCACGGTCAGGTCGTCGATGCCGATCGTGTTGGCCCCGTCGCGCACCATCACCCGGACGTCGTGTCCGGCGGCGACGAGCTGTCGCGTGACATGGCTGCCGAGGTAGCCGTTCGCGCCGATGACGAGCACGGGCGCGGTCACCGCGCGGCACCCATCTGGGTCATCCACGCCGCCGCCTCGTCCGGCAGCGTGCCCAGCTCCTGGGCCTTCTTGCACCATTTCAGCGTCGCCTTGACGAATCTCAGCGGGTTGTAGATGTCCTCCTGGCGGCACCAGCGGCCGTCACCGGCGTAGGTGACGATCGAGATGTTGGTGGCGCTGATGATCGTGCCGTCGCCCGGATCGCGCATCGGGTTGTCCAGCTCGCAGATGACCCGGCCGGTCGCCTCGTCGAACACCGCCCACAGGGACGGGAACGACGTCATGTAGCTGCCCGGGAAGGTCTCCATCGTCTTCCAGATCCAGGGCCGGACCTGCTCGCGGCCGCGCATGGTGCCCGCCGCGTGTTCGATGTAGAGCACGTCGTCGGTGTACTGGTCGACCCAGGGATCCCAGTCACGGGTCTGCGCCGCCCGGTCCACTGTCTTCTCGAAGCCCGCGAATGCCTCGACGAGTTCATCTCGGCTGAAGGTGTTGCCCGTCACACCCGAAACTAGAACATGTTCTACCGGTTGCTGTCGAGGGGTCTGCCGGATTAAACGCGCACGCCAGGCGGTTATACCGGCACCATGACTCAGCGATACCACAAGAACCCTCAGGCGGTGGACGCGTTGTCGCCGGAGCAGTACCGCGTCACCCAGCGCAACGGCACCGAGCGCCCGTTCACCGGTGAATACTGGGACAACCACGAACCGGGCATCTACGTCGACGTGGTGTCCGGGGAACCGCTGTTCGCCTCGGTCGACAAGTTCGACAGCGGATCGGGCTGGCCGAGCTTCACCCGCCCACTGCGAGCGGCCGACGGTGACGGCGACAACATCGTCTCCAAGCGCGACTTCTCGCACCTGATGCTCCGCACCGAGGTGCGCTCGGCCCACGGCGACAGCCACCTCGGGCACGTGTTCACCGACGGACCGAGCGAGGCGGGCGGGCTGCGCTACTGCATCAACTCCGCGGCGCTGCGGTTCGTCCACCTCGACGACCTCGAAGCGCAGGGCTACGAGCAGTACCGTGGGTTGTTCGCCGATATCGACGACACAGTCGAGAAGGAGCAAGCGTGAGCGACTACAAGCGAGCCGTTCTGGCCGGCGGCTGTTTCTGGGGCATGCAGGATCTGATCCGCAAGCAGCCGGGCGTGGTGTCCACCCGCGTGGGTTACACAGGCGGGCAGAACGACCATCCGACGTACCGCAACCATCCGGGGCACGCCGAGGCGGTCGAGATCGTCTACGACCCCGCACAGACCGACTACCGTGCGCTGCTGGAGTTCTTCTTCCAGATCCACGATCCGACGACGAAGAACCGGCAGGGCAACGACGTCGGCACCAGCTACCGCTCGGAGATTTTCTACGTCGACGACGAGCAGCGTCAGGTGGCGCTGGACACCATCGCCGACGTCGAGGCCTCCGGACTGTGGCCGGGCAAGGTCGTGACCGAGGTCAGCCCCGCGCCCGACTTCTGGGAGGCCGAACCGGAGCACCAGGACTACCTGGTGCACTACCCGGGTGGCTACACCTGCCACTTCCCGCGGCCGGGCTGGAAGCTGCCCAAGCGCACCGAGGTTTAGTCACCGGCGGTGCACGACCACCCGGCCTCCGCTCTTGGGCGTATAGGCCACGCCCCGCGAGTGGGTCTTCTCGGCGGGGGCGTCGGTGGTTTCGATCACGAAGTGCCGTAACACCGTTCGCAGCACGATGTCCATCTCTACGTTGGCGAAGGCGGCGCCCACGCAGCGCCGGGTGCCGCCGCCGAACGGGATGTGCGCGAACGTGGGCGGGCGCTGTCCGAGGAATCGGTGCGGGTCGAACCGGTCCGGGTCGGAGAATTCCTGGGTGCGGTGGTGCATCTGGGACAGCGCGACGACGATCGAGTAGCCCTGCGGGATGGTGTACTCGCCGAGATTGAACGAGGGCGCGTACACGTGGCGTCCGGCGAAGTCGATGACGGTACGGACCCGCTGCACCTCGAGGATGACCGCCTGCCGGTATTCGTTGTCCTCGGTGTCGGCCTCGGCGGCCAACCTGGCCAGCACGTCGGGGTGGCGGCTGATGCGCTCGAAGGCCCATCCCAGCGTGGCGGCGGTGGTCTCGTGGCCGGCGGCCAGCAGCGTGAGCAGTTCGTCGCCGATGTCCTGGCGCGACATCGACGAACCGTCCTCGTAGGTGCTCTTCAGCAGCAGCGCCAGCACGTCGTCGCGTTCGTCGAAGTCCGGGTCGGCCTGCACGGCGTCGATCAGTCGGCCGATCACCTCGTCGTAACGCCGACGGTAGCGCGCCAGCCGCCCCCAGGGGCTGAACCGGCCGTAGGTGCGTGCCGGGGTGGGCAGCACCGCCAGTCGGGAACCGAGGGTGACCCACGGCGGGATGATGCGGCGCAGCTCGTCCAGATGCGTTCCGTCCGCGCCGAACACCGCCCGCAGGATGGCGTTGAGGGTGATGCGCATCATCGGTTCGAGGGTCTCGAACGGCGTGCCCTCGGGCCAGTTCTGGGCTTCCCGCAGTGTCTCCTCTTCGAAGATGGCCTCGTAGTTGCGAATGCTCTTGCCGTGGAACGGTGGTGTGAGCAACCGTCGCCGCCGCCGATGGTCGGTGCCGTCGAGGGCGAACACCGAGCCCGATCCGAGTACCCGGGACAGGTTGGGCTGGATGTTGCCGACGTCCTCGGTGTTGGCCATGAACAGCTCCTTGGCCAGTGCCGGGTCGGCGACGATCACGGTGCGGCCGAAAACCGGCAGCTGCAGCGTGAACACGTCTCCGCATCGGCGGACGATCTGGGCCACTGTCCATTTGCGTGACGTCGTGAAGCCCAGCCCCTGGATCAACCGGGGCACGGGCGGGGTGGGTGGCAAGCGCACCTCACGGGGTGTTGGGGCGCTCCGTTCGGGGGTGGTGATCGTCGCTTCGGTCATCCGCTGTCGGCTCCGCTCTGGTACTCAGGTGTACCGCGCTCGTGTCCGGTACGGTACCGCTTGGTACCACGGGGTCGCAAGGGGGTGTCGCGATCATGACCGCCGTTCCCGCCGACGCGGCGGTGACCGATCGACTGCTCGACGGCTTGGCGGCCTCGGTCCGCGAGCGCGGCTACCGCGACACGACCGTCGCCGACATCGTCCGGCACGCGCGCACGTCCAAGCGCACCTTCTACGAGCAGTTCGACAGCAAGGACCGCTGCCTGATCGAGTTGCTACGCCGTAACAACGACGACCTCATCGCCGCCATCCTGGCCGCGGTCGACACCCAGGCGGACTGGCGGATCCAGATCCGCCAATCCGTCGACGCCTACGTCGAGCACATCGGCGCCCGGCCCGCCATCACCCTGAGCTGGATCAGGGAGGCGCCGGCACTGGGCGCTGCGGCGCAGCCGTTGCACCGCCAGGCCATGGTGAAACTCACCGACATGTTGGTGACGCTGACCGCTAACCCGGGATTTCGCCGCGCCGGTATCAGCCCGGTCCCCGCTTCCACCGCGCTGATCCTGTTGGGCGGCATACGGGAACTCACCGCGCTTCTGGTCGAAGACGGTGGTGACGTCCACGAGATCGCCGGACCCGCGGTGGCCGCGGCAACGGCGCTGCTCGGTCCGCACTGACCTCACCCGAGGATCAGGCGCGCCGACCTCTCGAGTCGGCGCGCGATCTCGTCGTAGGAGACGTAACCCATGCCGGCCCGGACCAGCACCCCGGAGTACAGCATCTCCAACGTATCGATCACGTCCGGATCGGTCTGAGGCCCCAGCGCGCTGGCCAGCCGGTCGCGGATGTCGCGGCCGATGCGCAGCCGCAACACCTCGACGTCGGGGTCCTTGCCCAACAGCGCGGTCGTCACGGCACCGGCGAACTCCGGCTCGTCGGCGACCAGGAGCGAGATGTGTCCGAGCACGTCGATCACCCGGGCGACGGGATCATCCGACTCGTGATCGACGTGGGGCGAACCGGCCAGCCGGCGCCAGAACACCTCGGCCACCAGATGCTCCTTGGACGAGAAATACGTGTAGGCCGTGGCGGCGCCCACGCCCGCCTCCGCGGCCACCCGGCGCACGGTCAGAGCGGCGAATCCGTCCCGGGCGAGCAGCTCGACCGCGGCCCGGCCCAACCGTTCCACGGTGTCGGCCTGTCGGGCCGTCAGACGGCGCCGAGTCGACTCCAGAGCCGGATCGGACACATGTCCGGACGCTACTACAACGACCTGGGGCCAGCAACGGTAAGTTGGGCGCCATGAGCGATACGACGGCGCACCCCGACACCGCGTTGCCCCCGGCTGCCGCCGCCCTGTTCGAGCTCGCCGAACGCGTCACCGGTTTCATGCCCGCTGATGAGGGCCGCGCCCTCTACGACGCCGCGCTGCACTATCTGGGAGACGGCGTCGCGGTGGAGATCGGGACGTACTGCGGCAAGTCCACCGTCATGCTCGGCGCTGCCGCCCAGCAGACCGGTGGGCTGTTGTACACCGTCGACCATCACCACGGCTCCGAGGAGCATCAGGCCGGCTGGGAATACCACGACTCCTCGATGGTCGACCCCGTCACCGGCCTGTTCGACACCCTGCCGACGCTGCGCCACACCCTCGACGCCGCGGGCCTCGACGACCACGTGGTGGCGATCGTGGGACGCTCGCCGGTGATCGCGCGCGGTTGGCGAACCCCGTTGCGGCTCTTGTTCATCGACGGCGGCCACACCGAGGAGGCGGCCCGCCGCGACTTCGACGGCTGGGCCCGGTGGGTGTCGGTCGGCGGGGCACTGATCATCCACGACGTCTTTCCCGACCCCGCCGACGGCGGGCAGGCGCCCTTCCACATCTACCGCCGCGCGTTGGACACCGCGGAGTTCCGCGAGGTCGCGGCAACCGGCTCGATGCGGGTGCTCGAACGCACGACGGGCGATCCGGGCACGCTCGGCGGCGCGTAGGTCAGCGCTCGCTGATCACGCACTCGCAGTCGTACTCTCCCTCGAGACCCCGCGGCAGATCAGGTCCGCGGAAGATGCCGCTGCCCGGCGTCGCGCAGGACAATGCATCGGCCGCCAGGATCACCGCCGCCCCGGTCCAGGTGGTGCGTTCGACCGGCCAGCGTTTGCCGTCGGCATACACCAGGCCGGTCCAATACGAACCGTCCTCCTCGCGGAGGTGGTGCATGGCCGCGAACTGCGCGTGCGCCCGGCCTCGGTCGCCGATCGCGTCCAAAGCCATGACCAGTTCACAGGTCTCGGCACCGGTCACCCACGGCCGGTCGTCCACACACCGGATCCCGAGATCCGGAACCACGAAATCGTCCCAGCGCTCGTCGATTCGGGAGCGCGCCCGGGGCCCGCGCAGCGCGCCGCACAACACCGGGTAGTACCACTCCATCGACCAGCGGTCCTTGGCGACGAAGGCTTCGGGGTGCTCGACGATCGCGTGACCCAGCCGCCCGACAGCGACCTCCCACTCGGGCTGCGGGTCGTCGACATAGTCGGCCAGCGCCAGGGCGCACCGGATGCTGTGATGGATGCTGGCACAGCCGGTGAGCAGGGCCTCCTCGGCGATACCGGACGGGCTTGCCGCCCAGGCGATCTCGCCGGTGCTGGACTGGAGGCTCAGGACGAAGTCGATCGCCTTGACCACAACCGGCCACATCGTCTCGGCGAACCGGCGGTCGCCGGTGACCAGCACGTGATGCCACACACCGGTGGCGATGTAGGCGCAGAAGTTGCTGTCACTGTTGGCGTCCTCGATGACGCCGTTGCGCAACTGGATGGGCCACGTGCCGTCGTCGCGTTGGGTGCGCAACGACCAGTCGAAGGCCGCCCGCGCCGGCTCGAGCAGTCCCGCGACGGTCAGCGCCATCGCGTTCTCGATGTGGTCCCAGGGATCGGTGTGCCCGCCGTGCGACCACGGGATGGCACCGGACGGCTCCTGCGTCGCCGCGATGGACTCCGCCGTCTGGCAACACTGGTCGGGGCTGAACACCCCTGGCACACCGGGGATCTCAGGCATCGGCCGGAGGTTTCCTGAAGTAGAGCGCCACACTCTTGCCGATCAACGGGTTGAGCGCAGCCTCAGCCGTGCGAGTGAGCCACGGCCGGCTCATCATGTCCCACACCAACAGCTTGTGATACGCCGTCACCGCCGGATGATCCGACTTCTCGGTTCCGACGGCGCATTTGAGCCACCAGTACGGCGCGTGCAGCGCATGAGCGTGGTGGGTGGCAGTCAGTTCGAGGCCGTGGGCGAGCACCTTGTCGCGCAGTTCGTCGGCGCGATAGATACGGATGTGACCGCCTTCGTTGGCGTGGTATTCATCCGAGAGGGCCCAGCAGATCCGCTCGGGCAACCATCGCGGTACCGTGATCGCCAGCGCACCACCGGGTCGCAGAACCCGCACCAGCTCGGAGATCGCCTTGTCGTCCTCGGGCACGTGCTCGAGGATCTCGGAGGCGATGACGCAGTCGAAGGTGGCGTCGGCGTACGGCAACTCCAGCGCGTCGCCTTTGACGGCCTCGCCGCGGGCCGACGCGGGCGCCTCTCCTTCGGCTTTCATCGCCTGCAGGATCTCGTCGACATCGTTGAGATCGGCCACGTTCTGGTCGAAGCCGATCACGTCGGCGCCGCGCCGGAATGCCTCGAAGGTGTGCCGGCCGGCACCGCACCCGACGTCGATGACCTTGCTGCCCGGCCCCACTCCGAGCCGGTCGAAATCGACGGTCAGCATGCCGCGACCCGCCGGCAGGCGCGCTCGTAGACCGAGACAGTCTGCGCGGCAACCGATTCCCAGCTGAAGACGTCCAGTGCACGGCGCCTGCCGTTGTCACCGAGCCTGCGCAGCTCCAGCGGTGAGTCCAGCAACTCGCCCAGCACCCTGGTCAACTCGTCGACGTCGGCGGGCGTGACCAGCCGCGCGCATTCCCCGTCGGGACCGACCACTTCGGGGAGCGCACCGGCCCGGCTGGCGACAATCGGGGTGCCGCTGGCCATCGCCTCCACCGCGGGCAGCGAAAAGCCCTCGTACAGCGACGGAATGCACGCCACCTCCGCGGAGGCCAGCAGCTCTGCCAGTTCGGCGTCGGACAACCCGCTGGAACTGTGCACGATGTCGGAGATACCCAACTCGGCGATCAGCTTCTCGGTCGGGCCGTTGGGTTCGAGCTTGGCGACCAGCTGCAGCTCGAGATCACGCTCGATGCGCAGCCGGGCGATGGCGTGCAGCAGGTGGCTGACGCCTTTGAGTGGCACGTCCGCGCTGGCGATCGCGATGACGCGATTGCGCACCCGGTTCGCCGAGGGCTGGAACAACTCGGTGTCCACTCCCAGCGGTACGACATGCAGCTGGTCGGGGCTGACCGCGAAGTCCTCGGCGATGTCGGCGGCCGACGTCGACGACACGGTGACCAGCTCGGGAATCCGGCGCGCTACGTCCTTCTGCATCTCGGCGAAGCCGTACCACCGACGCACCAGCGGCTTGCGCCACCACTTCGCCGCGGCGACGTCGAGGACCCGGTCCCGGGTGATCGGATGGTGCACGGTGGCCACCACCGGCAGCCCGGACTCGGCGATCGCCAACAGACCGGTACCCAGGCACTGGTTGTCGTGCACGACGTCGAAGTCGGCGCGCCGGTCGGCGAGCAGCCGGGCCACCCGCATGCTGAACGTCTTGGGTTCGGGAAAGCCCGCAGTCCAGGTGGTCAGCAGTTCGCGGACGTCGATGCTGGTCTTGATCTCGGTGGGCCGAGGAATCCGGAACGGGTCGGGTTCGCGGTAGAGGTCCAGGCTGGGCACCTTGGTCAGGCGCACCCGCGGATCCAGACCGTCCGGGTACGGCTGCCCGGAGAAGAGCTCCACGTCATGGCCGAGCTCGACCAAACCGCGGCTCAGGTGTCTGACGTAGACGCCCTGGCCACCGCAGTGGGTCTTGCTCCGATAGGACAGCAACGCAATGCGCATGGTCAGCTCACATACCCCGCGCCGCACTCACGCACATACCCCGCGCCGCGCTCACGCACATACCCCGCGCCGCGCTCACGCACATACCCCGCGCCGCGCTCACGCACATACCCCGCGCCGCGCTCACGCACATACCCCGCGCCGCGCTCACGCACATACCCCGCGCCGCGCTCACGCGCGAGGATCCGGATGGAATGCCGCACTGAGCAGGCCAAATCGATTGGAGCAAGGAATCCGAACCCTCCTGGACATGTGTCCAGACTATAGTTTGACGTGCTAGCCGACGCAACGCGTGCGCTAGCTCTGACTACCACAGTCACCTGCGGACGTCCCCGCCGACCTCGGCGCAGTGCGTCTCACCGGGGCGGGAAGCCGCCGGTGGCGACCGGGCCCCAGCGCCGCGGGGTGATCCGGATCAGACATTTGCCCTGCTCGACCATCGCGCGACGATAGTCGGCCCAGTCGGAGTGCTCACCGGCAACCGACCGGAAGTATTCGACGAGCGGTTCGAGCGCCTCGGGCAGGTCGAGGACTTCGGCGTCGCCGTCGACCTGGACGTAGGGCCCGTCGAACTCGTCGGAGAGCACGACGACGCTCGCGCGCGGGTCGCGGCGGATGTTGGCCGACTTCGCCCGTTGCGGATAGGAGGCGATCACCAGGCGCCCGTCCCCGTCCACCCCGCCGGTCACCGGCGAGCTCTGCAGCGACCCGTCGCGGCGGTGGGTGGTCAGCACCATGCGGTGCCGCGGTCTGATGAACTCGAGCAGGTCGGCCCCTGAAACCGGCTCGGCGGTCGCGATGCGTCTGCCCATCGGTTCAGCGTATCGAGTTGTCGGCCCGTCTCCGTACCCTGTCGAACATGAGTTCGAATAACCCGCTTGCCCACCAAACAGCCACCGTGATCCCCGTGCTCGACGCGGCAGATGACGCGTTGAGCGCCTTCCAAGCCTTGACAGACCTGCCGGTGCACACCCTGCGCCCGGCCGACCAGCGGGCGCTGCTGCTGCGCCTCGACGCCATGGAGCGTCGGCTGGCCTCGCTGCAGCGGCGCCTGCTCGCGCGGTTGGTCACCGGGCCGCCCCCGGTGCAGTTCGCCGGTGCTCCCTGGGCCGAAGTGCTCGCGCGGCGGCTGCGCATCTCGGTCGGTGAGGCGGAGAAACGCATCGCCGAGGCCACGGCGGGCTCCGCGGATCCGCGCGATCAGGCCGCGACCGCCCGCGTCGCACAACTCGGCAGCACGAAGGCGAAAGCGCGCGGAAAGCCGAGCCCGGTCAGGCGTCCGTGGCGCAGCGCGTCCACCGACACCGACCGAGTCACCCCGGAGGACGGCTCGTAGCACCGCAGCGTGCCGCCGCCGGCCTCGACCAGCAGCACCCAGTGCCGCGGGACGACGCGCCCGATCAGCACCGCCACCGGCCGGCCTTCGCCCACCGCGGCCAGGACATCGGTCAGTCGGTCACATCGCCCCCGCCGGCACCGCCACCGGTAGCGCAGCCCGCACACCCGGGCTCGTTCGGTGAGCGCACGTGCCATCCCCGCCGGCGTGGTTCCCAGCCGGCGCGGCCACACGGCGTTCACCTGGGCGTGCACGCGCTGCTGTTCCCCGGCGAACCAGGCGCCAGCCGCGCCGGCGTCGCGCAGCATCGAACCGTACTCAGCGTCCAGCATCGCCCCGGCGACCACGGCGACGGCCGGCCCGCAGGTGATCCCGTCACGCTGCCGCAAGGCGCCCACAGCAAACTTCATGCGCCACGCCTTTCCGCCGTGAATTTTCCGCCGGCTTTGGGTACTTGCCACGTTAGGCACAACGACGTGGGGAGATGCGCATGTTCACGACAGCGACGGTGGGGCACCGATGACGTTCAACATCACCCCGACAGCAGCGCAGCACGACCTGGCCCGCCGCACCCACGAGTTCGCCGAACAGGTCATCCGCCCCGTCGCCGCCGAATACGACCAGCGCCAGGAGTTCCCCTGGCCCGTCCTCGAACAGGCCGCTGAACAGGGGTTCTACAGCCCACTGTTCTATCGCGACCTGATCGGTGACCCGACCGGGCTGTCCCTGCCGATGTTCATGGAGGAACTGTTCTGGGGCTGCGCAGGGATCGGGTTGGCGGTCGTGATGCCGGCGCTGGCGCTGTCGGCCATCGGGCAGGCCGCCACCCCCGAACAGATGCTGCAGTGGGCGCCGGAGTGTTTCGGCACCCCCGGTGATCTGAAACTGGCCGCGCTGGCGATCTCCGAACCCGAGGGTGGAAGCGATGTCCGCAACCTGCGCACCAGAGCGCGCCGCGACGGCTCGGGCCCCGATGCCGACTGGATCATCGACGGACACAAGATGTGGATCGGCAACGGCGGCATCGCCAACGTGCACGTGGTCAACGCCGTCGTCGACGAGGAACTCGGCCACCGCGGGCAGGGGCTGTTCATCGTCCCCGGCGGTCTGCCGGGACTGGAGATGGTCCGCAAGCTCGACAAACTGGGTTGCCGGGCGTCGCACACCGCCGAGCTGAAGTTCAACGGCGTCCGCGTGCCCGCCGAAAATCTGCTCGGCGGGCAGGAGAAACTCGAGCGGCGGCTGGCCCGCGTACGCGAGGGCGGACCCAAGCGGTCGGGATCGGCAACGTTGGGCACGTTCGAGCAGACCCGCCCCATGGTCGCCGCACAGGCCCTCGGCATCGCCCGGGCGGCGTTGGAGTACGTCACGGAATACGCCAACCGGCGTGAGGCGTTCGGCGCGCCCATCATCGACAACCAGGGCATCGCGTTCCCGCTCGCCGACCTGGCCACCGGCCTGGACGCGGCGCGGTTGCTGACCTGGCGGGCGTCCTGGATGGCCGCCACCGGTGTGGCATTCGAGCGCGGCGAAGGCTCGATGTCGAAACTGGCCGCCAGCGAGCTCGCGGTGCGCACCACCGAACGGGCCATCCAGACCATGGGCGGCTGGGGATACATCTCCGACCATCCCGTCGAGAAGTGGTACCGCGACGCCAAGCTGTACACCATCTTCGAGGGCACCAGCGAGATCCAGCGGATCGTCATCTCCAAGGCGCTCGGCGCGGCCGACGGGAAGCCTCCGCTGCACGTCGACCTCGAACCCACCGGCGGTCCGCTGAACCGCGTCTTCGGCCGGGGCACGCCGGTGCGCACCCGCGTCGCCGACACCGCGCTGACGATGAAGGACCGGGTTCCCGCGCCGGTGATGCAGATGGCGATGAAAGTGCTTCGGCCGCCCAGCAAGTAGGGGTCCCGGATCGCGCCGGGCGGAACCGGCGGTCACGCTAATCTTCTGCTGTGACCAGTGACGACTCCCTGGAGCAGGCGCTCGCCGGTGGCGCGCCCCAGCTGGTGGGTTGGTTTCGCTTCCACTTCGCCGACGAACGGTGGGAGTGGTCCGACGAGGTCCAGCTCCTGCACGGCTATCAGCCCGGGACCGTGACCCCGACCACCGAACTGGTGCTCTCGCACAAGCACCCCGACGACTACCGGCAGGTCGCGGCGACCCTGGACGAGATGCGCCGCGAACACCGGACGTTCTCGACGCGCCATCGCATCATCGACACCCGCGGCGACGTGCACGAGGTGGTCGTCATCGGCGATCAGCTCCGCGATGCGGACGGCCGGTTGATCGGCACCCACGGTTTCTACGTCGACGTCACCCCCAACGAGGCGACGACCAAGGCGATGGTCAGCGCGGCGCTCGACGAGATCACCGAGAACCGCTCCGTCATCGAACAGGCCAAGGGCATGCTGATGCTGGTCTACCGGGTCGATGCCGACACCGCGTTCGAACTGCTGCGGTGGCGCTCGCAGGAGACCAACGTCAAGCTGCGCATGCTCGCCGAACGGTTGCTGGTCGATTTCGCCGGCCTCGACTACGAGGAGACCCTGCCGCCCCGCGCCACGTTCGACCATCTGTTCCTGACCGCTCACCAGCGGGTGGACCGCACCAGCGATACCGTGGACATGTGACCGCCTCGAAGAAAGCGCTGATCATCGTCGACGTGCAGAACGACTTCTGCGAGGGCGGCTCGCTGGCTGTCGCCGGGGGCGCGGACGTGGCGCGCGGCATCAACGCCCTGCTGGGCGGCAATGCCTCCGGGTACGAACACGTGGTGGCCACCAAGGATTTCCACATCGACCCGGGCGGGCATTTCTCCGACCACCCGGATTACGTCGACTCGTGGCCGCCGCACTGCCGGGTCGACACCGGCGGCGTGGAGTTCCACCCCGATCTGGACACCACTCCGATCGAGGCGGTGTTCAAGAAGGGGCATTACACCGCCGCCTACAGCGGCTTCGAGGGTGCCGACGACGACGGCACAGGACTCGCCGAGTGGCTGCGCTCCCGGGGCGTCGACGCCGTCGACGTCGTGGGCATCGCCACCGACCACTGTGTGAAGGCCACCGCAGCCGATGCGGTCGCCGCCGGATTCGCGACCCGGGTGCTGCTGGACCTGACCGCCGGCGTGTCACCGACGACCACCGCGCAGGCGGTCGAGACGCTGCGCTCTGCCGGGGTCGACATCGCGTCCTGACCTGTGACCCACCCGACGGTTGCACCACCCCCTCGGGTGGGCATCCCATAGGGTCGCCACACGCCGTCATCCGACGAATCCGCATCGCGCTAGCACAGGAGAACCGCCTTGACCGAGATCGCCAGCTCACCGGGCAACGTCATGGCTGTCGAGCCGTGGCCCGGCAAGGCCTACCCCCTCGGCGCCACCTATGACGGGTCCGGCACCAACTTCGCGTTGTTCAGTGAAGCCGCCGAGTTGGTCGAGTTGTGCCTGTTCGACGCGGACGGCACCGAAACCCGCATCACCCTGCCCGAGGTGGACGGATTCGTCTGGCACGGTTTTCTGCCCAACATCGAGCCCGGGCAGCGCTACGGCTACCGCATCCACGGCCCCTACGACCCCGGGGCCGGCGTGCGCTGCAACCCCAACAAGTTGCTGCTCGACCCCTACGCCAAGGCCATCGACGGCACGTTCGACTGGAACCAGTCGCTGTTCAGCTACAACTTCGGCGACCCCGACAGCCGCAACGACGACGACTCGGCGGCCAGCATGCCCAAGTGCGTGGTCATCAACCCGTACTTCGATTGGGGGGTGGACCGCCCGCCCGGCCACGAGTACGCCGACTCCGTCATCTATGAAGCCCACATCAAGGGCCTCACCGAGACACACCCCGACATCCCGGAGCAGATTCGCGGCACCTATGCCGCGGTCGCCCATCCGGCCATCATCGACCACCTGGTCGCGCTGGGGATCACCGCGATCGAGCTGATGCCGGTGCACCACTTCGCCAACGACTCGACGCTCGTCGACAAGGGTCTGTCCAACTACTGGGGCTACAACACCATCGGTTTCCTGGCCCCGGACTCCAAGTACAGCTCCAACCCCAACCCCGGCGGGCAGGTGCAGGAGTTCAAGACGATGGTGCGCACCCTGCACGAAGCCGGCATCGAGGTCATCCTCGACGTGGTCTACAACCACACCGCCGAGGGAAACCACCTGGGACCGACGCTGTCGATGCGGGGCATCGACAATGCCGCCTACTACCGCCTCGTCGACGACGACAAGCGCTACTACATGGACTACACCGGTACCGGAAACAGCCTCAACGTCGGTCACCCGCATTCGCTGCAGCTGATCATGGATTCGCTGCGGTACTGGGTGACCGAGATGCACGTCGACGGGTTCCGGTTCGATCTGGCCTCCACACTGGCCCGGGAGTTCTACGACGTCGACAAGCTCTCGACGTTCTTCGAACTCGTCCAGCAGGATCCGACGGTCAGTCAGGTCAAGCTCATCGCCGAGCCGTGGGACGTCGGACCCGGCGGTTACCAGGTCGGCGGCTTCCCGCCGCAGTGGACGGAATGGAACGGCAAGTACCGCGACACCGTCCGCGACTACTGGCGCGGCGAGCCCGCCACCCTCGACGAGTTCGCGTCCCGGCTCACCGGCTCGGCCGATCTCTACGAGAACACCGCCCGGCGACCGGTGGCCTCGATCAACTTCATCACCGCACACGACGGTTTCACGTTGCGGGACCTGGTCTCCTACAACGAGAAACACAACGAGGCAAACGGCGAGGACAACAACGACGGGGAAAGCCACAACCGCTCCTGGAACTGCGGCGCCGAAGGCCCCACCGACGACGCGGAGGTCAACGCGTTGCGGGCCCGGCAGCAACGCAACTTCCTGACCACGCTGCTGCTGTCCCAGGGTGTCCCGATGATCGCGCACGGCGACGAACTCGGCCGCACCCAGCAGGGCAACAACAACGTGTACTGCCAGGACAACGAGCTGTCCTGGGTGGACTGGTCCGCGGCGGACACCGATCTCATGGAGTTCACCCGCACGGTGTCCCAGCTGCGTACCGCGCATCCGGTGTTCCGCAGGCGCCGGTTCTTCACCGGCCAGCCCATCGAGGCCGGTGGACTGCCCGACATCCTGTGGCTCAATCCGGACGGCTCGGTCATGTCGAGCGAGGACTGGGGCACCGGCTTCGCGAAGTCGATCGCGGTCTACCTCAACGGCGACGCCATCCCCTACATGGATTTGCGCGGAATCCGCGTCACCGACGCCTCGTTCCTACTGTTCTTCAACGCCCACTACGAGGCCATCAAGTTCAAGGCGCCGAAGAAGAAGTTCGCGCCGCAGTGGCGTCCCCTCATCGACACCGCGACCGGTGTGGTGCCCGACGACGCGAAGACCCTCAAGGCCTCGGCCACCTTGGAGGTGGCCGCGCGCGGACTGGTCGTCCTGGAGGCCGTCCCCGAGTAGCCCGACCGGCGGCCACCTGAAAGACGTTGCGCGACACTGCGCTTAGCAGCCCAGTTCAGCGTTTTTCGGCGCGCTGTGTGTTAGCTTGAAGATGCTGTGCAACCGTGACCGCCGAGTCGGCGTCGGGTTCCCGACTGCCGCCGGCCGGGCGGGCCGGAGTAGGAGCCGAAGAGCGGCGGTGACCTACCCGGCGGTCACGGTTGCCAGCTCTGAACCTCCGCGGATCAACCGAGGATGCGCTGGATCGACCGCATCGGAATCGGCAGCCAGGAGGGCCGGAACTTGGCCTCGTACGCGGCTTCGTAGATCGCCTTGTCGAGTTCGTAGGCGGCCAGCACCTCACCCGACTCGCGGGGATCGGTTCCGGCCACCGCCGCGTAGCCCTCGCAGAACGCGGTGCTGTTGCGTTGGACCCATTCCCGTGCGCGGGCGGCAACCTGCCGGTCCCGCTCGTGGTCGGCGGACAGATCGACCAACCGCTGATAGGCGGCGTACTCGAAGGACCGCAGCACGCCGGCGACGTCGCGGAGGGGGGAATCGGGCCGACGCCGCTCCTCCAGCGGCTGTCCCGGCTCGCCTTCGAAGTCGATCAGCAGCCAATTCTCCGGCGTGCGCAGCACCTGCCCCAGGTGCAGATCGCCGTGCACCCGCTGCACGGTGATCTGCTGACCGGCAAGCTTGCGGTACCGCTCCTCGATCAGGGCGGCGTGCCCGCCCAGGTCGGGTACGGATGCGGCGGCGGACTGCAGCCGCTCGAGCACGGTGTCGACGGGAAATTCCATCGTGGACGTGCCGAGTTCGGCGGCCAGCGTGGCATGCACGGAAGCCACCGCCTCGCCCAGCCGGTAGGACTCGCCGGCGAAGTCGCCGCCGACCTCGTCGGCGTAGAGGTCGCCCTCGGCGAACAGGTCGCGTGTGCTGGCCGTGGCCATGTCCCAGCCCTCGGCGCTGTTCGCGGCGAACTCGGTCACCATGCCCAACGCACAGGGCTGCGAACCTGCCGCATCCCAGGCGGTCTCGTACGAGCCGAGCAGCGGCGCGATGTGCGGGTTGCCGGCCCGGGCCAGCACCCGGTTCAGCTCGATGTCGGGGTTGATGCCCGGGGTGAGGCGACGGAACACCTTGAGCACCGCCCGGTCCTCGAAGATGACGCTGGTGTTGCTCTGCTCGACCCCCGCCATGCGCGGAACAGCGGTCGTCGGCAGGTCGGCGCCCGGCTCCTTCTCGAAACGCAGAGCGCCGATGGAGGCCGACGAATCGATCAGGGACAGCAGTTGTTGCGCCGCATCGGGATCGTAGAGCGCATCGCAGGCCACCCGTTCGCCGTCGGGTCCGTCGACGGTGCCGATGGTGGCGACGTCGCTGTACTCGTCGATCGGCTCGGCACCCCAGCGCAGCAGCACCTGGTAGCGCTCTGTGCCGCTGTCGGTGTAGGCCACGTCGAGCAGCACCAGTTCGACGCCGTCGGACAGCGCGGTGACGGCGGACGGTCGCGCGGAGGCCAGTTCTCGGCTGCGCCCGGCATACCAGCGCTGGCTGACGATCCAGTCGGCGAAGGGCAGATTGTCGACGGTCATCACTGCTCACCTCCCTCGGTGGGGTCGGGTCGCAGCATGAACCAGTAGAAGCCGTGGCCGGGGAGGGTGAGCAGGTAGGGCAGATTGCCGATGCGGGGGAACTCGACGTGACCGGTCATCTCCACCGGGATGTGCCCGTTCCAGGCCTGCAGGTTGAGTTCGATGGGCTGCGGGAAACGCGACAGGTTGTTCACACACAACACGACGTCGGTGCGTCCGTCCTGCTCGAGTTCACGCACATACGCCAGCACCGACGGGTTGGTGCCGCCCAACTCGCGGAACGACCCGACCGCGAATGCGTCGTGCCGGCGGCGGATGGACAGCATCGTGCGAGTCCAGTTCAGCAGCGAGGTCGAGGTGTCGCGTTGGGCTTCGATGTTGACCGACTGGTAGCCGTAGATCGCATCCTGGTTGGGCGGCAGGTAGAGCCGCCCCGGGGTGGCGGTGGAGAAGCCGGCGTTGCGGTCGGGGGTCCACTGCATCGGAGTGCGCACCGCGTCGCGGTCGCCCAGCCAGATGATGTCGCCCATCCCGATCTCGTCGCCGTAGTACAGCACCGGCGAACCGGGCAGCGACAGCAGCAGCGCGGTGAACAGCTCCATCTGGTTGCGGTCGTTGTCCAGCAGCGGCGCCAGGCGCCGGCGGATGCCGACGTTGGCCTTCATGCGCGGATCCTTGGCGTACTCCGCGTACATGTAGTCGCGCTCTTCGTCGGTGACCATCTCCAACGTGAGCTCGTCGTGGTTGCGCAGGAAGATCCCCCACTGCGCCATCTCCGGGATGTCCGGGGTCTGGGCGAGGATCTCCGAGATCGGGAAACGCGACTCGCGGCGCACCGCCATGAAGATGCGGGGCATCAGCGGGAAGTGGAAGGCCATGTGGCATTCGTCGCCACCGGTCTCGGGGTCCCCGAAGTACTCGACGACGTCGGCGGGCCACTGGTTGGCCTCGGCGAGCAGCACCCGGCCCGGGAACTCGTCGTCGATCACCTTGCGGCAGTGCTTCAGGAAGGCGTGGGTCTCGGGCAGGTTCTCGCAGTTGGTGCCCTCCCGCTCGAAGAGGTAGGGCACCGCGTCGAGGCGGAACCCGTCGATGCCCAGGTCCAGCCAGAACCGCAGTACGTCGATCATCGCTTCCTGCACCGCAGGGTTGTCGTAGTTCAGATCGGGCTGGTGCGAGAAGAACCGGTGCCAGTAGAACTGCCGCCGCACCGGGTCGAACGTCCAGTTGGACTCCTCGGTGTCGACGAAGATGATCCGCGCGTCGGGGTAGGGCTCGCTGGTGTCACTCCAGACGAAGAAGTCGCCGTAGGGGCCGTCTGGGTCACGGCGAGATTCCTGGAACCACGGATGCTGATCGGAGGTGTGGTTCATGACGAGGTCGGTGATGACGCGGATGCCGCGACGGTGTGCCGCGTCCAGCAGCTCGACGAAATCCTCGACGGTGCCGAATTCGGGCAGCACCTTGTAGAAGTCCCGGATGTCGTAGCCGCCGTCGCGCAACGGGGAGTCGTAGAAGGGCGGCAACCACAGGCAGTCCACGCCCAGCCACTTCATGTAGTCCATTCGCTCGGTCAGGCCGCGTAGGTCGCCGATGCCGTCGGAGTTGGAGTCGTAGAAGGCGCGGACCAGAACCTCGTAGAAGACCGCCTTCTTGAACCACACGCGGTCCTCCGGCAAGGTGCGCGCGTGGGTGAAGTCTTCCGCGGTCGGATGTTCGACTACCCCGTCTTCGACGTGGCTGCCTTCCGCCGGGCCTGCTGAGCGGGTGCGATTGCTGTCGTCCATAGGTGTTTCCAACCTACCCAGGTCTGACGGAAATGAATCACCCGAGCACTCGGCCCGCGCCGATGCGGGTCAGGGCAGGAAGCGTTCGGCGCCGGGCGTGCGCACGTAGCGCAGACTGTTGGCCTGCCGATACCCGATGACCCCGCCGCCGAACGTCAGCAGCAGCAGTCCCGCCACACCGGGCAGTGCCACCGCGGCCAGCTCGGCCAGCGTCGGGTTGGTCAGCGCGCGGGGATATCCCAGCCGAGCGGGTGGGCCCGACAGCGGGGTCGACACCGACTGCGGTACCGACTCGGCGCTCGGCGGCAGCGAGCCGCGGATCACGGGGGTGCGTACACCGGCGGTGCCGGGCTGAGTCACACCGGGTGCGGGGGCGGCGACCGCGTCGACCGGCCGGGCGCCCTGTCCGCCCACCGTGGCGACGCGGGGCACCGCCACCACGAGCGGTGCGCGCATCACCGGGGCTTCGGACATCACGCCGCCGCCTCCGCCGCCCGCGGTGGTCGTTCCCATCGCCGCGTCGACGACGGGCTCTTCCTCCTGGGTGCGGATGGACGGACCCGGCGGGGCCGGCGTGGGGTTGACGACCAGCGACTGCAGGAACCCCTGCAGGGTCGGTACGGAAACCTCGACGGTCGTGTAGAACGACGAGACCGTCGGCCACGTCCCGGCGGGGATCTCGTCGGCCGCGGGCAGGCGAGGCACCGGGATCCTCATCGTGATCGAGGAGTTGCTGTAGTCGAACAACCGCGGGGTCTTCGACGGCGGGAGTGGTCCGCGGCCGGAGCCGCCACGCTCACTTCCGGTGTCCTCGTCGTCGGCCGGTACGAGGTTGTCGCCTTCGAACTCCCCCGAGTCCTCGGCGTCGTCGAGCCCATCGGAGCGGATCGTCGGCGGATCGGGGTCGCTGGTCTCCCCGGCATCCCCGACGTCGTCCCCTGCGGAATCGTCCGCGTCGGCTTTGCTGGGCTGACTGCCCACCTCGCCCGACCCGTCACCGGCACTGTCCGACCCCTGGCTGCTGGTCCCGGAGTCGGAGGGCTGCGCGAAGGCCGGCGCCACGCCCGGGCCGGCGATCAACAGACCTGCCGAGACCAGACCGGCGAGCGCGGCGGCGCGCAACGAAGGCTCGCCCATGGTGCCCCAATTCTTGCCCGGATCAGTTGCTCGGCAGGTCGGTGTTCTCCACGCGATTCTCGCACATCCACACCGCCGAATCCGCCGAGTGCAGTTGCTGACCAGAGACGATCAATCGACGTCCGCGTCATTTGTTTCGGCGCCACGCCGACCCGATCCGGCCACCCGCTATCGTGCCGGGGGTGAGCTCCGCAGGCCCGACACGTGACCACGGTGATCCCGGCGACGCACCCACCGTCCCCCCTGCGCTGACCGAACCCGCCGACACCCGGCGCCCGTCGGCGGCCGAGGAGGCGCGAACCATCGCGGCAGCCACCAACACCGGCACCCTGGCCTCGCTGACCGCCGACGGGGACCCGTGGGCGTCGTTCGTCACCTACGGCTTGCTGGGCGGGGCCCCGGTGCTGTGCGTGTCGAACCTGGCCGAGCACGGCCGCAACCTCGCCCACGACCCGCGTGCCAGCCTGGCGATCGTCGCGCCCAGCAGCCAGGCCGACCCGCTGGCCAGTGGCAGGGTCACGCTCGCCGGGCACGTCGAGCAGCCCGTCGGTGACGAGCGCGATGCCGCCCGGGCCGCGCACCTGGGCGCGGTCGCCGCCGCGAAGTACTACATCGACTACAGCGACTTCGCGCTGTGGGTGCTGCGGGTGTCCCGGGTGCGCTGGGTGGGCGGTTACGGCCGGATGGATTCGACGACGGGTCCGGAGTACGCCGCCGCCGAGCCCGATCCGGTGACCCCGCGGGCGGCGGGTGCGGTGGCGCACCTCAATGCCGACCATGCCGACAGCCTGGTGGCGATGGCCCGCACGCTGGGCGGCTATCCCGACACCGTCGCCGCGACCTGCACCAGTGCCGACCGATACGGCTTGGACCTGCGGCTGGACACCGAACGCGGGATGGCCTACACCCGAATCGGATACGCCAGCCCCATCGATTCGATCGACGAATTACGTTCGGCCACGGTCGAGTTGGCGCAACGGGCGCGCCGCGGCTGAACTACGATCCCCGTCATGGCTGAGCACAACCCTCCGCGCCCGCAGACCTGGCAGGCGGCGTTCGAGTTGATCCGCGACCGCGGCCACGAGCACCGCGCCGAACCGTTCCGGCTGGCCAGCGGCCAACTCAGCCACGACTACATCGACGGCAAGTACGCCGTCGACACCGGAGAGCGGCTGGCGGTGGTCAGCCGCGCGGTCGCCGATCTCGCATCGGCCCACGGCATCGAGTACGACGCCGTCGGGGGTCTGACCATGGGCGCCGACCCGCTGGCACACGGCGTGGCAATGGTGACGGGCAAGGCGTGGTTCTCCGTGCGCAAGGAACAGAAGCAGCGCGGCCGGGAGCAGTGGATCGAGGGCACCCGCCTGCAGGCGGGTGCCCGGGTCCTGCTGGTCGACGACGTCATCAGCACCGGCGGCTCCACCGAGATCGCCCTCGAGCGGGTGACCGCGCTGGGCGCCGTGGTGGCCGGCGTCATCCCGATGGTCGACCGCGGTGACATCGCCGCGGGCCGCTTCGCCGCCCGCGGGGTTCCGTTCGTCGCGTTGGTCAGCTACCGCGACCTGGGCATCGAGCCCGTTCGCGACGTCTGATACCTCAATCACGCACCACGAGGACACCGTCGGGTTGCACTCCGACGGTGACGCGGTCGCCGGGCGCCAGCCGCCGGGCAGCCGAACTCGGCGTCTGGGCGGTGAGCGTCAGCCCGTCCGCCAGCGTGATCGCGATCCGGGAGATGGCCCCCAGGAACGCCACCGAGGCAACGGTGGCCGAGCCCGCGGGATCACCGGTCACGGTGAGGGATTCGGGCCGGACCCGAGCCGTCCCGGCGCCGTGGGCCACCGACCCCGGCAGGGTCGGGACGCCGACTCCGAGCAACGTCGCGCGGCCGCCGGACACGTGTGCGGGCACCTTGTTGTTCAGGCCGACGAAGTCGGCGACGAACGGCGTTGCGGGGTTGGCGTACAGCTGCGCGGGCGCGGCCACCTGTTCCAGTCGACCCCTGCTCATCACCGCCACCCGGTCGGCGACCGCCAACGCCTCCTCCTGGTCGTGGGTGACGAGCAGGGTGGTGGTCCCCACCTCCGACTGGACCCGCCGGATCTCGTCGCGCAACTGGATGCGCACCTTGGCGTCCAGCGCCGACAGTGGCTCGTCGAGCAGCAGCACCCGGGGTTCGATCGCCAGCGCCCGGGCCAGCGCCACCCGCTGCTGCTGGCCTCCCGACAACTCGGTGGCATACCGGCCGGCGTAGGCGGCCAGACCGACCAGTTCGAGCATCTGGGCCGCGCGATCCCGTCGCTCCCGCTTGCCCCTGCCGCGCATCTTGAGCCCGAATGCGACGTTGTCGAGCACTGTCAGATGCGGGAACAGGCTGTACGCCTGGAACACCATGCCCATGTCCCGCCGGTTCGCCGGCGTCCGGTGCAGATCCACCCCGGCGACCGACACCGTCCCCGACGTCGCCTCGTCCAACCCCGCCACGATCCGCAGCGCGGTGGTCTTCCCGCACCCGGACGGGCCCAGCAGCGCCACCAGTTCACCGGGCCGGATGTGCAGGGTCAGGCCGTCGAGCGCGCGTGAGTCGCCGTAGACGCGGGTGAGTTCGTCGATGTCCAGGGCGTGACCGCCGGCTTCGCCGCGGCTCATCGGGCCACCGATGCGGTGCTGCGGCGTCGCCGGGTGAACAGCGACAGCGCCGACAACAGGACGAAGCCGAACACCAGCGTCGCCAGCGACGCGGCCACCGAGGTGGGGCCGTCGCTCTTGCCGAGCAGCACGATCTGAACCGGCAGGGTCTGGTATCCGCTCAGCGAGGCGATGGTGTACTCACCCAGCACCACGGCGGTGGAGATGAACGCCGCCGACACCATGCCCGGCCAGATGTTGGGTACCACCACCTGCAGCGTGGCGGTGAACCACCCGGCCCCCAGCGAGCGGGCCGCCTCGGTGAGGGTGCGCAGATCCACAGCGGACAGCGAGGCGTCCAGTGCCCGGTACGCGAACGGCAGCACGACGACCACATAGACGAACGCCAGCGTCAACGCCGACTCACCCAGCAGGTAGGTCACCCACAGATACACGTTGCGCAACCCGACCACGATCACCAGCGCCGGGATCGTCAGCGGCAGCAGACAGCAGAACTCGACCAGGCGCCTGGCCCACCGGGCACGCAACCGCACCCAGATCATGGTCGGCACCAGCAGGGTCAGCATCCCGGCCACCGTCAGAACCGCCAGCAGCACCGACACCGCGATCGCGTCGTACAGCGCCTCGTCGTGCACCAGGTTCGCCCACGCCTGCACCGTGCGTCCGTCCCGGCTCCGGGTGGAGAAGTCGGCCATCGCGTACAGCGGGAACAGGAAGAACAGCCCGAAGCCGACCCACAACACCCGCCGCGTCCACCGCGCACCGATGGTCACGACAGCCACCGGTCGCTGCGGCGCACCACCAGACGGTAGGCGGCCATGACGACCGCCACGACGACGATCATCTCCAACGCCAGCGCGTACGCGAATCCGGCCTGTCCGAGCACCACATCACTGGTCAGAGCGGTGCGGATGAGCAGCGGCACGATCGGGCTGCCCTGACTGACCAGTGCCGCCGCGGTGGCGTAGGCGGCGAACGCGTTGGCGAACAACAGCAGTACCGAACCGAGGAATGCCGGGGTCAGCAGCGGGACGGCGACGTCGCGCCAGTAGGCCCACGTGGAGGCGCCCAGGCTGACCGCCGCCTCGCGCCACTGGCTGCGCAACCCCTCGAGCGCCGGCGTGAACACGATGACCATCAGCGGAATCTGAAAGTACGTGTACACCAGCGTCAGTCCGCCGAGGCTGTACAGCCATCCCGATCCGGCCAGGTTCCACCCGGTGAGCTGCTGCACCCACAGTGTCAGCACGCCGTTGAGGCCGACGGTGGCCAGGAACGCGAACGCCAGTGCGACGCCGCCGAACTGGGCCAGCACACTGCACAGGGCCAGCACCGCCCGTCGCAACGTCGACGTGGCCGCGGCGCTGACGATCAACCAGGCCAGCACCGCTCCCGCCGCGGCACCCACCAGCGCGCTGATCGCGGAGAGCAGCAGGCTGTTCGCCAGCGCCGAGAGCGCCGTTCCGGTGAACAGTGCCGCGATCCGGTCCAGCGTGAACGCCCCGTCGACGTAGACGGCGCCGATCAGCACCGTGACGGTCGGGATGATCAGGAACACCATCACGGCGACGCCGAACGGCAACAGCGGCAACGCTTCCCGGAGCGTCCGCGCTGCGCGGCGACCGGAGATGAACACCCTCAGCCCACAGCCGCGGCCCAGTTGTCCGCGAGGTACTTCGACGCGGCCTCGGTCTGCTGCGGTGTCGGGACCGTCACCGGGCCGTCCACGACGGGCAGCGCCGCGGCCACCGCCGGGTCGAGAGTCCCGTCGGCGAGCATGTTGTCGGCGCGGACCGGACGGACCCCGCCCTCGGCGAACAGGTTCTGCCCCTCGTCGCTGTACAGGAACTCCTGCCACAGCCGCGCCGCCGCCGGGTGCGGGGCATCTTTGTTGATGGCCTGGTAGTAGTAGCCGGCGACCGGGTTGTCCGGTGGGACAACGACGGTCCAGGACGGCAGCTTCTTCGTCTGCGCGGAGTTCGTGTAGTTCCAGTCGATGACGACCGGCGTCTGCCCGGACTCGATGGTCGCCGGCGTCGGGTCGACCGGAAGGAAGTTTCCTGCATCGTTGAGTTGGGCGAAGAACTCGACTCCGGGTGCGATGTCGTCGGGTGACCCGCCCTGTGACAACGCGACCATCATGACCCCGGAGAACGCGGCTCCGGCCTGCGTCGGGTCACCGTTGAGCGCCACGCTGCCCCGGTATTCGGGTTTGAGAAGGTCGTCGACACCCGTGACCGGCGGCACTGCGGCCGAGTCGAATCCGATCGACATGTAGCCGCCGTAGTCGTTGACCCAGGTGCCGTCGGGATCCTTGAACGCGGCCGGGATGTCGTCGAACGTCTCGACCCGATAGGGGGCGAACAGCGACGTGTTGGCCAGCGCCACGGCCTGACCCAGGTCGAACACATCGGGTGCGCTGGAGCGCCCCTTCTGCTGGTTGGCGGCGTTGATCTCGTCCTGGCTGGACGCATCCGGCTGCGCCGAGTTGACCTTGATGCCGTACTTGTCGGAGAACGCCGAGATGATTGCTCCGTAGTTGGCCCAGTCCGGCGGCAACGCAATGACATTCAGCTCGCCTTCGGCCTGCGCCGCTGCGACGAGCTCGGCCATGCCGCCGAAGTCGGCGGCCGACGTCGCTTCCCCGGCCTTGACCCCGGACTGTGTCTCGGTTCCGGAGCTGTCCCGTTCCGGAGGTGCGCAGGCCACTGCGCCGACGAGCAGTGCACCGGTTGCCGCGACACCCACCAGCCGGGACACCAGCCGGGCTCTGCGCGAGATCGTCGAGAGAATCACTGCCGAACCTTCCGATGGTCGGACGGCCGTGGGGTATCGGCCGGGTTACCGGGGCTCGACGTCCCGGTGAATGAATTCGACCTCCCGGTGCGCCGCTGGTGACCCTACCCTGGTGTCATGTCCGAGCCCGATGCAGCAACGGTGTTCGATGCGGCAGCGCGGTTCTCGAGCTCGCCGGTCGCGGCGCTGGCCACGGTCGGTGCCGACGGCGCACCGCACCTGGTGCCGGTGGTGTTCGCGATGCCCGAAGGCCGCACCGACGTGCTGTACACCGCTGTGGACGCCAAGCCGAAGTCGACCAGGCGGCTGCGCCGACTGGCCAACATCGAGGCCAACCCCACCGTGAGCCTGCTCGTCGACCACTACGACGACGACTGGAACCGGCTCTGGTGGGTGCGTGTGGACGGCACCGCCACGATCCACCTCCGCGGTGAGGAGGTCGCCGCCGGATACGCCGCCCTGCGCGCCAAGTACTCCCAATACCAGCGCATCGAACTGGACGGCCCCGTCGTCACCGTCGCGGTCCGGCGCTGGTCGTCCTGGCAGGGGGGTTAGCCGGAAGTTCAGGCGGGGGCAGTCCGGAACGCGAACGGAGGTCAACCGGGCAGACGCCCGCGCTCGGACGCGACAGGGTTGGTTCATCCGATTCCGCCGCCGAGGAGCCCCCGATGACCACCACCCACCTTGCCCATGACGACGACCTCGCCGCGCGTTTCGCCCGCGACGCGGTGCCGGCGATCGACGGGCTGTACCGTCACGCGTTCACGCTGACACGCGACCGCAACGACGCCGAGGACCTGTTGCAGGACACTGCAGCCCGGGCCTACGCCGGCTTCGGTTCGTTCCAGCCGGGCACCAACCTGTCCGGCTGGCTCTACCGGATCATGGTCAACGCGCACCTCAACAATCGCCGCTGGCAACAGCACCGCCCGACCTTGTCGTTCACCGCCGAGTTCAGCGACCCTCAGCTCCTCAGCCACGCGCGCCGCACCGCCGGCCTCGGCTCAGCGGAGGACGAGGTGCTCGCACGGGCGGGAGACCAGCGGGTCGCCGCCGCGATGCGGGGACTGCCCGCGACGTATCGAACCGCGGTGTATTACGCCGACGTCGAGGGCCGCAAGTTCAAGGAGATCGCTGCGCTGACCGACGTGCCGATCGGCACCGTCATGTCGCGCGTGCATCGAGGCCGCATCCGGCTGCGCCGGGCGCTCGCCGAGCCCGCGGCGGCCTGATACCCCTACGACTTGGTGATCGCGGCCTCGAGTTCCTCTTCGTAGGCGCCTTCGTCGCGGCCCAGCGCGATCGTGCCGGCCACCATCGCCGCGGTGGCCACCGCGATCGCCACGGCGTCCCAGCGCCCCACGTCGAGGTGTTCGCCCAGCACCACCGCCCCGAGAAGCACCGCGATCATCGGCTCCAGCACCAGCATGGTGGGCACCGAGGTCTGCAGGGATCCGGCGTGGAACGCCGACTGCTGCAACAGCGTCGCGATCACCCCGAGCACGGCCAGCAGGTACAGCACCGGGGTTGTCACCACCGCCAGCACACCCTGATGGGTCAGGAGGTGCATGACCAGCTTGGTCAGCACCGCAACGACACCGAACAGCACACCGACCGCCACGGCCAGCAGCACCGCCCGCCGCCAGCCGGCGGTACGCACCGCCACGACGACACAGGCCAGGACCGCGACGGTGCACACCACCGCGACGATCGCCGACGTGGACAGCGAGGCGGCATAGTCGCCGGGGCTGGCCTTGGCCAGCACGACGAACACGGCCAGCGCCACGGTCAGCAGCACCGCCCAGGCCCACTCGCCACGGGTGACCCGCCGGCGTGCCAGCCGCGCGCTCAGTGGCAACGCGAACAACAGTGCCGAGACCAGGATCGGTTGCACCAGCAGCAGGGATCCGGTCGCCAGTGCCAGCGCCTGGAACACATATCCGGCGACCGCGGCCCCGGTGCCCGCCCACCACAACGGGCGCCGGATGAGGGTCTTGAACATCACGGCGCTCACGCCGTACTCGGCCGGCACGTCGATGGTGGCGCGTTGGCGCACCACGATGCCGACCGCGAGGAACACCGCGGCCAGGAGCGCCAGAAGCACTGTCAGTCCTTGGCCGATCACCCGACTAGGACAGCACACTTACCTGAGCGTCGCCCACTCCGGTCGGGTGTCGGCGCGGCGGACGCGACCAGGCCCTCGGTCAGGAGGCCTCCCGGCCGTCCACCACGCGGAGGGTGGGCCGGTCCGCGGGTTCGGGGGCGATCTTGTCGTTGACGGTGGCCACCACCGCGTCGACCCGGTCGACGGCGCGGTCACACATGCCGCGCACGCGGTCTCCGGCGGTGTCCACGTCGTCGGCCGCGCTGCGCAGGTAGCCACGCAGGGTGACGCGCAGGCGTTCACCGCGCAGCCGCAGACGTCGCCGGACCCGGTCGTCGATCTCGACGGTGACGTAGGGCAACACCTGGAGCTTCATCTGCGCGTCTTTCGCTCGGGGACTGCTGGGACCAGGGTAACCGGGCTTCACCGCACCTGGGTCAGGGAACGTCCCGCGGACTCGCGCAGCCCGCTCTACACGCGGCTGCGCCGGAACGGTGCGCGGCCGGGCGGCTGCTGGGGCGGCGGTAGCAGCGGGTGGCGCGGGCGCACCGCCACCTCGGTGGGCTTCTGGGTGTCGAGGTGCAGGTCCTGTCCGGCGTGCCGGATGGTCAGCTCCCCTTCGGGGCCGTCGCGCAGTGTGTAGGTGACCGTGTCGTGATCGACGTCGACGACGACGCCGAAGTTGCGCCACCGCAAGCGAAATCGCATCCGCGTGATGCCCGGCGGCAGATGCGGGTCCAGGGAGAGCATCTTCTCGTCGTCGCGCAACCCGCCGAAACCCTGGACCAGCGCGGTCCAGCTGCCCGCCAGCGACGCCACGTGCACCCCGTCGCTGGTGTTGCGGTGCAGGTCGCGAAGGTCGATCAACGCGGCCTCGTAGGCGTAGTCGTGGGCCAGCTCGAGGTGGCCGACCTCGGCGCACATCACCGCTTGGGTACACGCCGACAGCGACGAGTCCCGGGTGGTGCGCCGCTCGTAATAGTCGACGTTGCGGGCCTTCTGCTCGTCGGTGAACGCGTGGCTCTGCCAGTGCATCGCCAGCACCAGATCCGTCTGCTTGACGACCTGGGAGGAGTAGAGCCTGAAGTAGGGTTCGTGCATCAACAGCGGGTAGTCGTTGCTCTCCGTGAAATCCCATTCCCGCAGCGTGGTGAAGCCCTCGCACTGCGGGTGCACACCGAGTTCCTCGTCGTACGGAATGTGCACGGCGTCCGCCGCGTCCCGCCAGGCCGCGATCTCCTCGTTGCCGGCACCGAGATCGGCTGCGTCATCGGGATTTCGCCCGCACGCCTCGGCGGCGATCCGCAGGTTCTCGGCGGCCATCAGGTTGGTGAACACGTTGTCGCGCACGACTGCGGTGTACTCGTCGGGACCGGTGACACCGTCGATCCGCCAGCGGCCGTGCCGGTCGTGATGGCCCAACGACATCCACATCCGGGCGGTCTCGACGAGCACGTTCAGCCCGCATTCCCGCTCGAGCGACTGGTCACCGGTCACCACCCGGTAGCGCTCGAAGGCCAGCGCGATGTCGGCGTTGACGTGAAACGCGGCGGTGCCCGCGGGCCAGTACCCCGAACACTCCTCGCCGTGGATCGTCCGCCAGGGGAAGCAGGCGCCCTTCAGACCGAGTTCGCGGGCCCGGTCGCGTGCCATGTCGAGGGTGGAGGCGCGCCAACGCAGCGCGTCGGCGGCGGATCCGGGAGCGGTGTAGGTCAGGACGGGCAGCACGAATCCCTCGGTGTCCCAGAACGCGTGACCGTCGTACCCGGTTCCGGTCAGGCCCTTGCCGGGGATCGCGCGCCGTTCGGCGCGGGCGCTGGCCTGCAGCACGTGGAAGAGCCCGAAACGTACCGCCTGCTGACAGTCCGGGTCGCCGTCGACCTCGACGTCGGCGCAATCCCAGAACTCGTCGAGGTAGGCGCGTTGCGAGTCCAGCAGGCCGTCCCAACCCGTGAACCGCGCGGCGGCGATGGCGGCGGCGGCCTGATCGTGCAGCGCGGGCCGCGACCGCAGGCTGGACCAGCCGTAGGTGATGTATTTGACGATGCGCAGCTTCTCACCGGGTTTCAGTGCGCACACCACGGTGGTGCGGGCCCAGTCGTCGCCCGCGTCGCCGCTGAGCTGAAACCGGCCGGGCGCCTCGACGAGGTGGTCCATCGCGGTCGCCATCATCAGCCCGCTGGCACGGGTGCGGTGCATCAGCGACGCCCCGCGTTCGCTCACTTCGTGCTCTACCGGCTCGAGCGGCTTTACCAGCAGCGCCGCCACCCGCGGATCGTCCGACGGGGCGGGCTGGTCTTCGTTGGCGACGAGTTCGGATTGCACGGTGACGCGCACGTCCTCGTCGAGGGCTTCGACGACGTACTCGATGGCGGCCAGGCCCCGCTGCGCCAGCGACACCAGCCGGGTCGACTCGATGCGCACGTGCTTGCCGGCCGGCGAGCACCATTCCGCGGTCCGGCGCAGCGTGCCGGCACGCAGGTCGAGCACCCGTTCGTGGGCGATCAGGTCGCCGTAGCGGACGTCGAACGGCTCGTCCTCGACGAGCAACCGGATCAGCTTGCCGTTGGTGACGTCGACGACCGACTGACCTTCCTCCGGGTAGCCGAAACCCGCTTCGGCGTAGGGCAGCGGACGGTTCTCGTAGAAGCCGTTGAGGTAGGTCCCGGGAAGGCCGAAAGGTTCTCCCTCGTCGAGGTTTCCCCGCATGCCGATGTGTCCGTTGGACAGGGCGAACAGCGACTCGCTCTGCGGGAGCAGGTCGAGGCACAGCTTGGTCTCCCGGACGTGCCACGGTTCGACGGGGAAGGCCTCGTCGGCGATCATCATGGCAGCAGCTCCCCCAGATCACCCACGACGACGTCGGCGCCGTTGTCCCGCAACGCATCCGCTTGTCCGACCCGGTCCACGCCGACGACCACCCCGAAGTCCCCGGCCCGGCCGGCGGCCACCCCGGACAGGGCGTCCTCGAACACCGCGGCGTGCGCGGGCGCCACGTCGAGCAGTTCGGCGGCCCGCAGGAACGAGTCGGGGGCGGGCTTCCCGGCGAGGTGTTCCTCGCGCAGCGTCACCCCGTCGACGCGGGCTTCGACGAAGGCGTCGAGACCGGTCAGCTCGAGCACTTCGCGGGTGTTGGCGCTCGACGAGACGACCGCGCGGCGCAGGCCCGCGTCGGCGGCGGCCCGGAGATAACGGCGGGACCCCTCGAACACCTCCACCCCGTCGCGGTGCAGCACGTCGGTGAAGCTGTCGTTCTTGCGTTGCCCCAGTTCCTCGACCGTCGAGTCGTCGAGTGTGATGCCCCGGCTCTCGAGGAAGGACCGCACACCGTCCAGCCGCGGCTTGCCGTCGACGTACTGCTCGTAGTCGGCGCCGGCGTCGAACGGCACGAACTCCTCGCCGGTGTCGTCGCTGCGCGCGCGCAGGTAGTCGTCGAACATCGCTTTCCAGGCCTGCCGGTGCACGCTCGCGGTGTCGGTCAGGACACCGTCGAGGTCGAACAGGCAGGCACGGACGTGATCGGGTAGCCCCAGCATCCTGTTCACGCTAACCCGAAAAGCGCCCGCAGTTCAGTCGTGCGCCACCAGATGAGCCCGGCGAAGATCAGCAGCACCGTCACCGCGGCACCGGCCTGCACGAGGTCGCGCCGGGCCCGGGGGGCGTAGGCGAACGCCGCGGCGACGGCCGCACCGGTCACCAATCCGCCGATGTGACCCTGCCAACTGATGTTCTGCGAGCTGATCAGCGGGATCACGAAGGTGAAGGCCAGGTTCAGCGCGATGATCACGACGACGAACCGCACGTCCATGTTCAGTTTGCGGCCCACCACGAACATCGCCCCGAACAGCCCGAACACGGCACCCGACGCGCCGGCGGTGGCCGCGTTCAGCGCCGATGCCAGGTACACCAGCACCGATCCGCCCAGCGCACTGAGGAAGTACAGCGCCCCGAACCGCAGCCTTCCCAGCGCCATCTCCAGGGGCGGGCCCACGATGTAGAGCGCCCACATGTTGAACAGGATGTGGGTCAGCCCGTAATGCAGGAACGCCGAGGTCAGCAGCCGGTACAGCTCGCCGTCGGCGACTGCCGGCGGCCACAGCACCAGCTCGCGTTCCAGGCCCGCCGACGTGCTCTGCAGCAGGAACATCAGCACGTTGACCCCGATGAGCGTGTACGTCACGACCGGGGCCGCCGAGCGGCCGGGCCGGGCGCCGAACGCGGTACGCGCCGGGCGGACGGTGCGGGCACCTTCTCCGACGCAGTCCGGGCACTGGTGGCCGACCGCGGCCGAGCGCATGCACTCGCCGCAGATGAACCGGTTGCAGCGGGTGCAGCGGACATAGGTCTGCCGGTCCCGGTGGCGGTAGCAGGTGGGGATCTGCGGCGCCTCGCTGGGAATGCTCACAGCACTCCGAAGAGTTCGATCCAGTTGCCGTCCGGGTCGGCCACGAACATCCAGCCCATGCCCGGCACCGGCGCGAACTCCGTCAGCGGCTCGACGACGTCGTACTCCGAGGCCTCGAAGGCCTCCGCCACTGCGCGCAGCCCGTTGACCCCGATGGTGAAGTACCGCAGACCCGCCTGCGCCCGTCCGCCGCCGGGCGCTGCGGGTGCGGGGGGCGGGGTCGTGTAGGTGACCAGTTTCAGCACGTTCGCGCCGAGCGAGTAGCGGCGCTGCGTGCCGCCCTCGAAGTCGATGTCGCCCTGCGGCTCGAGCTCCAGAAAGCCCTCGTAGAACGCGACCATCGGCTCCAGGTTCGTGGTGACCAGGCCGACCTCGATACCCGGGGAGAGCAGATCCAGCTTCACGTCCCCCACGCTAGCGGTCGGACGACCTGCGGTGCGGGTAACCCTGCTCGCGGTGCTGGAAGGCCAGGATCGCGGGATTGCGCACGGTTCCGTCCCGGATCTCGATGGCCCGGGCGATCGTCGGCGTCTCGTCCCAGGCTGCCGGGCCGGCCAGGACCGTCTCCAGGTGGGGCAGCAGCGCCTCGCTGATCTCCCAGGTCGCCGAGTTCCACAGATAGGACGGGCTGTGGTCGACGGCGTAGTACAGCACGTCGTTCGCCACCTGGATCATCGGCTCGGCGAACGAGGTGGGGCGGGCCCACTCGAAACCCATGCCGGCGTCGCAGGAGACGTCGACGACGAGGCTTCCGGCGGTGAACGAGGCCAGGTCGTCCTCGGTCACGAAGACCTGCGGCGCGGTGGGATCCTGCAGCACACAGTTCACGATGATGTCGTTGTCCGCCAGCAGTTCGGCCACCGGGAGCCGCCCGTCGTCGGTGTCCACCCAGATGCGGTCGGGGCTGTCGGGGTCGGCGCCCATCTGCAGCATCTGCACGGACGGGATCGGCGCGGCCACGGCGGCGACATCCCGGTTGGTCAGCACCCGCACGTCATCGACGCCGTGCGCGTTCAAACCGGTGACGGCGCCGCGGGCGGTGGCTCCGAAACCCAGTACGGTCGCCCGAAGCCGGCGCCCGTAGGTCCCGGTGATGCCGGCCAGCGCCATCGCATGCAGCACAGAGCAGTAGCCGGCCATCTCGTTGTTCTTGTGGAAGACATGCAGGCTGAAGCCGCCGTCGGGCTGCCAGTGGTTCATCGCCTCGAAGGCGATCAGGGTCTGCCTCCGGTCGATGGCGGCCTGGGTGAGTGCGTGGTCCTGCACACAGTGCGGCCAACCCCAGATGGTTTGACCCTGGCGGAATTCGGTGAGATCGGCGGCCTGCACCTTGGGCAGTAGCACGACGTCGCAGGTGGCGACGATCTCCTCACGGGTCGTGATGCCCCCGACATACGGAGCCAGCGTCTCGTCGGTGGCGCCGAAATCGGCGCCGTAGCCGGTCTCCAGCAGGATCCGCGGCCGCAGGCCCTCGTCGATGCGGCCGAAGTGCTCCGGGTGGATCGCCAGCCTGCGCTCGTCGGCTTTGCCGGAGCGGGCAAGGACGCCCAGGCTGAGGTGGCTCTCCAGGCCCGATTCGTCAGCTGGCATGGGGCGTCACCCTACCCGGCCGGAAAAATATGACGACATTGTGACGCTGAGCAGCTTCCGAGATCACGATCATCTAAGCAACCGTCGCGAATTCTGAGAAATCTCATGCCGATGTGACCGTCACGAAGCCGTCGGCCAGTGCAAATGCCCGATAGTGCGGCGAGAATCACGCCCCGGAACTGTAACGTTTCCGCGTTCACCGGTAGCTGATCACGAGACCGGTTTGGGCACTTCAGATCTCGGCTACTTTGGATCCGGGCGGGGATGCAGTGAACCCAAGACACGAAGGACGAATCGATCATGAAATCCAGTGGAACCGCAATGCGCCGTGTCGTCGCCGGCATCGGGGCGGGCGCGCTGTTCGGCGGTCTCGCCGCAGCCACCGTGGCCGCGCCCACGGCGGGCGCCGCTCCGGCCGAGCAGTGCAGCGCCAGCGGCATCGCCGACACAGTCAGTTCGGTGACGGGTCAGGCCCGCTCCTACCTGGACGGGCACCCCGGCGCCAACCAGGTGGTGACCGCGGCGATGAACCAGCCCTATGCCGAGGCCGAGGCCAATCTGCGGGGCTATTTCACCGCCAACCCGGCCGAGTACTACGACCTGCGGGGCATCCTGTCGCCGATCGGTGACACGCAGCGCACCTGTGGCGTGACGGTGCTGCCCGGCGAATTGGCGACGGCCTACAACACGTTCATGGCCGGCTGAGTCGACGCATCGATGTCGCGGCGGCGGGTTCTGTCCCGCCGCCGCGGCACTTAGACTGACTTCCTATGAGGCTCACTCTGACAGCTGCGGCAGCGCTGACGGGCCTGTGTGCCGTGCTGACGGCGCCGGCGGCGGCCGCGCAACCCGATCCGCCACCCGGACCCCCGCCGGGCCCGTCCCAGGGCACCGCGATCGACGAGGACGGCACCTACGCGGTCGGCGCGGACATCGCCCCCGGCGTCTACCAGTCCGCCGGGCCGATCGACGGCGGCGCCTGCTACTGGAAACGCACCGCCGGCGACGAACTGGTCGACAATGCGCTGACCAAGAAGCCCGCGGTCGTCCACATCCAGCCGACGGACACCTCGTTCACCACCAGTGACTGCCAGTCCTGGCAGTTGACCAATCTGCCTCCCCCGCCGGAACCCGCCCCCGGCGACTTGATGGGCCAGTTGTCGGCGCTGATCGCCAACGGCATGTTCTCCGGGGGCCCGCGCTGACCGACGGCCGCATCGCAGTCCCCGACGATCTCGACGCCGTCACCTCCGTCGGCGCCGAGGACCACACGGGCGTGGACCCGGCCGCCGTCGAGCGGATCTGGGCGGCGGCCGAGCACTGGTACGCGGCGGGCATGCACCCTGCCATCCAGGTCTGCCTGCGCCGCGACGGCCGCGTGGTGCTCGACCGCGCGATCGGCCACGCCTGGGGTAACGGTCCCGATGACCCCGCCGACACGGCGAAGACCCCGGTGGATCCTCAGACCCCGTTCTGTGTCTACTCCGCGGCCAAGGCGATCACCACCACCGTGGCGCACATGCTCATCGAGCGCGGCGCCTTCGGCCTGGACGACCGGGTCTGCGAGTATCTGCCCACCTACACCAGCCACGGCAAGGACCGCACCACCATCCGGCACGTCATGACCCACAGCGCCGGGGTGCCCTTCGCCACCGGTCCGCGACCCGACCTCAAGCGGATGGACGACAGCGAGTACGCCCGCGACATGCTGGGCAGGATGAAGCCGGTCTATCCGCCGGGACTGGTGCACATGTACCACGGTGTGACGTGGGGTCCGCTGATGCGCGAGATCATCTCGGCGGCAACGGGACGCAACATCCGCGACATTCTGCACGACGAGATCCTGAGTCCACTGGGCTTCCGATGGACGAACTACGGCGTTGCGCCGCAGGATGTTCCGCTGGTCGCACCCAGCCACGTGACGGGTACTCCGCTGCCCGCGCCGATCGCGAAGGCCTTCAAGGCCGCTGTCGGTGGCACGCCGCAGCAGATCATCCCGTTCTCCAACACGCCCCAGTTCCTGACCGGGGTGATCCCGTCGTCGAACACCGTCTCCAATGCCCACGAGCTGTCCCGTTTCGCTGAAATGCTTTGTCGCGGTGGCGAACTGGACGGGGTGCGAGTCATGTCACCGGAGACTCTGCGGTCGGCGACCGCCCCGGCCCGACGCCTGCGCCCCGACATCGCCACCGGTCTGGCACCGATGCGGTGGGGCACCGGTTACATGCTGGGATCCGCCCGGTTCGGGCCGTTCGGCCGCGACGCTCCCGGCGCGTTCGGCCACACCGGGTTGACCGACATCGCGGTGTGGGCCGATCCGCAGCGCGCGCTGTCGGTGGCGGTCGTCAGCAGCGGCAAGCCGGGCCGGCACCCCGAAGCCAAGCGCTACCCGCAGCTGCTGGACCGCATCAACGCCGAGATTCCGCGGGTCTAGCGTCGCGGATGCCGCGGTAGATCCCCCACCGCACGATCCACGGCATCAGCACCCGCTCGAACGTCCACGCCGGGAACCGGAACGCACGCCCGTTGGGGGCGAACACCTCCAGCCCGTCCGGCTGGATGCCCAGCACCGAACCCCACCGCCGCGCCGGCGGCCGGTAGCTGCGCAGCGGCTTGCCGGCGAACCACGCGCGCACGTTGTGGGCCAGCAGGCCGTCGGCCCGGTTGCGCGCCGAGCTCCGCAACGGGTCGGTGGCGGCGACATCGCCGATCGCGAACACCTCCGGGTGGCCGGGCACCTGCAGCTGCGGGGTGACCCGCACGAAACCGTGCTCGTCGAGCAGTTCGGCCGGCAGCCACCCGGTGTTGGGACGAACCCGGCCTATCGCCCACAGCACCAGGTCCGCCGACGCGTCCGGCTGACCGGTACTCCACTGCACCGTCCCGGCGGTCAGCGCGTCCCCGGTGAACCCCTCCGGCAGGTCGGCCCGGTGGCCGGGATGCAGCCCGACACCGGCCTCGACGAGGCGGCTGCGCACCCGCTCCCAGGTGCGCGGGTGATGGCCGGCCAGTGCCCGCTCACCGGGGAAGAACAGGTCCACCCGAATCTGCGGCCACCGCGCCGCGATGTGGGCGGCGCTGCTGACCGCGGCCGCACCACCTCCGACCACGATCACCGATCGGGCCGCCGCGAGCTGGACGTGGGGCGCCCGGAGTTCGGCGTCGATCTCGGTGGTGGCCTGCAGCGTCGGGCGGCGCCAGAACCCGTTGGTGACGCCGGTCGCGATGACCAGTGCGTCGTAGGCCACCGGCGTCGTCGATCCGTCGGCGCGAGTGACGGTGACCGTGCGGGCGGTGAGGTCCACGTCGGTCAGGGTGCCGTGCACGGTGCGGATCCGGTCCAGGCCGCGGAATCGGTGGAACGGGATCCAGTTGTGCCGGGCCCAGTGGTCGGGATCGGCCAGCCGCCAGCCCAGTTCCTGTCCGCTGACCAGCCCCGGCTTGGCCGAAATGCCGACCACGTCGGCGTGTTTCGCCAGCTTCACCGCGCTCAGCACACCGGTGTCGCCGAGGCCGGCGATGACCACCCGCCGCGTCATGCCCGTACCGTCGCCGGCGGCCTGGGCACGAACCGCGACACCCGGTCGATGACGGCCTGATAGCCCGGGCGGCGTTGCAGGCTGCGGGTTTCCATCATCGGGATGCTGGCCCCCAGGAACATCGCGAGCATCGCGGCGGCGCCGGCGAACAGCCACCACGCCTGCGGTGCGGCCGCCAACCCGAACAGCGCCAGCGCGAGCCAGAAGCCGAACTCGCCGAAGTAGTTCGGGTGCCTCGACCAACTCCACAATCCGCGGTCCATCACCTCCCCGGGCCGCGCCGACGCGACGAAGCGGTGCATCTGCACATCGGCGACGCCCTCGAGCGTCACCGCCGCCATCCCGACGACGAACGCGATGACGGTCAGCCATGCCAGCCCGCCACCCGGCGTCGTCACCGCGACGTACACCGGCACCATCCCGAGGAACACCTGCAGGGTGGGGATCAGGTGGATGGCCACGAGGTCGGCGACCAACTCGAACCGTCCGGCCCGCTCGCGGAACATCGGGTAGCGCCAGTCCTCGTGGTGCAACCCCGGGAACGCGTAGACCCAGTTGGCGGTCAGCCGCACCGCCCACACCACCACCAGCACGGTGATCAGCCAGGTCCGGACCGGGTCCCCGTCGCCCTGGCTCCACCAGTAGAACAGCAGCAGCGGCGGGATGACGCTCCAGTAGGCGTCGTAGAAACTCGAGTTGCGGTAGACGCGGCTGAACGCGAACACCACGAGCGTGGCGAGGATGTCGGCGATCAGCGTGTCCAACCACAGCCGGCCGGTGGCCGGGCCCCACAGCAGCCACGCGTAGCCGACCGCGACGGCGATCAGATAGGCGACGGTGACGATGGCTAGGGCGCGGCCCTTGGAGCGGGTCATCCGAGCCGGACCCGGAACATCGTCGGCCAGTCCTTGCCGGTGACCAGGAACTCGTCGCCGCCGACGTGGGCGATGCCGTTGAGCACCTGCGCACTGGGCGGAATGCCCCGTTCCCGCAGTGCGGCGGCGTCGACGACGAGGTCGACGGCCCCGTCGCCGGGGTCGATCCGCACGATCGTGTCGGTGGGCCACACGTTGGCCCACACCCTGCCCTCGACGCATTCCAGCTCGTTGAGGCCGGTGACCGGCGCGCCGTCCCGGGTCACATCGACGCCACCGAGCTCACCCATATCGCCGGGGTCGTGGAACCGCAGCCGGTCGGTGCCGTCGCTCCGCACCAGCCGCTGCCCGTCGTAGCACAGGCCCCAGCCCTCGCCTGCCAGCGGGACTTCGCGCACCGGCGTCATGGTGGCGCGATCCCACTGCACCGCCACGCCGTCCTGATAGGTGAGCTGCCAGATGCGGTCGCCGACCACCGTGATGCCCTCACCGAAGTAGTCCCCGGGTATCGGCTCCGCGCGGTCCACCTGCCCGGTCGCCGGGTCGAGCGTGCGCAGCTGCGACTGCCCGGCCAGGCCGGTGCCCTCGTAGAGCACCGAATCGGCCAGCTCCAGACCCTGGGTGAACGCGTCGGGGTCGTGCGGGATCTCGGCCAGCACCTCGGGCTGAGTCGTGGCGGCCGGCTCACCCTGCGCAGCCGGCGCGACGAGGACACCGGCCAGCACGGCCAGGACCGCTGCGGACAACATCCGCACTGTGTTCATACCGACGTTCTACCGTGCGACGATGGCGGAATGAAAGCGGTCAGTTGCGTGCACGGCACGCTGGACGTCGTCGACCTGCCCGATCCGCGGCCGGCGGACCGGCAGCTCGTCCTGCACGTGCTGCGCTGCGGGATCTGCGGTTCGGACCTGCACGCCAAGGATCATGCCGACGAGCTGACCGAGGTGATGGCCGAAGGCGGCTATCACGACTTCGTGCGCAGTGACACCCCGGTGGTGATGGGCCATGAGTTCTGCGGTGTGGTCGCCGAACGGGGCCGCAAGGTGGGCAAGGAGTTCAAACCCGGCACACCGGTGGTGGCATTCCCGCTGCTGCGCGCACACGGCGGGGTGCATCTGACCGGTCTCTCGCCGAAGGCTCCGGGCGCCTTCGCCGAGCAGGTGGTGGCCGAGGCCGCGATGACGTTCGCGGTGCCCAACGGCCTCGATCCGGGCACCGCGGCGCTCACCGAGCCGATGGCGGTGGCGCTGCACGCGGTCAACCGCAGCGAGATCACCCGCAAGGACGTCGCGATCGTCGTCGGGTGCGGCCCGGTCGGGCTGGCCGTCATCTGTCACCTCAAGGCCCGCGGCGTACAGACGATCGTCGCCAGTGACTTCTCCCCCGGACGTCGCGCGCTGGCCAGCCGCTGCGGGGCGCATGTCGTGGTCGATCCGGCGGCCGGATCGCCGTACGAGGCGGTACCGGCCAACCGGCGGGGTATGACGGCGCTGCCCGAGCTCTACGAGCTCGGCATGGGTGCGATGGAGAAGCTGCGCCGCGTGCCGGGCTGGTCGCATGTCTACCGGGTCGCCGATCGGCTCGGCGGCACCGCGCCGAAGCGGCCGGTGGTGTTCGAATGCGTGGGCGTGCCGGGGATGATCGACGGCATCGTCGGCGCCGCGCCGCTGGCGTCGCGGGTGGTGGTCGTCGGGGTGTGCATGGGCGACGACAAGCTGCGCCCGGCGATGGCGATCGGCAAGGAGATCGACCTGCGCTTCGTGTTCGGTTACACGCCCCTGGAGTTCCGCGACACGCTGCACATGCTGGCCGACGGCAAGCTCGACGCCTCCGCGTTGGTGACGGGCACGGTCGGGTTGGACGGCGTCGCAGCGGCTTTCGACGCTCTGGGCGATCCCGAGGCGCACGCCAAGATCCTGATCGACCCGTCCAGCGCGGCCGTCACGCCCTAGAGAGGCAGGGGCGCGTTCGCCGAGTCGAGGTGTTCGACGGTGGTGAACACCAACTCCTGGTCGCCGATGTTCTCGATGTCGTGTAACAGGTATTCGCCTGCGGTGAAACGGAAGTGGCGGGTCTCCCCGGCGTCGTAGGCGACCTCCCGCGTGGTGCCGTCTGCGGTGTGTTGCCTGCTCCGTCCCGGCGTGACAGCAGTCCAGAAGTAGTCGAGGACGTGGCGGTGGGCGTGCCACCTGGCCCCCGGCGCCAACCGGATCTCCCAGACCCGGACCCGGCCGTTCTCACTGAGCAGTCTGGATCCGACACGACCGTCGTGCGCATGGGTGTCGAACTCGGCGCGCAATTCGTCGGTCCATCCCTCGTAGTCGGTGCCGACGAGCGTCCCGGCCAGGGGCGTGTCGGTCAGGAAATCGTTGTTGGTGGTGGTCATCTCGACCCTTTCGCTCAGTGGCCCGGGCCGTAGAGGCCGAACCGGTTGTCTGGATCACCGGGCACCCACGTGCAGGTGACCTGCGAGCGGGTGCCCATCTCCTTGACCCGGCGCAGTAGCCGCTGGCCGAGTTCGAGTTGTCCTGGCTCCCACTTGGCGAGCGCCTCGGCGACGTCGGAGCTGTCGGCGAGCGCGTCGTGCAGCGCCCACGCGTTCGCCGCCGCTTTGGCGGTACCGGCCGCAGCGTGCGGCCGGGCGGCACTGGCGGCATCGCCGATGAGCGCCACGCGCCCGGTCGCCATCTGCTGCACCCCGACGTCGTACACGGCCTGCAGATAGGGCTGCTCGGTGCGCAACACCACCTCGGCCGCTGCCGGAGCCAACAGTTCTGCTGCGGCGGAGCGCATTTCGGCGACGAAGCGGTCCTGAACCTGGCCGGGATGCAACGACACTCCGGCGATGAAGCCGCGCTTGTCGGTCATCAACTCGTCGAGTTGGTGGCCCGCGGGCACGTTGCGGTACCAGACGTAGTTCAGCAGCCGCTCACCGACCGACAGCCCACCCGACGGGGACGGGATCGGGTAGACGTTGATGTGGGTCTGCGGGCCAAAGCTGTAGCTGATCGAGTCGCGCAGCAGCTCGAAAGTGGCCGGCGAGACTTCCCGCTCGGGAACCGTGCCGCGCCAGCCGACGTAGCCGGAATACTCCAACTCCGCTTCCGGGGCGATGCGACGCCGGCTCGCCGAGGTTATGCCGTCGGCGAACACCACCAATTCGGCGCGCTCGATGCGTCCGGAGGTGAACCTGACCTCGACACCATCGGAGTCCTGATCGAAGCCGGCCGCGTACTCGCCGAGGTGATAGCGCTCGGTGCCGAAATCGGCGAGCAGCGCCCGGTAGAACGTCCCCCATGAGGTGTATCGCCACGGCGCCTCCTCGCGGTAGACCACCTCGTTGTCGGCGCCCAGATACTGTACGAAATGAGTTGCTGTGCTGACATTTTCGGGATGCTGTTCGCTGCACTCGACGAACCAGCGCAGCGTGTCGGGCTGCAGCACGATGCCGCCTCCGCGCCCGTCGAGATCGGTGGGGGTGCGTTCGTAGACGTCGACGTCGAAGCCAAGTCTTCGCAGCAGCAATGCCGCGGTCAGACCGCCGATCGACCCGCCGATGACCATGGCGCGGTGTCCTGCCCAGTGCTGTCGGCCGGTGTCAGTCATGTGTCTCTCCTGTGTCGAGCCCGAGGAATGTCCGGGCGTTCTGCTCCAGCGCGGCGTCGTCGATGCCCGCCGCGTGCGGTAGTGCGAGGGGGTCATGCGTGCCCATGTCGAAGGGATGGTCACTGCCGCACATCAGCCTGCCCGCGTCTGCGTGGGCAATCAGTAACTCCAGCGCGGCGACATCGTGGGTGAGGGTGTCGAACCACAGTGCGGAGAACGTCTCTCGGGGCGGCCGGCCACCCCCCTGCCGGACATCGGCGCGTTGCCGCCAGCCATGCTCCCACCGCCCGACGAGCGCCGGCGCGCAGCCGCCCCCGTGAACCAGGCAGATGCGCAGCCGGGGCAGGTCCTCCAGGACCCCGCCGAGTACGAGTGCGGCGGCGGCCGTGGCGGTCTCGACGGGGTTACCGATCAGATTGGCCAGATAGTGCGAACCCCATTCCGGCCGCGGCAACTGCATCGGGTGGACGAGCACCGCCAAGTCGAGTTCGGCGGCGATGCCGAGGATCTCGCGCATCGGTTCGGCGTCCAAGGAGGTGCCGGCCAGCAGCGGCGGCACCGCGATGCCCCGGATGACCTCCGATCCGGCCACCGCCTCCATCTGTTTTCGTGCCGCCGCGGGGTCATGCAGGGACACCAACCCCAGACCGGCGAGCCTGCCGGCGCTGTCGCGGCACACCTGGTGCAGCGTGTCGTTGAAGGTGCCGACGAAGTCGTCGACGCAGTCGTGGTCGGCGACCGGGAACGCGAACGGCGGAGCGGACAGCACCCGCGCACCGAGCCCTGCGGTTTCGGTGTCGGCGAGGATCCGCGCGATATCGCTCATCGCCTCGGTGTCGATCGACAAGGGCAACTCGCCGAGGTGCAGCTGACCGCGATGGTCGCGCAACGGGGGCAGCGGTGTACCGGGCGCGAGGCAGAACAGTTCGCGGGGCAGCCAGTGCGCATGGATGTCGATCGGGCCCGGATGCATGGTCATGCCGCCGATCCCATCGCCTCGAGCGCCTCGAACCGGGCCAGCACCTCGGCCTGCAGCACGGCCACCGCCGGATCGGAGGCCCGGCGGGGCCGCGGCAGGTCGACGTCGATGATCTCGTGCACCCGGCCACCGGGGGCCAGCACGACGATGCGGTCGGACAGCTGTACCGCCTCGGTGACGTCGTGGGTGACGAACATGACGGTGCGCCGGGACTCCAGCCAGATGCGTTCCAGGTGTTCACGCAGTGTGCGGGAGGTCATGGCATCGAGGTGGCTGAACGGTTCGTCCATCAACAGCACGTCCGGTTCGACGGCGAAGGCCCGGGCAATGCCGATCCGCTGCTGCTGCCCACCGGACAGCTGCGCCGGATAGCGGTCCGCGCAGTGGCTCAATCCGACCAGGTCGAGGTAGTGCCGGGCCCGGCTCTGCCAGCCCTCCCGCTCATGCTGCACGAAGCCGAGGTTGGCCATCACGGTCCGCCACGGCAGCAGGCGGGGGTCCTGAAAGACATAGCCGACGCGGGCATCCCGCGAGCCGGCCCGTAACGCGACGCTGCCGGAGGTGAGCGGTTCGATCCCGGAGACGATGTTGAGCAGCGTGGTCTTCCCGCTGCCGGACGGCCCGACGATGGAGACGAACGTCTCACCGGAGATCGTCAGGTCGACGTCGTCGATCACCCGGGTGACCGCACCGTGCCGATCGGTGAATTCCTTGACGAGTTTCTGGATTTCGATGGATGCCATGGGATTGTCGCTTTCTACTGGGCGCGCCAGCGGGTGGCGTAGCGCTCGATGGGTCCGAGGATCAACAGGTCGGCGATGACAAGCAGCAGGATGAACACCAGCACCCAGGCCAGGAAGCCGTCGAGTTGGTTGGCGTCATACCAGTAGCGGGCCCGCCAGCCCACTCCCGAGGTGGCGCCGAACCACTCCGCGAGCAGGAGTCCGTTCCAGGCGCTCATGATCGCGAACCGCACTGCGGCGACGGTGGATCCGGCAACCGCGGGTGCGACGATCTCACGCAGCACCCGACTGCGGCCGACGCCGAACGCCCGCGCCATCAGGATCAGGTCGGCGGGGACCGCTCTGGTCGCCTTGGCGATGTTGACCACCACGAACGGCAGGCCGGACAGGAACACGGTGACGACCGGGGTGAGCCAGCCGAAGCCGAACCACATGGTGGTCAGCAGCGCCCAGATCACCGCCGGGATGGCCAGCGCGGCAGCGTTCAGGTCGGAGAAGGCGAGATCGGCCAGGCGGGACAGGCCCATCAGCACCCCGATGACCGCGCCGACGATCAGCGCCGCGGCCAAGCCGAGGACGAACCGGTTCATGCTCAGCGCCAGGTTGTGCCAGAGCTCGCCGACCTCGGCCTCGGTGATCAGCCGCTGGATCGACTCTGTCACCGACGGAACGCGGTTGCCGACCAGGACGGCGACCTGCCAGGCGGCCAGGATGCTGACCAGGGCGGCGGTGACTGCTGCCGCGGACGTGCCCCGGGTGCGCAGCTGACGCTGCCAGGTGGAGAGGGTGGTCATGCGATTTCCTTCCGCCACGCGAAGAAGCGGTTCTCCAGGGCCGCCAGACCCCGTTCGATCAGCACCATCGCGATGATGAACAACGCCGTCCAGGCCAACATGTCGTCCACCCGGAATTCCTGATACGCCTTGCGGATCATGAAGCCCACACCGCTGCTGGCGCCGAACACCTCGGTGAGCGCTTCGACCTTCCACGCCATCGCGAAGCCGTAGCGCACCCCGGCGAAGACGAAGGTGGTCAGCGCGGGCAGGTAGAGGTGCCGCAGGATGTCGGTGCGCCGGCGCTCGAAGGCGTGACACATGGCCAGCAGGTTGCCGTCGACGGACCGCACGCCCTCCGCCACGTTCATCGCGATGAACGGCAGCGCCACCAGCGCGGACACCACGATCGGGCCGCCGGCGCCGACCCCGAAGATCAGCAGCCCGAACACCGCGTAGGTCAGGCCGGGCATGTTGCCCAGGACGAACAGTGGCAGGGAGAAGTACGCCGCCATGAACCGGCTGCGGCCCATGGCGAATCCGATGACCAGACCGCCGGCCATCGCGATGGCGAACCCGGCCGCGATCTTGGCGATGCTGGCGGCGAAGTTGGTGAACGCCTCACCGGAGGCGACGATGGCGTAGATCTGCTCACCGACCCCTGCCGGGGTCGGCAGGATGGGATCGTCCACCCAGGCCGCCAGCGCAGCCCACGCGGTGAGCGCGATCAGCAGGGTGGCCCCGGACACCACCCACCGGTTGCAGCGGATCGGCCCGCGAACGCGGCGTCGCGGTGGTGATTCGACTACGATGGACCCGTTCTCGGGCGGGGCGACAGTCTGGGTCACGGCTGGACTCCCTCGGTCGGCAGGAACTTCGGATCGGTGACGTCGTCGGAGATGACGCCGGTCTCCCGCATCAGGTCGAAGATGGAACTCTCGTCGTCGGCCCACTGCGCGTCGAAGCGGACTTCGTCGGTGACCCAGTCGTGCCGGGCCACGTAGTCCTTCATGAAGGCGATGTCCTCGGGGGTGGACACCGCGAAGTGCTGCGGGTAGCGCTCGATCATCTCGTCGCGGTGCTGCTGCCACTCGGCCAGACCGCGATCCCACAGGTCCAGGAAGGCCGACACCTCGCCGGGGTGGTCGTCGACCCAGTCGCGGCGGGCGACGAAGACGTTGCCCATCGGCCCGTCGTGCCCGGGCGCCTCGATCTCGGAGAACAGGTCGGCCGAGGACTTCCCGTCGTAGAGTGCGCGCACCGACCCTTCGCGCAGTTCGCGTGCGGAGAGATCGGGATAGCAGATGCACGCGTCGATCTCGCCGCGGGCCAACAGGTTCGACAGGTTCTGGATGTCGGCGACGACGACGTCGAAGTCACCGTCCACCAGCTTGAGACCGTGCATCTGTTCGACCAGCGCGCTCCACACCAGCGTGCCGGACACGGTGGTGAACACGCCGAGCCTCTTGCCCTGCAGGTCTTCGAGCGTCTGTGCCGGGTCGTCGGCGCGGACCAGGATGCGGCTGCGCTCGGCGTTGTAGCGGCCGATGATGACGGTGTCGCGACGGGTCTGCTCTTCGAGGTAGGGCACTTCGAACGAGGCGGTGGAGATGATGTCGGCGTGACCACCGGCGAAGAGTCCGAATTCGTCCCAGGTGGCGCTGCTCTCGATGGTGTAGCCGCTTTCCTGCTGCCACTCCTCGACGACGCCGGTGTCGTTCATGTAGTCCCAGATGGGGTCGGGGGCGAACGTGAAGCGGATGACCCCGTCGCGGGCGGTCCGCGACGAGGCGGGGCCACCGAGCCCGGCGGAGCACGCCGTGGTAAGGGTCAGGACGGCGGCGACAGCGGCGGCGACGGCCGTCCTGGCGCGGATGCGTGGCGAAAAAGTCACCGATGACCTCCTTGGGTTGTGACGGTGATCACGTGATGTCACTGTCGTCGTTCCCGGCGACCCCGGCAATGTCTGTCGACACATAACTATGCTTTTGAATATGTCCGTACAGACATACCCGTCGGGGGTGCCGCCGTCGGAGCGCTGGCTGGATGCGCTCGCCGAGATCGGCGAGGCGGTCGGCGGCGAACAACCCGTCACGGACCTGCTCGACCGGGTCGCCCGGACCGCCTGCGCACTGCTGGACTACGACTTCTGCGCGGTCTTCCTGCCCACCCCGCGCTCGGACGCGCTGACCATCGTCGGCTCGCACGGGCTGTCACCGGACTACGTCGCGCAGGTCAACGCCGACCGCCCGATCCTGCTGGAGGTGCGCGGCGAGCAGGAGGCGCCGACCAGCATGGCGTTCCGGACCGGAGAAGTCGTCGCCCTGGGCGACATCGAACTGGTGCCAGGTTTCGGGTGGGGCGGGGTGGCCCAGGAGCAGGGCTACCGTGCCCTGATCTCGGTGCCACTACGACGCGGAGCCGAGGTCATCGGCGCGCTCAACGGCTACCGGGCCGAGCCGCATCAGTTCGACCGCGCCGAGATCGGCCTGGTGTCCACGCTGGCCAGTCAGGTGGCGATCGCGTTGGGGACCGCGCAGCTGCGCGCCCAGGAGCAGGCCACCATCCGCGAGCTCCGCCGCGCCGAGGAGGTGCACACCCTGCTCACCGCGACCGCACTGCGGGGCGAAGGCGTGGCCGGGGTGTGTGCCGCGCTCGCCGAGCTGCTCGGGCACGGGGTGCTGATCGAGGACGTCTACGGTGAAACGCTGGCCGCGGCGCACTGGCCGGGAACCGACCACGAGCCCACCCCGGCCGAGGTGGACGAGCAGCTGCGCACCGGCACTGTCATCTCGGTTCGCTCCGGCGGGCCCGCAATGGCCGGGGTGCTCCTCGATGCCGCCGTGGTCGCGCGCATCCATGTCGACGCGCCACGTGGTGAGCTGTCCGGTCTCGATGTGCGGGCCGTCGAGCAGGCTGCGGTCGTCACCGCACTGGAGTTGTTGCGGGCCCGCACCGCAGCGGAGGTCGAGCAGCGGCTGCGGGGTTCGCTCGTGGCCGACCTGCTGGCCGTCGACGATACGGCGTTGCCGGAACTGCTCGACCGGGCGCGGCGACTGGGTTGGGATCTGTCCGGTCACCAGACATTGGTGGTGTTGCGTTCTCCCGCAGCGGAATCCACCGATACCCGCACCGATCGTGTGCTGGCCGTCGCCGACCGGGTCGTGTCCGCGCTGGCGGCCCGCCCGCTGGCGGCCACCTACCGCGGCGACGTGGTGCTCGTGTGCTCCGACAGATCCCCCCACATGTCGCCGGCCGACATCGCCCGCCGTCTCGTGGACACGCTCCACCGGGCTGGGGTTGTCGACTACGCCGTGGCGGCGGTGTCCCGCCCGGGTAGCGCCCGGGAGCTGCCCGCGGCGTTTCGCACCGTCCGCGGCGCGCTCGACCTCGCCGCGGAGCAGCGCACGTCGACGGTCATAGATCTCGGTGATGTCACCATCGACCACCTGCTGCTGCAGCTCGACGACACCACTCAGCTCCGCGGGTTCGCGACGGCGGTGCTGGGGCCTGCGATCTCCTACGACCGCAAGCGGTCCACCGAACTGCTGCACACCGCGCGAATCTTTGTCGACCACGGTCTCGACCGGCGGGCCGCCGCCGACGTCCTGCATCTGCACCCCAACACCGTCGCCCAACGCATCCGGCGCCTCGAGGAGCTGACCGGCCTGCGGCTGTCACGGCCGAAAGATCTGCTCGAGCTGACCGCGGCGCTACGGGTGGCAAGGATCGCCGGGCTGGGCTGACGTTCAGGTGGCGACCGCGTCGATCGCGCGCAGGATGCGTTGCTCACTGACCGAGCCGCGGGTGCCGAGTTGCTGGGCCCACAACGAGACGCGCAGTTCTTCGATCATCCACGCGATGTCGCGGACGTCGGAAGCCGCGGCCCGCGCCGGCGACAACGCCGAACGCAGCTCGTCATAGGAACGCTGCACGGCAGCAACACGTGCCATGCGTTCACGGTCGGCGGCGGGCGCCTGCGGCAGCCGCTCGAGACGGCGGCCGATCGCCAGCAGGTAGCGGGTCAGGTCGGTCAACCTGTTCGGACCTGCCGCGGAGACGAATCCGACCGGCAGCAACCGGGCGAGCTGGCTGCGGATGTCGGCGACCGCGTCGGCCTGGGCGGCGCTGGGGACTTCCGGAAGCGCCAATTGCACGTCATGCCAGGCGGTGAGCACCTTCTCGGTGCGCCGCACCACCTCGGTGACCGTCGGCGCCAGGCGCGCCGCGAGCCGCTGCTGGGCGGCGGTGAAGTCGGTGCGGGTCCACACCGGCGCGGTGACCAGCGCCTGCACGGCGGCGTCGGTGCAGTCGTCGAGCAGCGCGGGCAGCGACCCGTCCGGATTGTTGGCCAGCACCAGCCTGGTGCGCGGGTCCAGGCTCTTCTCCAGCGTCTTCGTCGTCGACGGGCCGGCCAGCCGCAGCAGCCGCGCGCTTCCCGCCGGCATGGCCGCGGCCTGCTCCGCCTCGGTCGCGAACACCCGGATGTCCACCGCGGCAACGCTGTCCACCAGCGCCGGATATCCCCGCACCGGGTTACCGGCCGCACCGCGCTGTTCGACGACGCGCGGCAGTTCGTCGAGGTCGGCCGGCCAGTTGCGCAGCCCCTTGCGTTCGACCGCCGCGCCGACGGTGTCCGCGACGGCCTGCCTTGCGGGTGCGGCCAGCCTCTGCTGCAGTTCGTCGAGGTTCTTGCCGCGCGAGACGACCGTGCCGTCCGGGCCTTCGACCGCGAAGGTGACCCGCAGGTGCGGTGGCAGCTTGTCCAGGTCGAAGGCGTCGATGGGTACCAGGATCCCGGTGCGCCGCCGCAGTTCGCGCTGTACCGCGTCGAGGAGCGGTCCGCTGTCGGGCGAGATCGACGCCAGCAGGGCGCGCGCGGTGTCGGGGGCGGGAACGAAGTTGCGCCTCAGGTCTTTCGGCAGTGACTTGATCAGCGCCGTGAGCAGCTCCTCGCGCAGCGCCGGCACCTGCCAGGCGAAGTCGTCGCCGCCGAGGCGGGCGAGCACCTCGACCGGAACGTGCACCGTCACCCCGTCGTCGGCGGCGCTGGGGTCGAACCGGTAGGACAGCGGCAGCGCCACGTCCCCGGACGTCCACACGTCGGGCTGCTCGTCGTCGGTGTCCGAGCGCAGCAGATCCGCGCGCGTCATCGTGAGCAGATCCGGTGTGCGGTGCCGCGCCGTGCGCCACCACCCGTCGAAGTGCCGCGCCGAGACCACCTCGGCCGGGATCCGCGCATCGTAGAACGCGAAGATCTCGTCGTCGCCGACGAGCAGATCACGGCGCCGGGCGCGGTCCTCCAACTCGGCGAGTTCGGTTCGCAGGCGGGCGTTGTCGCGGAAGAAGTGGTGCTTTGTCTGCCACTCGCCGTCGACGAGCGCATGCCGGATGAACAGGCCGCGGGACACCTCTGGATCGACCTGTGCGTAGCCGACGCGGCGGCGCGCCACCAGCGGCAGCCCGTAGAGCGTGACCCGCTCGAACGCCATCACCGCGCCGCGCTTGGCATCCCAGTGTGGTTCGCTGTACGTGCGCTGCACCAGGTGCCCGGCCACCCGTTCCACGGCCTCGGGGTCGATGCGCGCCGCGGTTCTGCCGTAGAGCCGGCTGGTCTCGACGAGATCGGCGACGACGACCCACCGGGGCGGGCGCCGGGTCAGTACCGACCCGGGCGCCAGGACGAACCGCGCGTTGCGGGCACCGGTATAGTCCCGTCCGTCGCCCTCCCGGAACCCGATGTGCGACAACAGCCCCGCGGTCAGCGCCTGGTGTATCTGCCCCGGATCGGCCGGCTCGTCCTGTTCGGTGATGCCGAGGTCGCGACAGATGCCCCGCAGCTGGCCGACCAGGTCCTGCCATTCCCGGATACGCAGGTAGTGCAGGAACTCGTCGCGGCACATCCGCCGAAATGAGCTGCCCGATCGTTCTTTCCGTTGCTCACCGAGGTAGTTCCACAGGTTCAGGAACGACACGAAGTCGGAGTGCTCGTCGGCGAAGCGGGCATGCTTCTGCCGGGCGGCGTCCTCGCGGTCGGTGGGCCGCTCCCGCGGATCCGGAATCGACAGTGCCGCAGCCAGGATCAGCATCTCGCGGACACAGTTCTCGGCGTCGGCGGCCAGGATCATCCGGCCCAGCCGCGGATCGACCGGAATCTGCGCCAGGCGCCGCCCGACGGCGGTGAGCTCAGCGCCCTCGAAGGCGCCGAGCTCCTGCAACAACGCCACTCCGTCGCGGATACTGCGGGCGTCGGGCGGGTCGAGGAAACCGAAGCCCTCGATGTCACCGAATCCGAGGGCGGCCATCTGCAGGATGACGGCGGCGAGGTTGGTGCGCAGGATCTCCGGCTCGGTGTAGCGCGGGCGTGCCGCGAAGTCGTCTTCGGAGTACAACCGGATACAGACCCCGGGTGCGGTGCGTCCGGATCGGCCGGCCCGTTGCGCCGCCGACGCCTGCGAGATCGGCTCGATCGGCAGCCGCTGCACCTTGGTCCGGCGGCTGTAGCGGGAGATGCGCGCGGTGCCCGGATCGACCACGTAGCGGATACCCGGCACGGTCAGCGAGGTTTCGGCGACGTTGGTGGCCAACACGATCCGCCGCCCCTGGTGAGCGGCGAACACCTTCTGCTGCTCGGCGGTCGGCAGCCGGGCGTACAGCGGCAACACCTCCACATCCGGTCCCACCGCACCCCGCAACGCCTCGGCGGTGTCGCGGATCTCGCGTTCCCCGGACAGGAACACCAACACATCGCCTGCGGGTTCGGCTTCCAACTCGGCGACCGCGTCGACGATGGCCTCGGTCTGGTCGCGCAACTCGGTGCGCACGACCTCGTGGTCGGGGTCGTCAGGATCGTCGGAATCTCCCGCCCCCTCGACGGGCACCACCACTTCCAGTGGCCGATAGCGGATTTCGACCGGGTAGGTGCGCCCGGACACCTCGACGATCGGGGCGGGGCCGGCTGCGGTGCCGAAGTGCGCGGCGAATCGCTCCGGCTCGATGGTCGCCGAGGTGACGATCACCTTCAGATCCGGGCGCCGCGGCAGCAGCTCGCGCAGATAGCCGAGCAGGAAGTCGATGTTGAGGCTGCGCTCGTGCGCTTCGTCGATGATCAGCGTGTCGTAGCGCAGCAGACGGCGATCCCGCTGGATGTCGGCCAGCAGAATGCCGTCGGTCATCAACCGGACCAGGGTGCGGTCGCTGGCCTGGTCGGTGAATCGCACGGTGTAGCCGACCGTCTCCCCCAGCGGGGTGCCGAGTTCGTCGGCGATGCGGGCGGCGACGGTGCGTGCAGCCAGCCGGCGCGGCTGCGTGTGTCCGATGGTGCCGCGGATACCGCGGCCGAGTTCCAGACAGATCTTGGGCAGCTGGGTGGTCTTGCCCGAGCCGGTCTCGCCGGCCACGATCACCACCTGGTTGGCCGCGATCGCGGCCGCGATGTCCTCCCGCTTCGCGCTGACCGGCAGATCGGGGTAGCTGATCTGCGGTACCGCGGCCCGTCGGGACGCCACCAACCCCTCGGCCGCCGCCAGCGCGGCGGTGAACTGGTCTAGCTTTCCCGGGTCCCCGCCGAGCTTCTTCAGGCGCCGCCCGAGCCGGGCGGCGTCACGGAGGGTGACGCCGTCGAGGCGGGCGCGCAGCTCGCGGATCGTGGCGGGGGACGGGTCGGACACCTCGGCAGACGGTTCAGCGCGTGTCGGGCGACCAGTAGGCCAGCATCTCGGCGAGCGTCTCGAACGCCGGGGTGTTGACGCCGTAGGTCGCCTCGAAATGCACCGACAGCGGGAAGCCGAGCTCGCCCACCCCGTCGATGACGCGCTTGTAGAGATCCAGCATCATCGCCCGCCGACCCGCCGGATCGGTTTCGGCCAGCGTGCGGACGAACTGCTGTTCCGCCGCCACCGCCTCGTTGCCGGGATCCTGGATGAGCCACTCGATCAGCCCGATGCGGCTCTCGACCTTCGGCACGAACCCGAACGACAGCAGGATCTCGGGCCGGTGGTCGGTGGTGGCGGCGAATTCGCGGAGGAACCCGACGATCGCGTCGGAGTACAGCAACTGGGTCATGCCGTAGGTGGCGCCGCGGTCGCATTTGAAGTTGAACCGGCCCTGCTCCCCCTCACGGGTGGGGATCAGAATCGCCCCGCGGTGCTCCACCACGCCCTGAAACAGCGACAACGCGTCGGTCGGAGCCACACCGGTGCCCTCGCCGTCGTTGAGCGTGCGGGGCACGCCGACGAAGGCGATGCCCTCGAACCCGCTGTCGCCGAGTTCGGTCAGCCGGGTACGCAGCGCGTCCTCGTCCATGAATGCGGTGACCTGGGTGCACAGGCCCTTGATGCCCGGCAGCTCCGGCTTGATCATCGACCAGAAGTCCAGCACGTCGAGCTTGGGCTTCATCTCCACGGGCCGCCCGTCGTCCTCCTCGATCATCCCCGGGATCATGACGTGGCGGATGCGGTCCTCGAGGCCCGCTTCCTTGGAGCACCGCAGGACCTTCTCGGCCTCCTCCAGTGCGTGCTCGCGGCCCCGATCGACGTTCGGGGGCACCAGCTCGAGCGCGATGGTGTTCAGGCTCACAGGTATTAGCTCCACATCTGACGTACTCGGGGCGGGCAGGTCATCCGGGTGAATCACGATACCGACCCGACGGGAAGGCCGCGTTCGGGCGTCTGCGTGTATTCATGGAGGAAGCCTCATGAACCTTGCTCATAAACCTCTCCAGGCCCGCCCGCTGCTGATCGTCCTGATGACGATGCTCGCGGCCGCGCTCGCGGCGTGCACCGGGGTGGAACCCCCACCCGGGTCCACCACGTCCAGCACTGCGCTGCCCAGTTCGCCGTTCGATCCGACGACCACCGCCCCGCCGGCACCGAGCGGGCCGCGGTTGGCCTATCGATCGGCTGACGAGATCGGGGTCGTGGACGGGACGACGGTCGTGGCGTCGGTTGCGGGCACGTTTCCGCCGTCCAACGACCTGATCACCACCGAGGACTACCGCTTCGTGTTCGCCAGGACGGCGGACAACACCTTGACCACCCTGGACGTCTCCACCGGAGAGTCGAACACGCTGCCCGTCGACGTGGGTTCTGCCGTCGGCACCGGCGGGGGGAGCACCGTGGTGTGGTGGGAGCAGCCGAACCGGCTGATGCAGCTGGACCTGGCCGACCCCGACGCGCAGCCCGCGCTGGCGCAGATCGTCGACCTGCCGCCGGTGGCCGGGATCCGGCCCGGCGAGCCCCGGCTGATCGTGGCGCGCGGCGGCACCGCCGTCATCGCCCGCGTCGAACAACCCCCGTCGCCGTTCGGTGGGCCTGACACGCTGTACGCGGTCCGGGGCTCCGTGCCGCCGGCGTCCCTCGGGCAGGTGGATGCGAACAGTCCGGTGACGGTCGCCCGGCTCAGCGCTGACGGCGCGCGGCTGGCGTATGCCCTCTACCGAGCCACCGATGGCGCCTGCGGTACGGCGGCCGTGGCGATCACCGACGCCGACGGCTCGCAGCAGACCTACGACGTCGCCGGCACCGACGCCGAGAGCGGGTCCCGGGTGCCCAAGCTGTGGTGGCCGAGCGAGGGGCTGCCGGAGTTGAGCCTCATGACGTGGCGATGCGACCGGCCGGAGACCTACCCACCGCTGGTGTGGCAACTTGCCGACACCGGCATGACCCAGGTGCAACCGCCCGCGTCGGCCATCCAGATTGCCGATGTGGCGCCCGGTCAGCGGGCATTGGTGCTGCCGGAGGACGGCCAGTACACCGATCCGGTCGGTGCGCTGGTGCTCGAGGAGAGCGACCGCCGGTTCGCCGTCGCGTCTCAGGTCGACGCCATCGCCGTCATCCCGCTCGCTCCGTAGGCTGGATGGGGTGAGTATCGCGCTGCAGGACAGGTTCGTCAGCGACCTCCCCGAACTGGCGGTGCGCTGGCAGGCCGAGTCAGCACCCGAACCGCGCCTGCTGGTCTTGAACACCGTCCTCGCCGGTGAACTGGGCCTCGATCCCGACTGGTTGCGCGGACCCGGGTTGGGACTGCTGCTCGGCAGCGACGTGCCTGAGGGGGCAGCGCCTGCCGCTCAGGCGTACGCCGGCCATCAGTTCGGTGGGTTCGTGCCCAGGCTCGGTGACGGGCGTGCCCTGTTGCTCGGTGAGCTCACCGACGCTGAGGGCCGGATGCGCGACCTGCATCTGAAGGGCTCGGGGCGCACGCCGTTCGCGCGCGGCGGGGACGGTCTGGCCGCGGTGGGTCCGATGCTGCGCGAATACGTGATCAGTGAGGCCATGCACGCACTCGGAGTGCCGACCACCCGCGCGCTGGCGGTGGTGGCCACCGGCCGGCCGGTGTACCGGGAGACGCAGTTGCCCGGCGCGGTGTTGGCCCGCGTCGCTTCCAGCCATCTGCGGGTCGGCACCTTCCAGTACGCCGCGTCGACGGGCGATCGACCGCTGCTCACACGGCTCGCCGACCACGCCATCGCGCGCCATCACCCGTCGGCCGCCGACGCCGAGCACCCCTACCTGGCCCTCTTCGACGCGGTGATCGCCGCCCAGGCCGATCTCGTGGCGCGGTGGATGCTGGTGGGATTCATCCACGGTGTGATGAACACCGACAACATGACGATCTCCGGCGAGACCATCGACTACGGTCCGTGCGCCTTCATGGAGGCCTACGACCCGGAGACGGTGTACAGCTCGATCGACAGCTGGGGCCGTTACGCCTACGGGAACCAACCCTCGGTCGCGCTGTGGAACCTGGCCCGCTTCGCCGAAGCCCTGCTGCCTTTGTTCGACGAGGACACCGAACGGGCCATCAAGCTGGCGGAGACGTCGTTGCACGCCTTCCAGGGGCACTACGACCGGCGCTGGACGGCCGGCATGGCGGACAAGCTGGGGCTGCCTCACGTCCCGGGCGATGTCGTGGGCGGGTTGGCCGGCGAAGTGCTGACCCAGCTGCAGCAGAACGGGCTGGACTACACGTCGTTCTTCCGGCGGCTGGCCGAGGCCGCCCGCGGTGATGCCGAACCGGTGCGCGGTGAGTTCATCGACCTGGCCACCTTCGACGATTGGCTCACGCGCTGGCGCGCCCTGCAGCCCGACGCCGATCTGATGGACCGCGCCAACCCCGTCTACATTCCGCGTAACCACCTCGTCGAGGAGGCGCTGACGGCGGCCACCGCCGGCGATCTGGCGCCCTTCGAGGCGTTGATGGCCGCGGTCGGTTCGCCCTTCGAGGAGCGGGCCGAACTGGAGCGCTACGCCGAGCCGGGTCAGAAGGAGTTCACCGCCTCCTTCCGAACTTTCTGTGGAACCTGACCACACCGGCGTAGCGTTTGCGCGGTGAGCTCTGTGCGCCTCAGCCCCCAGGATCTGCTGTTCATCTACGGCGAGACGTCGAGCTCGAAGATGCACGTCGCGGGTCTGCTGCCCTTCACTCCCCCCGCCGATGCGCCACGCGACTATCTGCGCCGCATGATCGACGAGGCGCGCCGCCAGGAGGTGGTGGCCCCGTGGAACCGCAAGCTGGCTCATCCCCGGCTGCAGTTCAGCCCGCTGCACAGCTGGGTGGAGGACGTCGACTTCGACTTCGACTATCACGTTCGCCGGTCGGCGCTGGCCAGTCCGGGTGACGAGCGCGAGCTGGGCATCCTGGTGTCCCGGCTGCACAGCAACCATCTCGACCTGACCCGTCCGCCGTGGGAGCTGCACGTCATCGAGGGGCTCGAGGGCGGTCGCTTCGCGCTGTACATGAAGATCCACCACGCCCTTGTCGACGGGTACAGCGCGATGCGGATGTTAGGCCGCAGCCTGTCCAAGGATCGGGATTCCACGGACGACCGGATGTTCTTCAACGTCCCGGTCCCGTCGCGGCCGCCGCGCGAGGCCGGCACGTCGAACCCGTTGACGGCCACACTGCGAGCGCTCGGCGGTCTCGGCTCCACGGTCACCGGCGGGGTGAGCTCGGCGCTCGACCTGACCAACGCTCTGGTCAAGACCCAGATCCGCCGCGACGGCGAGTACGCCCACATCGCGGGGTCGGCCTCAGCGCCGCACAGCATCCTCAACGCGCGCATCAGCCGCAATCGTCGGTTCGCCACCCAGCAGTACGAGTTCGATCGACTCAAGGCGCTCAGTTCTCAGCACGGCGCCACCATCAACGACGTGGCACTGACCATCATCGGCGGCGGACTGCGCACATTCCTGGCTGACATGGACGAACTCCCGGAGCGTTCGTTGGTCGCCTTCCTGCCGGTCAATGTGCGACCCAAGGGTGACGAGGGGGGCGGTAACGCGGTCGGTGCGATCCTGGCGCCGATGGGGACGGACATCGCCGACCCGGTGGAGCGGCTACAGACGATCACCGCGGCAACCCGTGCGGCCAAGGCCCAGCTCCAGACGATGTCGCCCACCGCGATCATCGCTTACAGCGCAGCGCTGCTGGCCCCGGCCGGTGGGCAGATCGCCGGGGCGTTGACCGGTGTCGCACCGCCGTGGCCGTACACGTTCAACCTGTGTGTCTCCAACGTGCCGGGCCCGCCGGAGCCGTTGTACTTCAACGGTTCCCGGCTCGAGGCGACGTATCCGGTGTCGATCCCCATCCACGGGATGGCGTTGAACATCACGCTGCAGAGCTACGCCGACACCATCAACCTGGGCTTCGTGGGCTGCCGCGACCGACTGCCCAGCCTGCAGCGGCTGGCGGTGTACACCGGTGAAGCGCTTGCCGACCTGGAGAAGGCCTCGGTCGACCAGCCCGGCTAGCCCCCGGCTAGCCCCGGACCGCTCAGAACGGTGGTGGCTCATTGGGGTCGTAGCCGGTTGGGCGGTTGAGTGATTGCCGCAGTTCGTCGACAGCCTCTTGTCGGGCGTGCCATTCGGGGTCTCGGGGGTTGTGGGGGATGGCGTTGCGGCGGGCGCGGCGTTGTTCGGCGGCTTTCTCCTCGGCGGCGCGGTCGAGTTCGGCTTGGAGCGCGTTGTGTTGGCGGGCGGCGGTGATGTAGGCGGCGCGGTTTTGTGCGCGGGTGCGTTGGCGTCGGGGCATCTTCAGTGCCCGCCCCGGGCTGGGGGGCGGTGCGGGGCGGGTGGGTTGTGGTCGGGTGGGTGGGTCTGTGGTGGTGGTCCAGGTGGGGAACAGCAGCGCCGAGAGCGGTGTGGTGGTGTAGGTGTGTCCGGTGGGGGTGCTGAGGTGCAGGGTGCCGTCGGGTTGTTGCTGTTCGGTCCAGTTTTCCCAGAAGGTTTTGAGGAGGTGGTGTAGGCGGCATTTGTCGTTGAGGTTGCTGGGGTGGGTGGGTCCGGCGGGCCAGGGGTTGCTGTGGTCGAGGTCGGTGCCGATGGCGGGGCGGTCGCAGCCGGGGACGCGGCAGGTCAGGTCGCGGCAGCGGACGAATTCGTCTTGGGCGGTGGTGGGCCGGTAGCCGGGGTGCAGCGGCAGTGCTCGGGGGTCGACGACTGTGCGGGTGGTGGCGCCGTGGGTGAGGACCTCGGCCAGCAGTGCTGGGGGGAGCACTGCTCCGCGCAGCCCGAGGATCACCGCCGGACGGGGTGCGGGTGCGGCGGGGGCGGGCGTCCTGCCCGGGGGCGGTGAAGGGTCGGGCGGTGACGGGGGCTCGGGGACACCGGGCTCTGGCTGCGACGGGGGCTGCGGCTTCGGCCGGGCTGCAAGCTCCGACGGCTGCTCCGTGCCGGGGTCGGCCGCCGCCTGTGGTTCGGGTGCGGTGTGCTCTGCGGTTGGGGGTACGGGTTGCAGGTTCGCGGTGGGTGGTTGAGCAGTGTGCGCGGGTCCCGGGGCGGGTTCGGATGTGGGGTCGGGATCGGAGTCGGCGGCAGGTTCGGGATCGGAGTGGGCGGTAGCTTCGGTGTCGGGGGCGGGTTCCTCGCCGCTGCCGTGCAGGGTGGGGTCGGGGGTGGCGTCGAGGGAGGCGGCGTCGGCGACGACGTGGACGGTGACGCTGGTGGCGCGGGCGTCGGGGACCGTGGCGGCGGGGCAGTCGGGTTTTCCGCATAGGCAGTTCAGATGGAATGCTCCGGCGAACACGGCGCCGAAGGCGTCGGCGCGTTTTTGGGCGGTGGTGCGCGGGTCGTCGGGGCAGACACTGGTGACCATGGCTTTGAGCCGGGCGGCGGCGATGGCGGCGTCGATGGAGGTGATTCGTCCCCACACGGTGGTGGTGCCGGCGGTGTGATCGCGGCCGGTGATGCGGAAGTCGCGGCCGCGTTGGGCGCTGGCCGCGCGGCGCACGGCGTCGGGGTCGAGGGTGTGGATCCACACGGTGATCGCGGTGTCGAGTTTGTCGCCCGACAGCGTTCCCCAGGTGGTGGCTGCGGCGGCGAACTGGTCGTCGAGTTGGGTCCACACCGCATCGTCGACGACCAGGGCGCACAGCCACACGATGCGCGCGACCACCCGCTCGCTGACCTGTCCGGCCAGGAAGCGGGCGTTGAGGCGGGGCAGGTGGTCGCGCAGGATGACCGCGGTGTCCATCAGCGACAGGGCGCGGCCGTGGGAGACGGTCAGCGCGCAGCCGATCTGGGCGGCGGCCTCGTCGACGGGGTCGCAGGCCCATCGGGCCCGCGCCGGATCAGCCTCAGCGGTGGCCTCGGCGCGGCGGCGTCGTTCGGCCAGCGCGGCCAACAGTCGGGCCTGGGCGGCGGCCGCGGTGGTGGACCAGCCCGCGATGGCGTCGATCAATTCGCGATCCGAGGCGTCGGCCAGCGCGGCCGGACCAGGAAGCGAATCGTCGAACATGTGTGCGATTTTATCGGCGTAGGGCGACCATGCGTCCGGCGATCGGCGTTCCCCCGCTCAGGTTGGGGATGAAAACGCGATTGGGGATAAACCTGAAAACCCGATTGGGGATAACCCCAAGCGGCGTCCGACTCGCGACCCGAGACAACCGCAGGACCAAGCGGGGTCCGACCCGCGACACGCAGCACCAAGCGGGGTTCGCAAGTGGGGCCAATCGCAATCGGGGTTGAAACGCGATTGACGATGACTAGCTCACTCCGGGGGAAGAACGCCACGGACTCCCAGGAATGAACGTCACGAACACGCCCCCAACGAGCCACCAGTCGCATCAACGCGGGTGACGCCGACAGCGCGCGAGCCCCAGCGCACGATCACCAGCGCACGATCACCAGCGCAAGGTCCGACAGGACATGGACAGAACAAGCCTCGCAACGAAGGCCCACACCGAAACGTCAGCTTCCCAGTTCGCCGCTGATTCCGCGTTCCAGTGCCACCCGAGCCCGTTCCGGCAGCACGATCAATCCGTCGAGCTCACGACGGGCCAGCTGGTAGGCACGTTCGCGTTCCTGCGTGGTCGCCGCGGCGTCAGAAGCGACTCGCAGCAGCCGCTGCGCACGGGACAGCCGCTCCTGCTCGTCGTCACCGAACTCGCTGCGGCGGCGGCGAATTGCCTCGGCTTCGGCAATGTCGAATGCCGTCACGTATTCCTGCACTGCGTCGCGGTATTCGCGTGCGGAGTCCCGGTCAGAGACGAGGTCGACGGTGTCGGCAGGCCGGAGGAAGTCCGCTCGTAGCTTCGCACGGTGGAACCGCTCGGTCACCGGGTCTCGCATGTCGGTCATCAGCGGATAGTCGAGCAGCTTCGCCACGTCGAGCTCGTAGTCCAACCACCTCGTGTCGGTCCGGTCGTGCTCTTCGATGGTGCGCTCGACCACCCGCCGCTGCGCCGCATCGGAGTCTGCCGGTAGCTGTGGATCGGCTGGAGGCGCTTGGACCTGGTCCCGCGAGCGTGCCGAGGCGATGGCCCTGAAGGTCGCGTAACCCACGCCAACCAGCGGCAGCGCAATCACCAAGAGCTCGATCAGCCGGATCAGCAATCCCATCTGGCCAGGATGCCACCCGAGAAAGTTAGGGGGTTTTGATTGTGCGCTATCGGGTTATTGCTCTGTCATGCGACACAAGACATTTAACCTCGGATCCCTGTTCTTCGTGGGCGCCGCGGCGGCCGCGATCACGACTGCTCCGTTGGCGGGAGCCAATCCTCCGCCGCCGGCGCCTCCGCCACCGCCGCCGCCGGCATGCGTGAACCCCGACGGCGGGCCGTGCGTGGCCGGCCCGGGCGGCGCCGAAGGCGCCATCCCGGGCGGTCCCGGTGGCGAAGCGGGTCCCGGCGGAGCCTCGGGCGCCATTCCCGGCGGCCCGGCCGGAGCCGCGGGTCCCGAAGGCGCGACCGGCAGCCTGAGTCCCGTCGGCCCGAGCGGAACTGCCGGCCCGGGCGGCGCGAGCGGCTGCATCCCGGGCGTGGGTTGCGCCACCATCCCTGCTCCCTGAGTTGAGCTGAGCGGACTAGCCGGGCCTGAGACCTGATCAGGCCCGGCTGATCCATGTCTGCACCACTTCTCGGAGTTCGGCATCCCGACCGACCGAGGCTCCCCGACGGTGCGGGTCCGGTGGCGGGCTAACCTGTGCGGGACGCACGAGGAGGTGGCCAGGATGGGCGCGGACACGTCGGCGGGCCGGCGCTTACTGATCGAGAACGTCCGGATCTTCGACGGTGTCTCCGAGCACCTGAGTGACGGCCATGTCCTGATCGAGGGCCGCACCATCGCCGCTGTCGAGTCGTCGCCGATCAGCGCCGGCGACGATGATGTGGTCATCGACGGGGCCGGGCGCACGCTGATGCCGGGGATGACCGACGCCCATGTCCACCTGGTCGGCATGGCCAACACCGTGATCGATCTCGTCATGGGTTCGCAGACGCAGCTCGCCGCCGCGACATTGGCGAAAGCCAAGGACACTTTGCTGCGCGGCTTCACCACGGTGCGGGACATGGCCGGCGACACCGCAGGTATCCGCAAGGTCATCGACGCCCAACCCGAGCTGGGGCCGCGCATCTACCCCAGCCAGGCCGCGATCTCCCAGACCGGTGGACACGGCGATTTCAGCTTCGTCTATGAACGTCCGACGGCGCTGGGGGGCAAAGAGTCCCGCGCTGAACAGATCGGTTTCATGCGGGTCGCCGACGGTCCGGAACGCGTGCTGGCCGCGGTGCGGGAACAACTCAAGCTCGGTGCCACCCAGATCAAACTGATGGTCGGTGGCGGGGCGGCCTCGCTGTACGACCCGCTCTACACCGTGCAGTTCACCGCCGCCGAACTGCGGGCCGCGGTCCAGGCCGCCGAGGACTACGGCACCTACGTCGCCACCCACGTCTACAACGTCACCGGGATCCGTCGCGCGGTCGAGGCGGGCGTGAAGTCGATCGAGCACGGCCATCTCGCCGACGAGGCGACGATCGCCATGCTCGCCGAGCGCGGCGTGTGGCTGTCCACGCAGCCGTTCGCCGAACACGATCACGGCTTCCTCAACCCGGACAGCGCCGCGAAGAACAAGGAGATCTGCGCGGGCACCGATCAGTTGTACCGATGGGCGACCAAACATGGCGTCAAGGTGGCCTGGGGCACGGATCTGCTGTTCGAGCCGGACCGGGATGCGCTGCAGAGCGACATGATGACGCGACTGGGCGAGTACATGACCAACGCCCAGGCGCTGAAGATGGTCACCTCGGGTAACGCCGAGTTGTTCCGGCTCGCCGGCGAGCGGGACCCGTACCGGGCCGCCCGACTGGGCGAGATCCGTTGCGGCGCATGGGCGGATGTGTTGCTCGTCAACGGTGACCCGCTGGCCGATCTCGGTCTTCTCGGCAAGCCCGAGGACAATCTGTGCCTCATCGTCAAAGACGGTGTGATCGTCAAGAACAACCTCGAGCGTGCCGCGTGACGGCCCGGGTGCCGGCGACGCTGCTCGACGGGCGCGTCGTCATCATCACCGGTGCGGCCCGCGGGGTGGGCAAGGGCATCGCCGCCGCGGTCGCCGAACGCGGCGCCACCGCGCTGCTGGTCGACCGTGACGAGCGGTTACTCGAGGAAACCACCGCAGAACTGGCGGCTGCGGACCACCGTGTCGCACCCCTGGTGCTCGATCTTCGCGACCCCGACAGCGCCGAACGCATCGTCGGCACAGCGGTCGAGCGCTGGGGCGCGGTGCACGGCCTGGTCAACAACGCGATCGCGACCAACGAACCCAAGCGGTTCATGGAGATCACCCGCGCCGACTACAACCTGGTGTTCGATGTCGGGCCCCGGGCCACGTTCGAGTTGATGCAGGCGGTGCACCCGGTTCTGCTGGCCGCCGGTGGCGGAAGCATCGTCAACCTCGGTTCCGGCTCCGGGACGATGGGCAAGCCGAAGTTCGGCGCCTATGCCGGCGCCAAGGAGGCCATCCGCGGCATCTCCAAGGTCGCTGCGCTGGAATGGGGCCGCGACAACATTCGGGTCAACGTGGTGTGTCCGTTCGCCGAGTCCGACGGGATCCGCGCCTGGCGGGAGATGGCACCGGACGCCTATGAACGCAGTCTGCGCGGGGTGCCGATGGGCCGCCTCGGTGACGTGTCGACCGACATCGGTCCTGCGGTGGCGTTTCTGCTCAGCGACGAAGCGTCGTTCATCACCGCGCAAACCATCCTGGTCGACGGCGGCGCAGCAGGTTTCCGCTGAAGCCCTGAAAGGAGCGGTGTGCAACCGATACCCGTCATCGCGCTCACCGGATATCTGGGCGCCGGGAAGACCACCCTGCTCAACCATGTGTTGCGCAGTCCCGATGCCCGGATCGGCGTGGTGATCAACGACTTCGGTGAACTGAACGTCGATGCCGGACTGGTCACCGGTCAGGTCGACGAGCCGGCGTCGATCGCCGGCGGCTGCATCTGCTGCCTGCCCGACGACGGCGGGCTCGACGTGGCACTGGCCCGGCTGGCCGACCCGAAGTTGCGGCTCGACGCCATCATCGTGGAGGCCAGCGGCCTGGCCGACCCGCTGGCCATCGCCCGCATGCTCCGGTTCAGTGGCGTGGACGGCGTACGACCGGGCGGCGTTGTCGACGTCCTGGACGCGGTGACCCACTTTCAGACCGTGGACCGCGATCCCACCCCGCCTGCCCGCTACGCCGCGGCGACCCTGGTGGTGGTCAACAAGCTCGATCAGATCGCCGAGACCGACCGTGACGCCGTGTTGCAGCGAGTGGAAGGCCGGGTGCGCGAACTGAACCCGCACGCGCAGGTCGTCGGGGCGGTCGCCGGTCGCATCGACCCCGCGCTGCTCTACGACGTGTCGGCGGCCGAGGAGGAATCCGGGCAGCTCACCTTGCGCGAGTTGTCCTTCGACGAGGCGCACGCCCACGATCCCGACCACGTGCACGCCGACGCGGTGACCGAGATCGGCGACGGCTGCGTCGATCCCGGCGCGGTGATCGATCTGCTGGAGGATCCGCCGCCGGGTGTCTACCGGTTGAAGGGCACGGTGGCGATCCGGTACCGGTCCACCACGCGCGCCTACACCGTCAACGTGGTCGGGCCGTCGATCCACCTCGCGGCCGCACCCCCGCGCGCGAGGGCCAATTCGCTGGTGGCCATCGGGATGCATCTGGACGTCGATGCGGTGGCCAAACGACTGCGCGACGCGCTGCTGCCGGTCGAAGGGGCACCACCGGCCGAGGGGATCCGCCGGCTGCAGCGCTATCGCCGCCTCAGCATCTGAAGGCGCGATACTGGACGGATGGCAGACCGCAACGTTCTCGGCCAACCGCTGCACGAATGCGGCACCGATCCGGTGACCGGTTTCTACCGTGACGGCTGCTGCAGCACCGACGAACAGGACCTGGGCCTACACACCATCTGTGGGGTCATGACCGCCGACTTCCTGGCTCACCAGCGTGGGATCGGCAACGACCTGTCGACCCCGATGCCCGCCTACCGGTTCCCGGGTCTGGTGCCCGGCGACCGCTGGTGTGTGACCGCGTTGAACTGGCTGCGCGCCCATCAGGACGGGCGGGCATGCCCCGTCGTCCTGGCTTCGACGCACGAACGGACGCTCGACGCCGTCCCGCTCGACGTGCTGAAGCGCTATGCCGTGGACGTCCCCGACGATCCGGCCGGCCTGTGAACGAGGTGTTTACCTGAACCTTTCGGCAAATTATGATCTTGGTGCTCCTTCGCCAGGGATCGAGGAACTCCGATGGCCACATCGACTCATCGCGCCGCGCTGTTGACCTGTGCGTCGGCACTGTTGCTCACCGCCTGCAGCTTCTCGTTCTCCAGTGGCGGGCTGGACCACGAGAAGCTGCAGAACGCGATCACCGACGAGCTGAACACCAGCTACGAGACGATCTCCCAACAGGTTTCGTCGGTCGACTGCCCGCAAGACCAGAATCCCGGGCCCGGCGAGAAGATCCTCTGCACCGCGCAGGTGGGTGATCAGTCGGTGCGGGTCGAGTCGACGGTCACCGACGAGGATTACAACGTCAACTTCGAAACTCTCGACACGCTCTACGATCTGCCCAGCGTCGGAACCACGCTGTCGGACGAGCTGACCAATCAGCTCGGCTTCCCGGTGACCGTGACGTGCGGGGAGGGCCTGAAGGCGGTGGAGATCGGGCAGACGTTCGACTGCACGGCCGCCGACGAGGACGGCGACGAGCGCACCGTACGGCTCACGGCGGCGCCGATCGGTGAGAACGACCAGTGGGAGCTTCTCGAGTAATCCTCAGGCGGCGAGAAAGTCGAGGACTTCGCGGGTGACAGCTGCCGCGTCGTCCTCCATCACGAAGTGGCCGGCCTCGGGCAACACGACGAGTTCCGCGCCGGGGATGTCGGCCGTGAGGCGCTCGGCGTAGCTGACGGGCTGCCACTGGTCGCGTCCTCCCCACAGGATGCGCACCGGCAGGTCGAGGTCGCCGAGACGGGCCGTCAGGCTCTCGGTGTGCGCCGAGTCGTAATGCCGGACCTGATGGTCGAAGAAGGAAGCGCGGCCCAGCGGGCTGCGGTGCGGATCGAGATACGCCTCGAGAACCTCGCCGCGCATGCGGTTCGCATCGCTGACGGTCATCTGGAGCTGACGGGTGAGCATGCGCTCGAATTCGGCGGCGCTCATGGCGGCATGGTCGTCGAGGTTGTCCCGGATGATCTGGCGCCACGTCGCCGACGGCCACGAGTCGTAGCTGACGGTGTCGATGAGGAGAAGACGGTGGACGCGCTCCGGCCAGTCGATCGCCAAGCGCTGGCCGATCGCGCCGCCGATGTCGTGGGCGACGAGGTTGACTCGGGCCAGGTCCAACTCGTCGAGGAGTTCGACCAGCAGCGCTGCCTGCGCGGTGACGGAGGTGTCGCGGTCCAGCGGTCGCTCCGAAGCCCCGTAACCCAGCAGGTCGTAGGTCAGGGTGCGGTAACCGGCCGCCTCCACGTGCGGCACCACGTCGCGCCACTCGTAGGAGTACGACGGCGTGCCGTGCAGGAACACCACGGGCGGGCCGTCGCCGCGGTCTCGGTAGGCCAGTCGCACCCCGTCGACGATGATGTCGTTGTCCGTCAAGGACATCGAGCGCCCAGCGGTCACGGCGGTTCTGACGGTCATGGCTCTCCTTTCGGGCGACCCCGCGCCGAAAGCCGCAGGTTCACAGATCTGTGTAGTTACACACTGCGGCCGGCTCGGCCGAAAGTCAACCCGGCGGCCGTCTGATGATCCGGTTAGGTTTCGGATATGGCTTCGGTATTGACGGTGAACAAGGCGGTCGCGCCCGCCGCGCAGACCCCACTCGGATCGGGGATCGACAAGCGGCCGAGCGACGAACCGCTGGCGGTCCGCGCGCCCGGTCCGCGGCGCGGCGGGCTGGGCAGCGGGGTGGTCGGTGATTCGATCGGCAACGCGAAGTTCCACGGCGGCGACGATCAGGCGGTGTACGCCTACGCGCGCGAAGACCTCGACTCGTGGCAGGCCGAACTCGACCGTGAACTGACCAACGGCATGTTCGGCGAGAACCTGACCACGACAGGCGTCGCCGTCACCGACTGCCTCATCGGCGAGCGCTGGGCCGTCGGAGATGACGGCCTGGTGCTGGAAGTCACCTCGCCCCGGACCCCCTGCAAGACGTTCACCTCGTGGCTCGGCATCCCAGGTTGGATCAAGACCTTCACCGCCGCCGGGGTACCTGGGGCCTACCTGCGCGTCATCACCCCCGGGACTGTGCGAGCCGGTGACCGCATCGAGATCATCGACCGTCCCGACCACACCGTGACGGTGGAAATGGTGTTCCGGGCGATGATGCTCGAGCCCGATCTGATGCCGTCCCTGGCGGTGGCCGACGCCCTGCCCGCCGCGATCAAGAGCAAGATCGCGCGCAGAGCGGACCGCCCGATGTGAGCTCGCTCCCACATCCCTCCTGATGGCGCGGGTGTCGTTTGACAGCACCGGCGCGGCGGGAACGCATTACGCGCGGCGGCATAGTCGGCGCCGCCGATCATCTCGATGAAACCTCTTTCACCCCAGGAGTCATCGCTTCATGCCTGAATCGACCGGAATCGAATCCGCAACCAATGTGGCCAGCACTGCGGCCTGGGTGGCCGGTGCGGTCGTCGCTGCCTACTTCCTCGGAGTGGCGCTGTCATGGTTACTGCACCGGTTGGGGCGCCGCAGCCAGGTCCTGCATGACGTCGCCGACCTGACCCGGCGCCCGGCACGCGCCACGCTGATGATCATCGCCGCGACCGCCGCGGTCCAGCGCACCGCCTCCGCCGAGGCCGGCTGGCGAGGATGGGTCGACCACCTGCTGCTCCTGGCGCTGATCGCGTCCGTCACCTGGCTCGTGGCCAGTTTCGTCAAAGTCGTGGAACGCCAGATGCTGACCCGGTTCGCCGCCGGCGGAGACTCCGGCTTGGGCGACGCCGACCGGCACCGGCGCAAGATCATGACCCAGGTCACCACCCTGCGCCGACTGGCTGTTGCGGTCATCATCGTGCTGGGCGGGGCGGCAGCCCTGATGACGTTCCCGTCGTTCAGCGACATCGGCAAGACGCTGCTCGCCTCCGCCGGTGTGCTGTCCGTCGTCGCCGGCCTGGCCGCGCAGACCTCGCTGGGGTCGGTGTTCGCCGGAATCCAGATCGCGTTCTCGGGGGCCATCCGCGTGGGCGACGTCGTCGTCCTGGAGGACGAGTGGGGCCGGATCGAAGAGATCACCCTGACCTATGTCGTGGTCAGGGTGTGGGATGAGCGCCGACTCGTGCTGCCGTGTACCTACTTCACCAGCAAGCCGTTCCAGAACTGGACGCGCAACGCGACGGAGCTGATGGGCACCGCCGAGCTCGACGTGGACTTCACCGTGCCGTTCGACGGCATGCGCGCCGAGTTGGATCGCATCCTGCAGGCGAACCCGAAGTGGGACGGACGCGTCGGTGTCCTGCAGGTGACCGACGCCGTCGACGGCGTGGTGCGGGTGCGCATGCTCGTCAGCGCATCGAATGCGGGGGCGCTGTTCGATCTGCGCTGTGATGTGCGTGAGGGCATGGTGCAGTGGCTGCAGCGGACCAGCCCGGGTGCGCTGCCTCGCCGCCGGCTCGAGTACCAGACCGAGACCGGTGACCGTCGGGTCCAGCAGAACGGCGCCTACCGGGGCCAGCGGCAGGCCGATTCCGGTTTGTTCAGCGGCAGCGCAGAGGCCGAACGGCGCAGCCGCGAATTCGACGACGAACGCCAGCACGACGCCCGGCGCAACGGCGAGCTGGCCCAGGTGCGTTACGACGGCTGAGCCCGGCACCCGCGGAAATTGGGGTGCTCGAGCAGGTCTTCCCGTGTCATCGTGACCGTCGTGCTCACCGCGGACGAACTCGCCGACCGCACCCGCCGCGCGATGCGGGCTGCGATGTCCGCGGCCCACGAGCTGGGGGTGCGGGCTCGGACCGCAACCGTCCTGCACGACGTGTTCTCCGTGGTCGTGCACCTGGAGCCCGAGCCGGTGGTGGCCCGGATACCCGTGGTGTCCACCGGCGACGAATCCCCGCACCGACAAATCGGCCGGCAGCAGCGCGAGCTCGACGTCGCCGCATGGCTGCACCGGCGCGGCGTTCCGGTCATTCCGCCCTCACCACGGCTGCCCCGGCGACCGGTGCGTCGCGACGGATTCTCGATGACCTTCTGGGAGCTGGCGGACCTCGCCCCGGATCACGGACCGTACCGGGGCGTGGACGCGTGCTGGAGCGCTGAACTGCATGCGCGCCTCGCGGACTATCCCGGCGCGCTGCCGTTCCTGGCGCCGTTCAATCACGGCCTTCCCGACATGATGGCTCGACTCGACACGGTGTCGCTGCTGACCACTGACGACGTCGCGCGGGCACACGCGGAGTTCGCCTCGCTACGAGCGATACTGGCCGACCGGGCCACCTTCGGGCGCACGTTTCCCGGCGTCACCACCCAGCCGATCCAGGGTGATTGCCCGTCGCACAACGTGATCCGGACCATGAGCGGCATCTGCTTCTCCGACTTCGAGGATGTCTGCGAAGGTCCGGTCGAGTGGGACCTGGCGTTGATGGGACCGCAGACCACAGCCGACTACAACCGGGCGGTCCTCGCACGTGGTCTGCGGCGCACGGACCCGAGTGTCCAACTCGTGATGGATGCCGCGCGCCGATTGCAGTTCCTCGGGGCGCTGACGTTGATTCCTCGATTACCGGTGCTGGCTCAGGGTTTGGCAGAGGCGCTGGACGAGTGGCGGGCGAGCCCTCAGGCTGGCAGGCCGTAATCCATCGGCGGCCCGCCAGGTCCGACGGCGTCGCGCTCGGCGACAGCCGTGGCGACGTGCACACCATTGTGGACGACGCCCACGACGACGACGTTCTGGCTCGGCTCGAAACCCCCGGTGATCCGGTTCGTATCGGGGGTGAGCCGGAATGTGGTGGTGTGTCCCTCCGGAGTGACGGTGGTCAGGGCATTCTCGGAAACGGCGACCACCTGGCCGGTGCGCTGGATCTCGATCGGGGCTTCCGCCGCGGCGGTGCGCGCCTGCGGAGCCGAGTCACTCGGCGCGGAATCGACCGAACCCAAAGTCCACCCGGTCACGGCCGCCACACCGAGGGCCGACATCAACGCCGCTCGGCCGGCATAGAAATGCCGGACGCGGCGGTGCCGGCCGCTGCGGGGTGTCTGCGTCATGCCCGGCTAAATACCCGCGGGTGCGGATCCGAAAACCGCACCGCTTCACCGCCAGGCGAAAACCGGCTGTTCGAGCTGGTCGACACGATCGCTACGCCCCTCCAAGCACAGCCACCTCAGCTGCAACAGCACCGCTCCGGTGGGTGCGTGAATCAGGTCGTTGCCCAGCGGAATCTGCACCACCGGGCGCGGACTCTCGGGGATCGAGACGAACCGCGGGGAGTCCTCTCTCAGCAACTGGTGCAATCCCACGCGGTAGACCGCCACGACCTCGTCGGGCGCCGGCTGAGGGTCGAGCCGTCCGCCACCCCAGATCACGACCGGGGTGATCACGTATCCGGACCGCGTCGGATAGTCGTCGAGCAATCCGAGCACCGCGGACTCGGCCAGTTCGACACCGACCTCTTCGTGCAGTTCCCGCAGCGCCGCCTCGACGACCGTCTCGCCGGGATCCAGCCGTCCCCCGGGCAACGCCCATTGGGCCGCATGCGACGACAACCGTGAGGCGCGACGGCACAAGAAGAACGCCGCGCCGCCGCTGACGTCGACCATGCGGCCGTCCAGCCCAGCCTCCGGCATCGGCCGGCCGGCGATCCAGTCGTCCACCGGTGCGGGATCCACGCGGTCCTCGCCGAGCACCGAGTCCACCAGGACCACCGCGACCGCAGCGTGCCGCTTGGTGGGGTCGTCGACGCTGCGGCGGTCGTGACCGGCCAGCCGGTCGCGGATGACGTCGCGCAGCGCGCCGTCGTAAGTGAGGGTCACCGCTCGAGAGTAGGAGGCCGCCGGCTACAGCCTCGACACGACGTATGCGGCCGCTTCGTTGACCGAGCCGTTCAACCCGTACAGCGCATGCGCCAGGTTGGGTCCGCCGCCCGGGGCGCCGGAACAGATTGTGTCGCCCGATGCGCACAGCATCAGGGTCTTGTCGGCGTACCGCGGCCCGATCGTCACCGCCGGTGCCCCGAACTGACGCAGGAACTCCTCGGAAGGCAGCGCGAACAGCACCACCGCCGCCACGTGATCGGCGACCTCCGGCGGCATGGGTGCGGGCACCGACTCGACCGGGACACCGTCGGGCACCTGGGCCGACGTCACGAACCCGGCGACCACGGCGCCCTGGGAGTAACCGCCCAGGACGATCCGGGTATCCGGGCAGGTGGCGGCGACGGCCTGCACGTGATCGGCCGCGTCACGGATGCCGTCCACCACGGTGCTCGCGAACGCGGTGCGGTCGCTGAAGTTGTCGCCGGCCGGGTAGTTCACCGCATAGACGCCGACGGTGCGGCCCGCCGCCTGGGCGCGCACAGCATCGACGAAAGCCTGGCCGACACCGCCCACGCCGGGCGCCTCGCCCGTACCTCGGGCGAACACCACGTCCACATCGGGGCAGGGCTGCGCACTGGCCGACGGGGCGACCCCGCCCATCACCGCCGCGGTCACACCGAACACCGCGGCGGCTGCGGCGCGGGCCAATCGTCGAATTTTCATGCCGATGCTTGTACCCCCGCGCCTGAGCGGGTAACCGCTCACAGGGGCCTCCGGTGAGGTCCCAGCGAATGAAAGGACGTACAGCAATGCCGAACGAACTGCAGGGCCGCAAGATCGCCTTCCTCGCCACCGACGGTGTCGAGAAGGTCGAGCTCGAGCAGCCGCGCGCCGCAGTGCAGGACGCCGGCGGACACGTCGAGCTGCTGTCGGTGAAGACCGGCGAGATCGCAGCCCGCAACCACGACCTGGAGCCGGCAGGCACGTTCGTCGTGGACCGCGCCGTCGCCGACGCCCGGGTGGAGGACTACGACGGCCTCGTGCTGCCCGGTGGCACGGTCAACGCCGACAAGCTGCGGCTGGAGCGGGCAGCGGTCGACTTCGTCGGCGCGTTCCTGCGCTCCGGCAAACCCGTCGCGGCGATCTGCCACGGCCCGTGGGCGCTCGTGGAAGCCGACGTCGTGCGCGACCGCACCCTGACCTCGTATCCGAGCCTGTGGACCGATCTGCGCAACGCCGGTGCCACGGTGGTCGATCAGCAGGTGTGCATCGACGGCGATCTCATCACCAGCCGGTCCCCCAAGGACCTGCCGGCGTTTCGCCAGGCGATCACCGATCAGTTCGCCAACACCCCGGCGCACACCTGAGGGGGACGACGATGAGTCACGTCGACATCGACGATGCGTTGTGGGACGAGTTCCACCGCGTGGTCAACATGACCTCGCGGGAACTTTCGGAGTGGTTACGGGTCCGTTCCGCGGACGAGCACTCCGAGGAGTTCCCCGACCACGCCGGCAGCGACACCGGCCGTCACGTGTTGGCCATTCTGCAGAAGCGGAGAGGCGACCTGACCGCCGACGACGAACGGGTGATGCGCAATGTGGTCGACCGGATCCGCGCCCAGCGGCGCGATGATCTGGAGCCGACCGCCGGTCAGGACCATTGGCGGCACCGGCTGATGACACTCGGCCACGATCCGCTCAAGCCCGCCAGCTAGAGAGGGGCACGCGATGGAACGGGGAAACTCCAAACACGGTCAGCGCGAGGACGATGCGTTGAAATCCGAGATGCGCGGCATGTTGCAGGGCAACCGGCCGTCACGCGTCGAGGAGTGGCGCGAGGCCGAGCCGCCCGCCGACGACGATCCCGACGTGCCGACGGGGCGTCCACCCGGGGCATGACGGGTTCTACATGGACGATGGGCAGCACGCAATTCAGGTGCTGCCCATCGTTTTTGCCCGGAGCGGGAGCGAAAGCCTCACCGCTGCTGGTTGGTTCAGGTACTTGCGTCCTGTGAGCGCCGGGAGCGCAGAGTCAGCGCGGCGGCGGTGAGCAGCGACAGCACCCCGACCACGGTCACCGTGATCGTCCAGGCCCGGCGATCGGAGATCTCCTTGTCGCACAACTGTGCGTAATCGACGTCGCCCACCCATTCGCTGTCGTACGGCAGTTCCTGCGGGGAGGTCTGGGTGTTGGCAGGCGCCTGCTGACGTGCGCTCTCGAGATCGGGCGCGACCGCCGTGCCACACGGCACCGGGGTGAGCCCCGGTGAGATGTTCACCGGGCTGAGCAGTCCGACGACTCCGACCAGCAGGGCCACGACTCCGATCCCCAGAGCGGTTAGACGCGCAATCATGCTCTTGCCCTACCCCGATCCGCACGGGTGTACACCCCCCGGAGTCATTTGTTCAGGCCACGCAGGAAGCGTTGGACGCTGCGGGTCAGTGAGCGTGGGACGTGATCGGGATCCATGACGTCGTTCTCGGCCAGCAGGCTGGCCTCGTCCGAGACCGTGCGCGGGGTGAACCGTCGCAACGTCCGCCCCGTGCCGCGCAACGCCTCCACCACCTCGAGAAACGTCATCCCGGCTTCCCGCAGCCGCTCGAAGTCCTCTGGGGAGACGCCAAGATGCTCGCAGATCAGCCGTTGTCGCGTCGCGATGACGAACCGGGACACCTCGTCGTCCGGGTCGTTCGGCGGTCCCTCGACCGCCACGTCGCATTCGCTGTCGAAGCCCATGGAGCGGTTGTTCAGGTTGGACGACCCGATCCGCAGCAGCCGGCCGTCGACCACCAGGACTTTCGAATGGACGTAGATCGGCTTCTCACCGTCGGTCACCGGCCAGAAGACACCGAGGCGGCCGTGCTCGTCGGCGGCCCACAGCAGTCCGAGCATCCGGTATCGAGCGCCGTCCATGGACTCCTGCTCCAGTCGGCTCTCCGAGGCGCGCGGGAGAACGACGACGACCTCCGGGCCGGCGGGGTCGCGCAGCCGAGCGGCCAGTGCCTCGACGACGGCCCGCGACGCCAGGTACTGGTTCTCCAGGTAGATGACGTCGCGGGCGGCGGCGATCGCGGTCAGGTTCAGCGTCTCCACCTCACGAATCTCGCGTTGCTCGGCGTGCAGGGGCATCGTGCGCGCGATCCCGACATCGACGTGACGCAGCGCAGGCTGCAGCGTGTCCGGCCACGTGTCGTGGCCGGACCCGACCGGAGCCAGCGCCCGACCCACCGCGGTGTGCCACCGTTCGCGGGCCAGATCGCCGAGCGCCCGCGCCGCCGCTCCGTCGACCGCGACGGCGACCTCGTGGCGCGGCGCGTAGTCGCGGCCCAATACCCGCCGCAGCCGGTGTTCGTGCCGGTGCTCGCTGGTGTCCCATCGTTCGGCGGTGAAGTCGATACCACCGCAGAACGCGACCGCGTCGTCGACGACCAGGATCTTCTGGTGGTGTACCGACCCGGTGGGGTGCGCGCCGTCCACCGCGAAGTGCAGCCGCCAGCTGCTGAGCCGGTTGACCAGGGCGACCGGCGTGATGCCGTACCACAGGTCGTCGAACGCCGGCAGCAGCCGCAGGTTGGACTTCAGCAGATGGATCGTCAGGTCGGGCTGCTGCCAGAGCATCCACTGCAGGAAGGCGCCCAGCCGATTGGGGCCGGGCAACGTCGAGCCGCCCCGCTCGAGGGCGATCCGGGTGTCGAAGTCCCAGCCGACCAGCAGGATGCGGTGGCGGGCCCGCAGCATCGCCGCCTTGGCATGACGGAAGTAGTCGGCGCCGTCGACGATGCAGGCGAATCGGTCGGCGGGCTCCACGCGCCAGCATGTGCGACCGGGCTCCAGCAGGCTCGCGGCTGACACAGCGGTGTGTTTACCACAGTCGCCGATCCTGCGACTTCGTCGAAACAACATCTATTTGCTATGCATAGTGGGTGACGTCATCGCGCCCCCTCACCACCACGCCGCCGGCTTCGGCCCGGCCGCGCGGTGCGCTGGGCCTGATGGTCGACCCGGTGTTCGGCGCCCTGTTCTGGGGCAAGATCTTCTCGGTCGTCGCGGTGTGGACCCACGGCATCGTCGCCGCGATCGTGATGTACGACGTGACCGGGTCGGCGCTGATGGTGGGTCTGGTGGGCGTCGCCCAGTTCGCACCGCAGCTCGTGTTGAGCCCGACCAGCGGCAAGTGGGCCGACACCGGCAACCCGGCGCGCCAGATCCTGCTCGGGCGGGTGCTGTGCACCGCCGGTTCGGGCGTGATCGCCGGCTGGCTGTTCGTGCAGCCGGGGCTGCAGGGGATGTCGGCCGCCGTGCCGGTGCTGTTGGGCACGCTGCTGGTGGGGTTCGGGTTCGTCGTCGGCGGGCCGGCGATGCAGTCGATCGTGCCCAGCCTGATCCGCGACGGCGAGCTGTCGACGGCGATGGCGCTGAACAGCTTTCCGATGACGATCGGGCGCATCATCGGTCCGGCGGCCGGCGCCTACCTGGCCGCCCACTTCGGGCCGGCGGCGGCCTTCGCGGTCAGCGCCGTCCTGCATCTGGTGTTCACCGTGTTGCTCCTGATGGTGCGCTTTCCTGCCCGCCCGGAGCGGCGCCTCGGCGCCGACTACCGGGTGCGCACCGCCGTGCGGTACGTCTTCGGCGACCGTCCCCTGCTGCTGGCGTTGATCGCAGTCGCCATCGTCGGGGTGGCCTCGGATTCGTCGATCACACTCACCCCGTCGTTGGCCGATGAGCTCGGCGGCGGCGCCCCGCTGGTGGGCACGCTGTCGGCGCTGTTCGGGGTCGGCGCGGCGGTCGGGATGGCGATGCTGGCTTTGATGCGGGGCCGGATGGCTGCGGCCAGGGTGTCGGTCATCGGGCTCGTCGGCCTGGGCGGCGGCTGCGCCACGCTGGCTGCGGCGACGGTGCCGGCGGTGGCGATGGCCGGCTTCGTGGTGGCCGGCCTGGGGTTCGGCTGGGCGATGACCGGGCTGTCGACCGTGGTGCAGGAGCGCGCGCCGGAGGAGCTGCGCGGCCGGATCATGGCATTGTGGCTGGTGGCGTTCCTTGGTTCGCGACCGATCGCGGCGGCGGTGCTCGGCGGCGCCGCCGACCTCCTCGGTGTGCTGACGGCGTTCGCGATCGCCGCGGCGCTGTGCGCGGTGGCCGCGGTGGTGTGCCGCCCCGCGAACCTGACCGGACCGCTGCCCGTGCGCTGAAAGGGGTCCCGGGAGACGGATGAACGACATGCCGGCGTCACGGCCGCCCCGCGAGGTCGCCCTGGATCTCTACCGGTTCGGCGCGGTGGTGATCGTCGTCATCGGCCACTGGTTGTTGTCGGTGATGACCTACCGCGACGGTGAGTTCGGCCGTGACAACCCACTGGTCCTGATGCCCTGGACGCAGTGGCTCACCTGGTTCTTCCAGGTGGTCCCGGTGTTCTTCGCGGTGGCCGGCTACGCGTCGGCCGTGTCGTGGGCGCGCATGGACGCAGACGAGCACCACGCGGTGTCCCGCCAGGACCGCATCCGTGCGCGCGTGGCGCGCACCCTCGGACCGACCGCGGTGTACTCGCTGTTCGTGTTGCTGGTTATGAGCGCGCTGATCGTGGTCGGGCTCAGCGGGCAGGTCCGCGACGTCGCCGGCTGGGCGGTCGCCATGCATCTGTGGTTCCTGGCCGTGTACCTGATGGTGGTGCTGTTGACCCCGCTGTCGCTGGCCGCGCATCGGCGTTGGGGCTTGGCGGTACCCGCGGTGCTGGGTGCGGCAGTCGTCGTCGTCGACGTCGTCGGCATCAGCACCGGGCACACCGGGATCCGGGTGCTGAACTACCTGTTCTGCTGGGCGGCGATCTACCAGCTGGGCATCGCATGGCACGGCGGCCTGCTGCGCCGCCGCCTGCTGCTGACGACGGCCGTCGTCGGCGCCGCGGTGCTGCCCGCGCTGGTGACCTGGGGGCCGTATCCGGTAGCGATGATCGGGGTGCCCGGCGTGCGCGTGGAGAACAGCGCTCCGCCGTCGGTGGCGTTGCTCGCGCTGGCACTGGTCCAGATCGGGGTGTTGTTCGCGATCGTGCCTGCGGTGAACCGCGTGCTGGCGCGCGGCGTGTGGCCGCGCGTGCTGAAGGTGGGCAACGCCAACGTCATGGCTCTGTACCTGTGGCACATGCTGCCCGTCATCATCGTCACTCCGATCGCCTACCCGTTCGGACTGCTCCCGCAGCCGCCGCTGGGTTCCGGCGCGTGGTGGCTGGCGCGCCTGCAGTGGGAGCTGGTGCTGATGGTCGTCACCGTCGTGCTGCTGAGCCTGTTGTCCTGGCAGCGCCGGCTGTTCGCCGCGCCGCTGCCGACGTTCGGTCTGCCGGTGCCCGCCCTGGTGACCGAGGCGCTGCTCTACCTCGGTTCCGCGGCATGCGCGCTGGCGCTGGCCCTGATCGCGGCGACCGGCTTCGCGCCCGACGGGCGTTTCCCGGTGCTGCCCGTGGCGCTGTTCGTTGCCGGCGCCGCCATGGTCGCGGTACGCCCGCGCATTCGGACGGCGACGGGCTGAACCGATAGCGTCACCGGTATGTCGCTGCGCGCATTTCCTCCCGCCGCCGAACGGCACCTGATCCGCTACAGCGGACGCGGCGCGTTCGGCCCGGTCGTCATCGAGCGCGCGGCGGGCACGTGCCTGTACACCGAGGACGGCAGGGAACTGCTGGACTTCACGTCGGGCCAGATGAGCGCCATCCTCGGCCATTCCCATCCGGAGATCACCGCCACCGTGGCCCGGCAGGTCGCCCAGCTCGATCACCTCTACAGCGGCTTTCTCAGCCGCCCGGTCATCGATCTCGCCGAGAAGCTCACCGCCACGCTGCCCGCCGGACTGGACAAGGTGCTGGTGCTGACCACCGGTGCCGAGGCCAACGAGGCGGCGCTGCGGATGGCCAAGCTGGTGACCGGCAAACACGAGATCGTGTCGTTCGCCAGGTCCTGGCACGGCATGACGCAGGCCGCCGCCAACGCCACCTACAGCGCCGGGCGACGCGGGTACGGCCCGGCAGCACCCGGGAACTTCGCGCTGCCGGTGCCGCAGCGCTTCCGCCCCGACATCGTCGACGCCCACGGCGAGCTCGACTGGCGCCACCAGCTCGACCTGGGTTTCGACCTCATCGACGCGCAGTCGGTGGGCAGCCTCGCCGCGTGCATCGTCGAGCCGATCCTCAGCTCCGGCGGGATCATCGATCTGCCGCCGGGTTATCTGCCCGCGCTCGCCGAGAAGTGCCGGGAGCGAGACATGCTGCTGATCCTCGACGAGGCTCAGACCGGGCTGTGCCGCACCGGGGACTGGTACGCCTTCGAACACGACGGCGTGGTGCCCGACATCCTGACGCTGTCGAAGACTCTGGGCGCCGGCATGCCGGTGGCGGCGGTCATCACCTCCACCGAGATCGAGGCGGCCGCGCACAACCGGGAATTCCTGTTCTTCACCACCCATGTCAACGATCCGCTGCCGGCCGCGGTCGGCGTCACGGTGCTCGACGTCCTACGCCGCGACGGCCTGGATCAGCGAGCCGGCGAGCTCGGGGGACGCCTACGGCGGGGGCTCGAGGGGCTCGCCGCACGCCACGATGCGGTGGCCGACGTGCGCGGGCGGGGTCTGCTGCTGGGCATGGAGCTGGCCGACGATCCGGCGTCCGGTGGCGCGGATCGGCTCGGCGCCGCGGTCACCGCACGGTGCATGGAGCTGGGCCTGCACATGAACATCGTGCAACTGCCCGGCATGGGCGGGATCTTCCGGATCGCTCCCCCGCTGACCGCCAGCGACACCGAGATCGACCGTGCGCTGGCCATTCTGGACGAGGCATTGACCACCGTCGGTGAGCAGGTGGCCTGATCAGCAGCCCCCTGCCCCCGGCCCCCGCCGGCGCCGATCCCGACGAGCTGTTCGAGTCGTTCTCGCAGTGGGCGCAGAGCAACGGCACGGCCCTGTACCCGGCGCAGGAAGAAGCGCTGATCGAACTCGTCAGCGGGGCCAACGTCATCCTGGCGACGCCCACGGGGTCGGGAAAGTCGTTGGTGGCCACCGGTGCTCTTTACGCCGCGCTCGCAGCCGGGCGCCGCAGCTTCTACACCGCGCCCATCAAGGCCCTGGTGAGTGAGAAGTTCTTCGCGTTGTGCGCGGTGTTCGGCGCCGACAAGGTCGGCATGCTCACCGGTGACGCAGCGGTCAACGCGGACGCGCCCATCATCGCGTGCACGGCCGAGGTCCTGGCCAACATCGCCCTGCGCGAGGGCGCGAACGCCCCGATCGGGCTGGTGGTCATGGACGAGTTCCATTTCTACGGCGACCCCGACCGCGGATGGGCGTGGCAGGTTCCGCTGCTGGAACTGCCGCGCGCGCAGTTCCTGTTGATGTCGGCCACGCTCGGTGACGTCACGTTCCTGCGCGAGGATCTCAGTCGCCGGACGGGCCGCCCGACGGCGTGGGTCGCCAACGCGCAACGTCCTGTGCCGCTGTTCTATTCGTATGCCACCACCCCGATGCACGAGACCATCGAAGAGCTCGTGGAGACCAAGCAGACTCCGATCTACGTCGTGCACTTCACCCAGGCCTCGGCGCTGGAACGCGCGCAAGCGCTGATGAGCATCAACGTGTGCACCAAGGAAGAGAAGGTGGCGATCGCCGAGCACATCGGCGCGTTCCGCTTCTCGACGGCGTTCGGCACGACGCTCTCGCGCCTCGTGCGCCACGGCATCGGGGTTCACCACGCCGGCATGCTGCCCAAGTACCGCCGGTTGGTCGAGCAACTGGCGCAGGCCGGCCTGCTCAAGGTGATCTGCGGCACCGACACCCTCGGGGTCGGCATCAACGTCCCGATCCGCACCGTGGTGTTCTCGGCGCTGTCCAAGTACGACGGCACCCGGACCCGGCTGCTCAACGCCCGCGAGTTCCACCAGATCGCCGGCCGGGCAGGTCGCGCCGGTTTCGACACCGCGGGCACCGTCGTCGTGCAGGCCCCTGAACACGAGGTGGCCAACCTCAAGCAGTTCGCCAAGGTCGCCGATGACCCGAAGAAGCGGCGGAAGTTGGTGCGCCGCAAGGCTCCTGAGGGCATGGTGCCGTGGGGTGAAGCCACGCTGACCAGGCTGGTCGACGCCGCGCCGGAAGCGCTGACCAGCAACATGCGCGTGTCGACGGCGATGATCCTCGACGTCGTCGATCGACCCGGTGACCCCTTCGAGGCGATGCGGCGGCTGCTGACCGACAACCACGAACCCCGCAAGCGCCAACTGCGGTTGATCCGCGAGGCCGTCGGCATCGCCCGCTCGCTGCTGCAGGCTGGGGTCGTCGAGCGGCTCGACGAGCCCGAACCCGACGGCCGACGCTACCGGCTGACCGTCGACCTGCCGCGCGACTTCGCGCTCAACCAGCCGCTGTCGACCTTCGCGCTGGCGGCGATCGACCTACTCGACGCCGAATCGGACAGTTACGCATTGGATGTCGTGTCGGTCATCGAGGCGACGCTGGAGGATCCGCGCCAGGTGCTCGCCGCGCAGCTGAACAAGGCGCGCGGCGAGGCGGTGGCCGCGATGAAGGCCGACGGGATCGAGTACGACGAGCGCATCGAACTGCTCGACGACATCGCCTACCCCAAGCCGCTCGAGGACCTGCTCGACCACGCCTACGAGGTGTACGTGCAGAGCAATCCCTGGGCTGCCGACGGTCGGCTCTCCCCGAAGTCGGTGGTGCGGGAGATGTGGGAGCGGGCGATGACGTTTCGTGAGTTCGTCAGCGTGTACGGGTTGACCCGGTCCGAGGGTGCGGTATTGCGTTATCTGTCGGATGCCTTCAAGGCGCTGCGCTCGGGGGTTCCCGCCGCGGCGCGCACCGACGAGCTCACCGACATCGTCGAATGGCTCGGCGAGCTGGTGCGCCAGGTGGATTCGAGTCTGCTCGACGAGTGGGAGCAGCTCACCAGCCCCGATCAACCCGCCGGCGTCACCCCGGAGGTTCGCGCCGCGCCGCCACGCCCGCTCACCGCCAACGAACGCGCGTTCACCGCGATGGTGCGCAACGCGCTGTTCCGCCGCGTGCAGCTGTTCGCCCGGGAACGCTGGGACGAGTTGGGCGAGCTGGATTCCGCGGCCGGCTGGACGGCCCAGCGGTGGGCGGAGGCGGGTGAGGCGTACTTCACCGAGCACGAGTCGGTGGGCACCGGCGCCGACGCGCGAGGGCCCGCCCTGCTGGTCTTCGACCGCCGCCCAGACATCTGGCGGGTGCGGCAGATTCTCGACGACCCCGCCGGTGATCACGACTGGGGCTTCGATGCCGAGGTCGACCTCGGTGCCTCCGACGAATCCGGTTCGCTCGTACTGCGGCTGGTGGACGCCGGCCGCATGGACTGACAGTCAGGTTCCGCCGTGCCGAAGACGATCTATGTCGTGACCCACCCCGAGGCCACCCATCACGTCGAGCGACTGGTCGGCGGTTGGTATGACTCCGTGTTGACCGCCAACGGTCGGCGTCACGCGCAAGTCATCGCCCGAGTGCTGCGGGCCCGGATTCCGAGCGATGTCGAAGCGGAACTGTTCTCTTCGGACTCGCTGCGTGCCCGCGCCACCGCGGAGGCCATCGGCGAGTCACTGGGAGCACATGTCATCGCGGACCCCCGACTTCGGGAGAAGTCGTACGGAATCGCCGATGGCCGTCCGCAAGGTTGGTTGGACACGCGCTTCGTTCCTCCGCCACGATCGGGCGAGCGACTGGTGCATGATGAGGGGATATCCGGCGCTGAAACGAAGGCCGACTTTGCCGCCAGAGTGTTCGCCGCGATGGCGGAGATCACGGCCAGCGACGCGACTCACCAGGTGATCGTGACCCACGGCTTCACTCTCACCTTCATCATCGCGGCGTGGATCGGGATGCCCCTTTCTGCAGTCGGTTCTGTTAACTTCCGAGCCGAACCGGGCAGTGTCAGCACCCTCCACGAGGACGACTACTTCCACAATCGGCAAGTGTCGGCGCTTGCGGAAAGACTGGCGTTCTACGACTGAATCAATGTCTCCAGGGCCGTCCGGATCGGCTCCGGGATCGGCACCGCACGGCGGCTCTGGCGGTCGACGAAGACGTGCACGAACTGGCCGTGGGCCACGGCTTCGGTGTCGGTGTCGGTGAAGATCGCGACCCCGTAGGTCACCGACCGGTTGCCGAGTTTGTCGACGCGCAACCCGGCTCGTAGCCGGTCCGGGTAGGCCACCGGGGCTCGGTAGGTGCACTGCGACTCGACCACCAGCGCGATCACCGGCGCGTGGTGGATGTCCAGGCCGCCCTCGGTGATCAGGAAGTGGTTGGCCACGGTGTCGAAGTAGCTGTAGTACGTCACGTTGTTGATGTGGCCGTAGACATCGTTGTCCATCCACCGGGTGGTGATGGGCAGGAAGTAGCGGTAGTTCCCGGCCACGGGATCGGGGGCCATCACCAGTACCGCATCGCATCGCCGAACGTCTCGGCCAGCAGCGACTCGTCGAAGTCGATCGGTGCGTTGCTTAGCAGGCGCTGCTGCGGCCACGCCCCCTCGGCCAGCGCCTGCGCATCGGCCGCGGTGTACCCGACGCCGGTCAACCCGTTGGGCATGCCGACGCCGCGCATGATGCCGATCAGGTGCTCGGCGAGAATGCCCCCCGCGTCGCGACCGGTATCGGCGCCGGCGATGTCGGCGCCCAGGTGGTGCGCGGCCTGCAGGTGCCGGTGCGGGTCGCTGCCGGACGTCACGCGGAATGCCGCGGGAGCGTTGAGGATCACTGCCATGCCGTGTGGGACGAGGGGTTCGTCACCCGGATAACCCTGCGGGTGGAACCGCCTGACCCGCCCCGCCACCGCGTAGGCCATCGCGTGTGGCGCGTGCACTCCGGCGTTGCCGAACGCGATGCCCGCCAGCGTCGCGGCCCACATCGTCTGTTCGCGCGCCTCCCGGTCGGCCGCATCGGTGACCGCCCGTTGCAGATATTCGCCCAGCAGGCGCAGCGCCTCTCGGCTGCCCAGATCGCTCCACGGGTTGGCGCCCTGGCTCATCGGGCGCTGGCTGGGTCGTTCCGGTGCCGCGCGGCGCGTGTGCGGGCGTGCAGTGTAGGACTCCAGCGCGTGCGAGAGGACATCCAGGCCGCTGCACGCCACCACTTCGGCGGGCAGGGTGTCGGTGCAGTCCGGATCGACCAGCGCCTCGGTCGGCCGCAGCGCCGGCGCGGCGATGCCGGTCTTGGCGTGCAGGGACAGCAGGTCGAAGATCGCGATCCCGGTGACCTCGCTGCCGGTCCCCGAGGTCGTCGGGCAGGCGATGTGCGGCGCGAGAGGTCCGGGCACCGGGTTTCCGCCGCCGATGGGGGCATTGACGTAGTCGAGGAAGTCCGCCTGGTGCGTGGCGTACAGATCGGCGGCCTTGGCGGTGTCGATGACCGAGCCGCCGCCCACCGAGACGTAGCCGTCGGGTTGCGTTTCCGTCGCGAAAGCCACTGCCTGCGCGAAGGATTGGTCGGTGGGTTCGACCCGGGCGTCGGTGTAGGCGACGGTGTCGAGGCCCGCCTCGCGCAGGGAGCGCTGGACCGTGTCGAACACCTCGAGGCCCGCCACGGTCGGATCGGAGAACACCGCAACGCGCGTCATCCCCAGCGCCCTGGCTCGGTCGCCGACCTCACGCAGACAACCCCGGCCGAAGGTCACGCGCGAGGCGTCGACCGTGAACGCGGTGTCATGGCCGTCGAGGCCGTCGGCATCGTGGCAACAAGTCATGTCTGCATTCTCCAGTCGTGCCCGTCCCGGCGCGGCCGGATCGGTCGGGAGGAACTCGAGGCGTTGACGATCAGCGCGAGCATCACCAGCGCGATGCCGGCGAGTTCGGCCGGGGCGGGATACTGCGCCAGTACCGCGGCACCCACGACCGTCGCGGTGGCGGGCAGCAGAGCCAACAGCAATGCGAATCGGGCGCGCCCGATCGTGGCCAGCACGGGCTGGTCCAGGGCGTAGGGGATCACGCTGGACAGCACGCCTACCCCCATGCCGAACACCCAGGTGCGGGCATCCCCGAAGGCGGCGGCGTCGGTGCCCAGCTGGACACCGACGAGAAGGGGCGCCGACAGCACCGCAGCGGCCGCCATCCCGACCGCGAGAGAGTCCAGTCCGGCACCGGCGTCTGCCACCGACTTGCCGACCAGGATGTAGCCCGCCCAGAGCGCGGCAGCGAGCAGCGCGAACAGCAGACCGACCGGATCGACATCGGTCTGCACTCCGGCCAGCAGGACGACGCCCGTCACCACCAGCGCGACGGCCGCGACGTCGCGGGCTCGGCGTGACCCCAGGGTCGCCACCGCGACAGGTCCCACGAACTCCACCGCGACGGCGGTGCCCAGCGGGATACGCGCGATCGCCTCGTAGAACGCCACGTTCATGCCGACGGTGACGAGGCCGAACGCGGCGGCGGCGCCGGCGGTGCGCCAGGTCCAGGCACGCCGCCACGGTCGCCGCCACGCCAGCAGCACCAGCGCCGCCGCGGCCGAGCGCAGCCAGGCCACCGTCGCGGGTTCGGTCGTCTCGAACAGGAAGACCCCGACCGCCGCACCGAGGTATTGCGACACCGCTCCGGCCATGAAGAACATCGGCACCGACCAACCCGGCAGCGGACCCGACACAGTGTCGAGTACACCAGCAGGCTGTGCCTGTAGATTCGGCGGGCGCGCCGGAAGATCTCCCGCCGCCGGAGCGTTTCGACCGGATGCGGCCGGGTAACTCCGGAGCCGTCTGTCGGGGCAGCGACGCCTGTCAGGTTTCCCATACGTCGAGTACAGGCAGGTCGAGATGAAGCAGATGGGTCGTTGGTTGGCGGCCGGCGCCGGTGCGGTGGCGGCAGCGGCGGGTACCCCGGTGGTTGCCGCCCCCGCGTATGCCGCACCGTGTCCGGACGTCGAGGTGGTCTTCGCGCGCGGGACGTTCGAGCCGCCGGGCATCGGTGCCACGGGCCAGGCCTTCGTGGATGCACTGCGGGCCAGGCTGCCCGACCGCTCCGTGCAGGACTACGCGGTGAACTACCCGGCGTCGCTGGATTTCGCGACGGCAGCCGCCGGCGTCATCGATGCCAGCAACCGGGTGATGACGACGGCGGCGAACTGTCCCGACACCGAGACGGTGGTCGGCGGGTTCTCCCAGGGCGCCGCGGTGGCCGCCTACATCACCGCCGACGCGATCCCGGAGGGGTACACCCCACCGCCGGGTATGACAGGCCCGATGCCGGCAGAGGTCGCTGACCACGTTGCGGCCGTGGCGTTGTTCGGCAAGCCGTCCAGCGGTTTCCTGCAGATGATCTACACCGGCGCGCCGCCGATCACGGTCGGGTCCCGGTACGAATCCAAGACGGTGGATCTGTGTATCCCGGAAGACCCGGTGTGTTCGCCGGGCGGCGGGGACAACGGCGCGCACGGCGCCTACGCCGTCAGGGGACTCACCGACCAGGCCGCCGACTACGTCGTGGCCGAGCTGACGGGCAACCCGCAACCGGTCGACCAGGCGGCCGGAGGGTAGGGCCGCGACCCCACCGCGGGGTTAGAGTCGAGGGCGATGAAGGCGGTGGTGTGCGGAGCCGGAATCGCCGGGTTGTCGCTGGCCCACGAGCTAGCGACGCGTGGTGACGAGGTCGTGCTGCTGGAACGGTCGCCGGGCCCGCGCGAGCAGGGCTACATGATGGATTTCTTCGGGCCCGGCTACGACGCGGCCGAGCAGATGGGTGTGCTGCCGGCGATTCTCGACGTGTCCTACGACATCGGCGAGGCCAGCTTCGTCGACTCGCAGGGCCGGTCCCGCGCCCGGCTGCCGTACGACCGCTTCCGTCGGGCCGTCGGCGGTCGGTTGTGCAGCCTGATGCGCCCGGACCTGGAACAGGTGTTGCGTGAAGCGCTGCCGAGTTCGGTGGAGGTGCGATTCGGAGCCGAGGTGACCGACTGCGTGGACCGCGGGCCCGACGTGGAGGTGCGCACGGCCGACGGCGCGGTGCTGTCCGCCGACGTGCTCGTCGGGGCCGATGGAATCCACTCTGGCGTGCGCCGATTCACCTTCGGCGCGGATTCGGATGCACTGCGCTATCTCGGGTTCCACACCGCTGCCTTCGTATTCGACGATGCGCGGATCCGCGCGGCCTGCGCCGGCCGGTTCGCGTTGACCGACACCATCGGTCGTCAGATGGGCTTCTACGCGTTGCGTGACGGACGTGTCGCCGCGTTCGGCGTGCACCGGACGCCGGATCCGGGGCTGCCCGACGACACCCGCACCGCGGTCCGTGAGGCCTACCGAAGCCTGGAGTGGGTGGTGCCAGAGGCACTGGCGCAGTGCCCGCCGTCGGAAGAGATCTACTACGACCAGGTCGCCCAGGTGGTGATGCCGGCGTGGAGCGCGGGCCGGATCGCGCTGGTCGGCGACGCGTGCCACGCCGTGTCGCTGCTGGCCGGCCAGGGTGCGTCGCTGGCTGTCGCCGGGGCCAGAGTGCTTGCCGCGCAACTGCATTCCGATGTACCGATAGTGCAGGCGCTCGCGGCCTATGAGAGACAGTGGCGGCCCGTCGCCGAGGACAGACAGGCATCGGGCCGGGCGACGGCCCGATGGTTCCTGCCGCGCACCCACGCCGAGCTGTGGGCGCGGCGGGCAGCGCTGAAGGTTGCCGCGTTGCCCGTCGTCAACCGCGCCCTGGGCGCCTTCCTCTCCGGACGCTGAGAAACGTTGGAAACAACCGGGAAACACGTCGGCCACGGGGTGTTAGCCGACCGGCGATAGCTTCGATGCGCATGAACGCGTTGAAAAGCCCTGCTCTTCAGATCGCCGTCGCTGCCGTCGCGGGGCTGATCTTCGGCCTGGTGGTCGGCGAGTGGGCCGCCAACGTGAAGTTCGTCGGCGACATGTTCATCCGGCTGATCCAGATGTCCATCGTTCCCCTGGTCCTGGCTTCGGTGATCGTGGCGACCGGTTCGATGACGGGCACCGGCACCGGCCGGATCGCGGTTCGCACCTTCACGTGGATGCTCGGGTTCTCCTTCGTCGCAGCGGTTCTGGCCTGGCTGTTGAGCGTACTGATCCGGCCCGGCACCGGCATGGTCTTCACCGGAGAGGTCGATGCCTCCCTCGAGGAGTCCGCCGCGGAGACCGGTGGCTGGCAGGACACCCTGCTGAACTTCGTGTCGACGAACATCTTCGAGGCCATGGCCAGTGCGACGATGGTGCCGATCATCGTGTTCGCCTTGCTGTTCGGTGTCGCGTTGCGCATCCAGATCAACAAGACCGGTGACACCTCGGTGTTGTCCTTCGTCGACCAGGTCCAGCAGATCGTGCTCACCATGATCCGGCTGATCATGTACGTGGCCCCGATCGGCGTGTTCTGTCTGTTGGCGCCGCTGGCCGGCGACGTGGGGTTCGCGGTGATCACCTCAGGCCTGAAGTACCTGGGCGCGACGTTGATCGGTGTGCTGATCCTGTTCGCGCTGTTCGTCGTGACGGTCACGCTGCGCACCCGGCTCAGTCCGTGGAAGCTTCCCGGAAAGCTCGCCGAACAGACCGCGATCGCGGTGACGACCACCAGTTCGGCGGTGACGTTCCCGACGGTGCTGCGCAACACCGTGGAGAAGGTCGGCGTCAGCCAGAAGGTCGCGAACTTCACGTTGTCGGTCGGGTTGACGATGGGGTCCTACGGCGCGGTGCTGAACTACATGATCGTGGTGATGTTCCTGGCCCAGTCAGGTGGTATCGAGCTGAGTTTCGGGCAGATCGCACTCGGTATGGCGCTGGCGATCATGCTGAACATGGGCACCATCACGGTGCCGGGTGGCTTCCCGGTGGTGGCGACGTTCCTGGCCAGCTCGCTGGACCTGCCGTTCGAGGCGATCGGACTACTGATCGCCGTCGACTGGTTCGCCGGCATCTTCCGCACTTTCCTCAACGTCAACGGCGACACCTTCGTCGCGATGCTGGTCGCCAACGCCGACGACGAGATCGACCGCGAGGTCTACAACGGAACCAAGACCGTCACCGCCGAGAGCGTGGACCTCGAGGAGTACGCCGACGTGATGGCTCGCGCGGATCAAGCGGATTGATCAGCCGGGCCGCGGCGCCACCGCTGCTGGGGATCGACGAGCTGGGTGGTTGCAGCCAGGATCGCCTCCCGCACCTCGGCGGCGGTCATGTGGTCGAGCCCGGCCGATGCGCGCAGGAAGGGCGCGAACAGGCGCCACCCCAGCTGCAGTGCCACGGCATTCGCCGCGGCGAGGCGGGCGGTGTGCTCGCAGTCGTGCAGCGCTGCGATGCGGTCGAGCAGCAGCGCCACCGCGGGAAACGTCGTCTGGTACTCGGCGACCGGGAAGCCTTCCAGCAGCGCGCGTGCCATCACCACGGATTGCAGGGTCAGCGCATCTTCGATGTCCTCCATAGACGCCTGCTGCTCGAGAAGCTCGGCGACGCGCCGCCCGAGATGTTCCAGGGTCGCGCCGACGAGCTGGTCTTTGGTGCCGAAGTAACGGAAGACCAGGCCGTGGTTGACCCCGGAACAGCACGCCACTTCGCGGATCGACGTCGCCGCGGGCCCCTTCTCGGCGTAGAGCTCCGCCGCCGCCGCCAACACCGCGGCGACCACAGCGGCCCTGCCGACCGGCGCCGGCGGTGCCGACAGTTGTGTAGTCATGCGACTACAGTAGGTCCGCTTCGGGATGTAGTCAACTGACTGCACTTGACTGCGTGGGGACTTTGGTCCTTCGCGAACATGGCCGATGGCCGCAGCATGGCCAGCCGGGCGGAACCTAACGTCATCGCGTGAGGGCAGAACTGAAGGCCTACGAGTACGGATATCGCATCCGCTGGTCGGGCAAGGACCGCGGTTACGTCGCGACTGTCGCGGAATGGCCGGCGATCACATCGCCCCCTTCCGAGACGCCCCACGCCGCGTTGCAGTCGGTGATCAAGGCGGTCGTGCGTGAGCTGCGCCGCTGTGACGCCGAGGGCCGGCCCCGGCCGTCGACGATAGGACGTGACGACCAGCCGATCACGTCGGACGCGTCATGACGACGCCGCCACCCGGGCTCGTTCGGTCACCGAGGCGACGACGCCGCCGTCGTTGAGGATGTCGGTGCCGGTCAGATAGCCGGCCTTGTCGCCGGCGCAGAACGCCAGCAGTTCGGCCATCTCTTCGGGCGTGCCCCACCGCGGCACCGCGGCGTCGGCGACCATCGCCCCGGCCCCGGCATTCTCTTCCAGCCGACCCATCTCGGTGTCGGTGGATCCCGGCGAGATCGACAGGACGCGTAGGCCCTTTGCGGTGAACCGCTCGGCCTGCGCGCTGCTGTACCACCTCACGAAGGACTTGCTCACTCCGTAGGCGATACCGGAGCGGTATTCCTCGGGAAGCGACTCCCACGCCGGTCGCATCTTTTCCAGGAACGCCGCGGGATCTGACAGTGCCACCGGAAAGTGTTGCGCCGGAATCATTTCCGCCGGCAAAAGATAGGCCGCCATCGAGGCGACATTGACCAGCGCCGCGCCCGGTGGGGCGCTGGCGTGGAAGCGTTCACCCACGGTGGCGGTTCCCACCGCGTTGGTGCGCATGACGTAGTCCGCATCACCCATGCTGGGGCTGACTCCGGCGGTGTGGATCACCGAAACCAGCTCGCCCAGCCCGCTGGCGGTGTCGAAGACCGCGCCGACGGCGTCGGGGTCGGTGACATCGGCGGGCGCCCCGGTCGCGGAGATGCCGCGGTCTATCAGCGCCGCCACCGCCGCGTCGAGCCGCTCAGCCCGGACATCGGCCAGCACCACTGCATGGTCTCGGCCGACGACGGCGGCCGTGGCCGTACCCATGCCCCCGGCGCCGCCGGTGATCACCGTCACACGTGTCATTCCTAGACTGTATAACGATCACCGGTGACCAGTGCTCAGGCTTCCTCTAACGCCTCGCCTATCTCCTGCACCACCCGGTTGTGGTCTTCCTGAACCAGGAAGTGGCCGGCGCCCAGCACCAGTGCGACCGGCCACTCGATGATCTCCACCGCCGCCAGCACCCCCAACGCCCCGTAGAAGGCCAGTTGTTCGGGCCGGGGCAGCGGCACCCGTCCGATCAACGGCAGATCCACCGAGAACGACTGCGCGCGACGGACCTTCTGCATCGCTTCGTGCCGGGACGCCGACTGCTTCGGGATTTCGGCCATTTGTTGCCTTTCGGTCATGTCGGGTTGGGCCTTCAGACGCCTGCCATCCGGACCGTGGAAGGCGTGTCAACACCCGGTGTCCGCGTCACGTCCGACCCCGTGTCCGTCATGTCCCACTTCATCGCGATTCCGTTGCGGGAAGTGTATGCAGTGCTGTGGCGGCTCGGCGTCGTCGACATCGAGGACTGAAACCTGCTGACCACTCGCGGCGCCACCGTCGCCGCGACGGTGGCCACTCCCGCCGTGCCCAGCCCCTGCGCCCAGCCGACCGGCCCCAACGGCGTGCACCCCAGCAGCTGGCTGACTCCGGGGGTGCTGATCAGCGCACCGAGCGCCACCAGCGACCCGACGGCGGTGGTCACCACCAGCGGGCTGTGCGAGTCGATCAGCGTCTGACCCAGCTGCGTCGACACCAGCGCAACCAGTGCCACCGTCGACGCCCGGCGCGGCTGCAGCGTGAACCCGGACATCACCCACGCCGAGGTGGCCGCCGCGGCGGTGGTGGCACCCCGGATCGCGACCGTGCGCCACAGCGCCGCCTGGTCCGGTCCGCGCCCGGCCTCACCGTCGGCCACGATCGTCGGGCTGACCGCCAAGGCCGCCGCGGGCAGCGCGTCGGTCATCATGTTGACCAGCAGCAGCTGCCGGGTGTTCAGCGGCGAGGAGCCCGTCAACGCCGAGCCCACGATCGAGAACACCACTTCACCGGCGTTGCCACCGAGCAGCACCGCCACCGCCGCCTGCACCCGCCGCCACAGCTGCCTGCCCTCGTCGAGGGCGTCCAGCAGGGCACCGATGCGACCGTCGAGCAGCATCACGTCGGCGGCGGTGCGGGCGGGATCGCTGCCCCGGCTCGCGACACCGATTCCGACGGTGGCCGACCGGATCGCCGCGGCGTCGTTGGCGCCGTCCCCGACCATCGCGCACACCAGCTCGATGCGCTCGAGGGTCTGCACGACCTGCACCTTGTGTTCGGGCGTCATGCGGGCGAACACGATCTTCTCCCGCACCGCCTTCTCCTGGCCACGTCGGGGCAGCTTCGCCCACTCGGAGCCACTGATCACGTGCTCGGCGGTGATCTGCAGACCCAGGTCACCGGCGATCGCGGTCGCGGTCACCGGATGGTCACCGGTGATCAGCCGCACCCCGATCCCCTGGGCCTCGAGTGCGGCGAGCACCGCCGCCGAGTCCTCCCGGGGCGTGTCCGCCAGCCCGAGCAGGCCGATCACCTCCAGGTCGTCCGCGCACAGCTCGGCGAAGGCACCGTCATCGCGGATCGCGGCCAAGCGCTGCCGGTCGGTGACCGTGCGCCGCGCCACGGCGATCACCCGCAGCCCGGCCGCCGCCATGTCCTGCACGGTCCGTTCGACGTCGGCGTCGGCGTCGCCCCGCGCGGCCAGCAGAACCTCCGGTGCGCCCTTGACGACGAGTTCGGAGCCGATCAGCGACGCCGCGAACGGCCGCCCGGACCGGAACGGCAGATGCGCGTCGACCGGGCCGGCGTCGATTCCGCGTTTCTGCGCGGCCTCGGCCACGGCTGCGTCGGTGGCGTGCTGATGGTTGCCGCCGTTGCTCGGCTCGGTGGCGCTGGCGGCGCAGGCCACCACCTGGTCGTCGGTGACGTCGCCGAAGGCGTGGACGCGGGAGGTCTGGAGCCGGTTCTCGCTGAGCGTGCCCGTCTTGTCGAAACAGACCACGTCGACCCGGCCGAGCGCCTCGACCGCTTTCGGGGTACGAACGAGCGCACCGGCAGCCGACAGACGGCGCGCCGACGCCTGTTGAGCCAACGTCGCGACCAGCGGCAGGCCCTCCGGCACGGCTGCGACGGCGACCGCCACGCCGCTGGCGATGGCGTCGCGCAGCGGCGTCGCCCGCAGCAGGCCGAGACCGCCCACCAGGGCGCCGCCGGCAAGGCTGAACGGCAACGCGCGGTTGGTCAGTTCGCGCAACTGGGTCTGTAGTCCGACCGCGGCACTGCGCCCGGGGGCGACGTCGGCGGCACGCCGGATCTGGGTCTGCGCACCGACCGCGGTGACGACACCGACCGCGGTGCCGCTGACCACCGTCGTGGTCGCATACAGCATGCAGCTGCGCTCGGCGACGATGGCACCGGGAGTGGCCTCGACACGTTTGGGTACCGGCAACGACTCTCCGGTCAACGCGGACTCATCGACCTCAAGGTCGACCGCTTCGACGATGCGGCAGTCGGCGGGAATGACCTCACCCGACCGCACCTCGACCAGATCGCCCGGGCGCAGCTCGTCGGCATCCACGCTGTCGGAGCGGTCGCCGGTCACCCGGCGCGCCGGCGGGGCCTGCACCGCCAGCATGCGGCGCAGCAGACGCTCGGCGCGCACCTGCTGGGAGGCGGCCAACACGGCGTTGCCGGTCAGCACCGACCCGACCAGGATGGCATCAACCGGCGAGCCCAGCATCGCGCTGGCCGCCGACCCGACCGCGAGCACCGGTGTGAGCGGGTCGGACAGCTCGTCCCGCACGGCGGTGGCGAGTTCGCCCGCCAGCCGCACCGCTGCGCCCGCGGTGCTGTCGACGAATCCCACGGACGCGCGTGCGGTCGAGGCCAACCGCGACGGCGGCGGTGCAGGCCGATCGGCGGGCGGCGGCAGGGCGTCCCGGACCTGCTCGACGGGCATCGCGTGCCACTGCTGGGTCGGCAACGGCGTGGGCGCCGCGGCGGAGAGCACACCGCGCGCCGACAGCAGACCGGTGGCGAGTCCGGCGGCGGCGCCTGCGGTGACGGGACCGGTCCCCTGACCGCGTACGCCGGGGATCAAGAGCAGACCGCCGAGCAGCGAGGCGCTGGTCGCCAGCTCGATACCGCGCCGGCTGACCCGCCGGGCCGCGGGTACGGCGTGCAGGATGCGCCACGTCGCGGCCAGGTCCGGGGTCAGCACGTCGGCGCCCCACGGTGGACGGGTGCCCTCGTCGAGCAGGCCGATCGACAGATCGGCACGGGCCAGGGCCGCCGTGGCCGCCGGCGACACCACGGCCACCGTGCGGCCCTCCTTCTGCAGCGCGACGACGGTGTCGGCGAGGGCGTCGCCGAGCGTGGTGTCGACCGGGTAGAGCTCGTCGAACGACGAGCGCAACTCGTCGAGTTCGTCGCCGTCCACCGTGACGAGGTCGATGTCGGCGTTCCGCACCTCACCGATGACCGCGGTCGCCAGCGGATGGTGCACGTGCCGGATCAGCACCCGTCCCGCGGACGCGCCGTGCCCGTTGCCCTCGTGTGCGACCGGGGCGGGGTGCCAGCCGGCGCCCAGCTTCCCGCGCTGCACCTGCTCCTGCGCCCATTCCCAGACCTGGGTGCGGCGGTGCTCGGCGACCTCCTCGAGGTGACCCACCTGCAATTCGTCGGTCAGCAACGCCCGCGGATCGATGACCACCGCATCAACCCGGTCAAGGCGGCGCAACGCCTCCGGGCGCAGGACGACCACGTCGTGTCTGTCGGCCATCCCGCGGCCGAACGTGGCGACGAAAGCCTCCCGCGCGTTGCGCGCCGCTTTCGGTGCGGTCACCACCGCGGCGGTGGCGCCCGCGGCCAGATCAGCGGTCAGCAACCCGACGGCCGGGGCGGCGACGCCCTGGGCGGTGCCGCTGCGCTGGGCGTGCCGTTCGATCGGCCCAGGCGGCAGCGGGCAGGGTCGCGGCGGCGCGGCGGTGCCGTCGGGCTCCTCGGCCCGCTCCGCAGCCCGGGTCTCGAGACGCTGCCACGCGCGGGAGCCCGCGGTGAGCTCTCCGACCTGAGCGAGGTGGCGGACGAATTCCACGGCCAGTGAGGCCGGCGCCTGGGTGAGGGTGTAGACGGTCGCGGCGGTCAGGCCGAGAACGGTGTCGGCGGCCGGTTTGCCCAACCGGTTCTCCACCACCGCGCGCAGGCGGGGCTGGTAGTCGACGGCGGTCAGCGCAGCAGCCAAGCCGGGGGGCAGCGGGCGCCAGGGCAGCAGCCACCCAGCGGTGGCCACGCACAGCCCTGCCCCGTTGGCCGCCGCTGCCACGACGCGGCCGGTGAGTACGACGCCGTCGCCGGGAAGGTCGCTCGGGCGGCGGTCGGTGTCCGCCGGGGCGTGACGCGTTTCGGCGGCGGCGACGGCCTGGCAGAGGTCGTCCATCGATGGCCCGTCGTCGTCGACGCACACCACGACCCGGCGCACCGAGCGATTGAGGCGGGCGCCGCGGACTCCGTCGAGGTCGCGCACCGCGGCCAGCACGGCGTCACCGAGTAGCCGACCGTTTTCGCCGTCGAGACCGTGCACCTCGATCCAGCAGCGGTCCTCGTTGCGCCACCGGCGGCGCGCCGGTGTGCCGCCGACGAGTTCGCGCACCGCCGCGACCGCGCCGGAACCGGGGCCGGCGGGTGCGACCGCGTCGCCGAGCCCGCGGGCGACGGAGGAGGTGACTTTGAGGCTGACATCGAGGCCGGTGGCGGCACACGCGAGGGTGAATGCCACGGGAGCCGTGGCGACCCGGGCAGCGCGTCCGATCAGGCGTGCTGCGTTACTCACTTGGCGGAGGCGCTGCGCGCCGCCGACTTGCGGGCCGTCGACTTACGCGGGGACGACTTGCGGGGCGTCGACTTCTGGGGCGTCGATTTGCGGGGCGTCGACTTCTGGGGGGTCGACTTCTGGGGCGTCGACTTCTGGGGGGCGGTCGCGGGCCGTGCCGCGTCGGCGCCGCTGGACCGTTGATTGATCTGGTGCAGGACCAATGCGGTGCCGCCGACGGCGACCAGCAGCGGCCACTCGACCAATCCGACCGCTCCGATGGCACCCAGGGTCACCGCTGCGGCCGCCGACGAGTGCCGTCCGCTGCTCAGCCCGGAGCGCGCGCCGTTGGCCGCCCCCTGGATTCCGCCGACCACACCGTTGATCGCCGCGCCCCCTACCGCGCCGGCCGCGGCGGTGGTGGTGTCTGCTACTCGCGCCACGCCCCTGAAGGCCGATTTCACAGGGTTCATGTGCACTCCTCAATACGCCGCATCAGCTGCGGCAATTCATTGTCTCGTCATTCCCCGATAACCGCCCGTTATACACAGCTTTGGTGAACAGACGATCCGCCGTCACGGGACGGTTGGCAGGCCTACCCCGAACAGCCTCGGCGGCAAGGCGACCCAGCCGAACCTGGCCTGCCCCGGCCAAACCTGGTGACGCCAGATCGTTACCGACGTTTACCCCATCTGTCACAGGGGTAACTCACGTCACAGTGGTTGCCGTCAGGTGCCACCGCCAACAGAAAGAGTCGGATGGAACGAGCACATGAACACTGTCTTGTATTTCAGCACCCGCGGCGTCGTCTATGAAACCCGCGCATACAGCAAAGCCGACATCGCCGAGCTGGTCCAGGAGCAAGGTCTGCAATGCCTGACCAGCAGTGACCGGCAGTTCGACTTCTGGTTCTCCCCGTCGATGCACCGGTGTCAGCGTCGCGCCAATCAGGCGGCCACCGAGCTGCTGCTGGCGACGACAAACTTCACCGCCAAATCCGTGCCGCTGCTCCGCGGCTGCGTCGTCGTCGCCACCCATGACGCCGACGGCGACCTCGACGGGCTGAGTTGGCAGCAGCTCGACCTGCTGGTCGAACGCAACCGCGCGCTGGACAGCCGCGACGACCGGGTGCTGAGCCGCCGGATCGCGAGAGACATCCGCCGTCAGCAGCGCGTCGAGCCGGTCGCGCCGGCCGCTGCCGGTGCGCGCCCGGCACGACCTCGCGTTCCCGTGTCCCACTGAGCGCGGTCGCCGGTACCGAGCCGCCCGTCTTCCTGCGTAGGCTCGAACCCGTACCGACGACGAAAGATTCACGATCATGAAGGCAACGGTGACTCCGGCCGCCGAGAGTGCGATCACCGATATCGCCCAGCGGCACGGTCTGTCCCGCGAGGCGGTGTTGGCCATGCTGTTCGCGGTGGAGGCCGGCGGCGGCACGATGGCTCAGTTCGCCATCCCGGAGCTCGGCGGCAGCGGACAGTGGATGCGTGGCGGCATGACGATGGTCGGCGACATGTTCGACCACACCCTCAAGGCGCGCGTGGACGCACTGTGCACTGAACTCGCCCAGCTGCTCGCCACCACCACGGTGTTCCCCGCCCCGGCCTCCAGTGCTCCGGGCGCCCATGGCGGATTCACCGCGGCCAACTGGTGGCCCGCCGATCTGGGGGTGCCCAGTGCGACGGGTGGTCAGAACGACGTCCGGTATGCCGTCTTCCCCGCTACGCGGCGCCTGGCCGTGCACCTCAACGGCGTCACCCGGGTGTTCGACACGGGTGATCACCGCATCGCCGGGGTGTCCCAGCAACAGGGCGGCGGCTTCGGGTCGATCGTGTTCACCAGCCAGCACGGCACCATCGACGTCGCGAGCCTCACCGAACTCGGCGACCGGCAGGTGGCCGAGACCCCCGCCGCTGCGCCCACGCCACGCCACCGCGCGCCCGAACCGGCCCCCGAGGCGGCATCGGGGGCGGTGGCGTCGGGAGATCAGGCCGCGATCATCGCGGCGATCGAGTCGCTGGCCGGACTCCACGAGCGGGGCATCCTGTCCGACGACGAGTTCGCCGCGAAGAAAGCCGAGCTGCTCGGGCGGCTCTGAGCCGGTCCGTCAGCCCCGGCCCTTGCCGAAATAGAGCTCCTGGGTGGCGACGCAGACCAGCTGACCGGCCCGGTTGTACATCGTCGAGGTGGCCAGCCCCCGTCCGGCGATGCCGCTGGGCGACGACTGGTCCGACAGCACCCAGTCCGACAGATCGATCGGCCGGTGGAACCACAGCGCGTGGTCGATCAACGCGTTGAACGTGCTGAGCGGCGTGGCGCGCCGCATGGCCAGCGCGGTCTCGAGCATGGTGGTGCCCGACAGATACGTCAGCAGGCAACACCCCAGCACCTCGTCTTTCCGGACCGGCTCGGCGGGCCGCCACCACATCCGGATCCGTGGCGAGGGCTCCGACTGGTCGAGCGCGAGCCGCGGCGGAGCGTCGACGTAACGGAGGTCGAACGGTTGACGCCGCACCCAGTGCCCGCCGAACTCGTCGGCGTAGGCCGCCAACTGCTCCTGCACCGGCAGCAGTGACTCCGGTTCGGGCACATCGGGTATCGGCTGCTGATAGTCGAGCGACTCGACCGGGGTGCTGAACGAGGCCAGCGCTTCGAGCAGGATCTGCCCGTTCTGGCGCGCGGTGATCTGGCGGGTCGACAGCGTGCCGCCGTCGCGGGCCACGTCGACGTCGATGTGCACCGGGTGCCGGGCATCCCCGGCCCGCACGTAGTAGACGTGCACGCTGTGCGGGACCCGACCGGGTGCGGTGCGACTGGCCGCCATCAGCGCCTGCCCGGCGATGTGGCCGCCGACGATGTGATGGGCCGGGTTGTCGAGCTGCGTGGCGACGAAGCGCAACTCATCGACCCGGTCGACCTCGAGGGTGGCGACGATGTCGGACAGCGACGGCGATCGGTAGGTCACCCCGGCATCATGCCGTAGGCATCGGAGGGCTCCCCCGGTTAGCATCCGGTGGTGAGCCAGCAGCCCGATTCGGCGGACGTGGAGCAGGAACCGGACTACCGCTTCACGCTGGCCAACGAGCGCACCTTCCTGGCCTGGATCCGCACCGCGCTGGCGCTGATCGCCGGCGGTGTCGCCATCGTCCAGTTCGTGCCGCAGTTCGGCATTCCCGGCGTGCGGCACGCGCTGAGCGTGATCCTCACCGCGGGCGGCGGGATCATGGCGGCATTGGCCGTGCGCCGGTGGCAGCGCGTGCAGGGGGCCATGCGCCGCAACGCCGATCTGCCGCCCACCCACGTCCCGGCGCTGCTGGGCGTGACGATCTTCGCCGTCACCGTCGGGGTGCTGATCGTGCTCATGATCTGGCCGCCGGGGGGCTCCTGAGGTGCCCCGCCCTGCACCGGACAAGCCCGGCCTGCAGGCAGAGCGGACGCTGTTGTCCTGGGAGCGAAGCGCTTTCGGGTTCCTCGTCGGCGGCGCACTGGTCCTGCTGAGACCGCACGGCCCGTTGGGGTTCGGACGCAGCGCGCTGGCCATCATCGCGGGGCTTCTCGCCCTCGTGGCGCTCTGGCTCGGCTACCGGCGGTCCCGGCGCGTGCACACCGAGACCCGGGCGACGACCCTGCCCGCGCCGACTCTGGAGGTGGCCGTTCTGGGTTACAGCACAGCGGGTTTCGCGCTGTTGATCGTCACGGCGCTGCTCCTGGCCCCCTGATGTCCCGTTATGGTGCAGCCATGGCTCTGGTCACCTATGAGTGCGAGGATCACATCGCCACCATCACCCTCAACCGGCCCGAGGCGCGCAATGCCATCAACGGCGCGCTGCGCCAGGACCTCAACGCGGCGTGGGAACGCTTCCGCGACGACGAGGACGCGTGGGTGGCGATCCTGACCGCCGCCGGCGACGTGTTCTGCGCCGGCGGCGACCTCAAGGACGGCGAGGGATCGGTCGGCACCTTTGCCGGCACCTTCTGGGAGAAGCCCACCATCAACTCGTTCGAGAGCGGGATGGAGTTGTTCAAACCCACCATCGCAGCCGTGCACGGACCGTGCGTCGGCTACGGGGTCACCGGCGTGCTGTTCTGCGACTTTGTCATCGCCTCGACGACGGCGACGTTCTCGTTCCCGGAGGTGACACTGGGGGTGCCGACCATCGTCGGGGCGATCCGGCTGCCCGAACGGGTCCGGTGGGCCGATGCGATGGAACTGCTGTTGACCGGCAAGCCCGTGTCCGCCGAGCGCGCCAAGGAGATGGGCCTGGTGTGGCGGTTGGTCGAGCCCGAGGACCTGCAGGACACCGCCCGCGCCTGGGCGCGCACCCTCACCGAAGCGGCGCCGCTGGCGCAGCGGGCGACCAAGGAGGTGGCCTGGCGCACCGCCAACATGGGCTGGATCGAGTCCGTGCGATTCGGCGAGACGATGCGCAAGGTCGCCGGGGCGACGCAGGACGTCGTCGAGGGGATCACGGCATGGCGGGAGAAGCGCGCCCCGCGCTGGCGGGGACGCTGACGATCCGCGGCCTGTCCTGGGCCGGCGCAGGAGCGGCTTCGCTCAGTGGATAGGCCGCGCTCGGCTGATCTGCGTACAGTAAGTCTTTCAACCGAGTTTCGCCTTTTCGTCTCGTGGCTCCAGTGCGTGCGCGGAGGTGTTTGGCCGTAGCAGCACCGCGCTGACCTGCGCACACGGTTGCCACCGGCTGGTCGAGGAGGCTGCGATGCACGACGGGACCCCTCTCGGCGTCGCCGCGTCCGAGGCATGGGCGTCGGTTCCCCATCCGGTCGTCGTCGTCGACCGGGACGGGATCGTGGGTGGTCTCAGCGACACCGCCCGCGCCGCGCTGCCCGACGTGTCGGTGGGCACGGCCCTGCAGGACGCCGAAACGCCGTGGTTGGCCCGCGCGCACCGCGACTTCCTGGCAGCGGAGACCGACGCCGGCAGCGAGTTCCGCGGCGACATCGGCGCCCAGGAGTTCACGGCGCAACCGACCACGCTGCCCGACGGGCAGGTCGCCTGGTGGCTGATGGCCCGGCCGGACGCCGTGCTCAGACAGACACAGGTCGACCTGGCGCGCGAGCGCGAACGGGCCGCAGTGCTCGACGAGGCGTCCGCGGTGCTGATGGCGTCGCTGAACCTGGAACGGTGCATGGCCGCCACGGTTCGGCTCGCGGCCGTCCACCTCGCCGATGCCGCCGTGCTCGTCGCTCCCGCCAGCGAGCACCGCCTTCCGGTGGTGTGCTGCGGTCCCGACGGGTCCGTCGAGCAGCGGTGGGTCGAGGCCGATCCGGCCGACGTCGCGGGGCTCAGTGAGGCGTTGCGAGGGTTTCCGCCCGTCCCGTCGCGCTGGATCGACCCAGCCACCGTGCCGAACTGGTTGATCCCGACCACGCTGTCGGAATCGCTCGGGTCGGTCGTGATCACGCCGCTTCCCGGACACGGCGTTCCCGCCGGAGCGCTGGTTCTGCTGCGGCGCGAGTCGCACACCGCGTTCAGCGAAGGTGAGGAGATCTTCGCCCGGCTGTTCGCGGCGCGCGCGGGCGCGGCGTTGTCCGCGGCCCGGCTGTATGCCGAGCAGTCGGCGATCACCCGCACGCTGCTGCGTGAGCTGCTGCCACCGCGGCTGCACCGGCTGCACGGCTTCGAACTCGCCGGCGGATACCGGGCGTCCGAGGACCACGAGTTGGTCGGCGGCGACTTCTACGATGTCCATCCGGCCGAGGCCCCCGGCGACGAAACCCTGGTCGTGCTCGGTGACGTGTGCGGCAAAGGGCTGGAGGCCGCGCTGCTCACCGGCAAGATCCGCAACACGCTTCAGGCTCTGGCCCCTCTGGCCGATCAGCACGAAGACGTGCTGAAGCTGCTCAACAGCGCGCTGCTGTCACCGGACAACAGCCGGTTCGCCACGGTGGTGCTGGCCTCGGTGGTGCGCCACGACACCCAGCTGAACCTGCGGCTGACCTGCGCCGGACATCCCGCACCCTTGATCGTGCGCCACGACGGGTCCGTCGAGACCGCCGACACCCGAGGTGTGCTGGTGGGTGCGTTGCCTCAGTTCAAGGCGCGGTCGTTCGAGACCACCCTGGAGCCGGGCGAGACGTGCCTGCTGTTCACCGACGGTGTCACCGAGGCGCGCGGAGGACCCCTGGGCGGGGAGATCTTCGGAGATCAGCGGCTGTCCGAGGCGCTGGCCGAATGTCTCGGCATGCCGGCCGAGGCGGTGGTCGAACGGATCATGATGCTCACCTCCCAGTGGGTGGGCCGGCTGCCTCATGACGACATCGCCGTGGTGGCCATCACCGCACCGCGGCGCACCCATCTCACCGCGGTGGACGGCCACACCGCGGGGAGGTACACCGCGTGACCGATCGGGACACCGACACCGTCGCGGATGTCGACCTCGCCGTGCTGCGCGATCGTCTGTGGGGAGCGGTCGTCGATCATGACGAGTACGCCGCCGCGGCCACCGTGTTCGCCGCGGTGGAAGCCGGCACCGCACCGGAGGACGTCCTGCTCGACGTGATCGCACCGGTGCAGCACCGCATCGGCCGCGAATGGGCGGCCAACCGGCTCACCGTCGCGCAGGAGCATGCCGCAACCGCCATCAACGACCGGGTGATCGCGGCGCTGGCCCACCATCCGGCCACCCGGTGCAGCGGCGATGCCGGTCGTGTGACGGTGGCGTGCGTCGACGGTGAATGGCATGCCCTGCCGGCGCGGTTGCTGGCCGAGGTCCTACGGCTGCGTGGTTGGCAGGTCGATTTTCTGGGCGCGCAGGTGCCGACCCCACATCTGATCGCCCACCTGCATCTGCACGGCCCCGACGCCGTAGCGCTGTCCTGCTCGATCCCCACCCGGCTGCCCACCGCGCACGCCGCGATCACCGCGTGTCAGGCCTCCGGTGTCGCCGTCCTGGCCGGCGGCGCCGGGTTCGGCGGTGACGGGCGGTACGCGCGCCTGCTCGGCGCCGATGCGTGGGCGCCGGACGCCCGGACGGCGGCCACCTGCCTGCGTGGGGCATTCCCCCGCGTGCCTGCCAGCCCGGCCCACCAACCGATCGACGATCTCCCGCACCTGGCCGACCAGGAGTACACGATGGTCAGCACCACCGCCGGGCAACTGGTCGGCACGACCATCGATAAACTGGCACAACGCTTTCCGGCTATGGCCGGGTATTCCGAGCACCAACGCCGACACACGATCGACGACATCGCGCACATCGTCGACTTCCTCGGAGCGGCGCTCTACGTCGACGACGACGAGCTGTTCACCGGATTCATCGGTTGGACCGCTGACATCCTCACCGCGCGAGGCGTTCCGGCGTCCACGCTCAACCCTGCCCTGGAGATCCTCGCCAGCGAACTCACCGACTTCCCGCGCGTCCAGCGCATCGTCACCGCCGCCCTGCACACCCTGGCCGCCACGGCCACCGACCCCTCCCTTCACGCATGAAAACCACTGTGACTGTCGACCCGACGACCCGGTCCGCGACCGTGCACCTTGCCGGCGATCTGGACTTCACCACGAGCGAGCCGTTCCTCACAACGGTGCGCCGGGTGCTCGACGACCATCCGAATCTGCAGAAACTCAGGCTGGACTGCACCGAACTGTCGTTCTGTGACTCGGCCGGGCTGTCCGCTCTACTGCTCGTGCACCGCCGAACGTCCGCGGCCGGTATTGATCTGCGGCTTGATCACCGGCCACCGCAACTGGATCGGGTACTCGACGTCACCGGAGTGCTGGAGCACCTGACCGCGCCCTCCGGGTCCGACGATGCGCAGGACGAGACGGTCGGCTAGCTGTCGGCTCCGGAATGCCCGGACCGCGCGAGCGCATTGCGGGGACGCAGGAATCCGGGCTGCTGCCGGGCGCGCACAGCCCGAACCGTTCCCAGCGGGATGACGCGGGTGAAGAACCCGCTGGCGTCGAAGCAGCGCCGCACCTCCCGCACGAAGGTCTTCGGCAGCCCGAACCGGATCAGCCCCTGGCTGACGTCGATCAGATCGGCCCGGCGCATCGCCTCTGCCAGCGCGGCGTGCGGCCGGTCGGCGCCGTAGCGGGTCAGCCGGTGGTGTTCGGCGATGACGACCGCCAGTTCCTCCGACCAGGCCTGCCGGCCCGTTCGTTGCAGCCACCCGTCCTGCGCCTGGATCGAGGGCACCAGGTAGTCGAGGGTGTCGAAGACTGCGAGGTCGTGGAACGCGGCAGCGGTCGCCAGTTTGTCGTCGCCATCTGGGGCCGTCGGGCACAACGCGCGGGCGAAGTTGATGACCCGATAGACGTGCGCCCGGTAGGAGTCCCAGCCCGCATCGTCCCCGCGGGCCAGGTACCGGTGCGATTCCAGAATCTCCTCGGCGAGTGGCGCGTGGCGCACGATGTCAGGGACGGGCATGGTTCACCGCCGAGCGAAGCGGGCGGCCACGTCACGCAACCGCGGTGACACCCGAAAGGAGAAGAGCCCGTTGAACACATCTTCACGCAGACGCGTCAACGTCGAGGTCTTGAATCGCCACCGGTCGTCGATCTTGACGTACGTCTCGTGATAGTGGCCGTAGCCGTTCAGGTTCAGCCCCGACGCAAGGCGGACAACGTCATTCAGTGCCCACACGCCGGTGGCTTCTGTGGCAGTGACGAGTTCGATCTCCGGTGCGTGGACCTGGTGCACCGTCGGCTGCGAAGGCTTGCCGAGGTGCTTACGCACGAAGGCCACGAACTCATCGGCTCCGTTGATGACCGTGCCGCCGGAGGGTGACGTGTCACTGACGAAGTCGTCGGTGAACAGTTCGCGCCACGCGTCCCACTGTTTGGTGTCCAGCAGTCGGCAGTAGCGCGCCTTGAGCTGCTTGATCGCTTCGATCTCGGTCAGTTCGGTCAGCCGATCCATCCACCACCATCCTGCCCACGACATGTCGATGATCGCCTGAACCGTAACACCTACCGTATGAGCCGTTGGGTCGCGTCATTGCACCAGGCCGGTTCCCGACACGCCAGCGATCTCACGCGCCGTGCGGCTTCTGGTCGGATGCGCCGGCAGGAACGCGAGCACCGCCACCGCGCCGACCAGGCAGACACCGGCCGCGGTCAGGCAGCCGGCGTGCAGCCCCGACATGAATGCATCGCTGACGACCTCGCGCAGCGTGTCGGCGACCGCGGGCGGAGATTGCGCCGCGACGGCGAGCCCCTGTGCCAGTCCCTCCCGGGCGGCCTCCTGAGCCGGCGCGGGCGCGGCGGCGAGCACCTGATCGGCGGACAGGTCGCGAATGTAGAGCGTGGAGAAGATGCTGCCCACGACCGCCACCCCGAGCGTGCCGCCCACCTGCCGGGTCGCATCGTTGACCGCCGAGCCCGCGCCGGCCTGCTCCGGCCGCACCACCCCCATGATGGAGTCGGTCGCCGGTGCGGTGGTCAGGCCGAGACCTCCACCGAGCAGCACCATCTGGGCCGCCACCACCGGGTAGGACACGTCGACGTCGATCGTGGCCACCCAGGCGAACGCCGCGGTGAGCATCACCAGCCCGACGAAGACGACCACCTTGGTGCCGACGCGTGTCACCGCCAGGCGGGTGCCGAGCACCGACCCGGCCGCGATCGACAACGCCACCGGCAGGATCCGCACCCCGGTCTCCAGCGGGCCATAGCCCTGCAACAACTGGAAGAACTGCGTGATCAGGAAGATGAACCCGAACAACGCGAAGAACGCGACGGTCACCGCGCCGCTGGCGGCACTGAACCTCAGGTTGGCGAACAGACCGACGTCGATCAGCGGATCGCCGGCACGGCGCTCCCACCAGACGAACGCCGCAGCTGCCGCCAGCGCCACGGCGAATCCCGTCAGCGTCTGCGCGGAGGTCCACCCGTGCTCGGGCGCTTCGATGATCGTGTAGACGAGAGCACCCAGCATGACCACCGAGAGCACCAGCCCGCCGCGGTCCAGAGCTGTGTCTGCTTCCGCCGCCGACCGCGGGACGACCAACGCCGCTCCCAGAGCGGCGACCAGCGCGATCGGCACCAGCGCCAGGAAAAGGCTTCCCCACCAGAATGTTTCGAGAAGCGCACCGCCGAGTATCGGTCCGACCGCTACGCCGAGCCCGGTCACCGCCCCCCACACGCCGATCGCGGCGGCGCGCTGCCGGGGATCCCGGAAGGTGTCGGTGATCAACGCCAGCGTCGTCGGATAGATCAGCGCCGCCGAGATTCCCATGATCAACCGCATGGCGATCAGCTGACCGGTCGAGGTACACAGCGCGGCGGCGACGCTGCTGACCGCGAAGAGCAGCAAGCCGGCGATCAGCGTGCCGCGCCGCCCGAACTTGTCACCGACCGTGCCACCGGCCAGAACCAGGGCCGCGAAGGCGAGGTTGTAGGCGTCGACGATCCACTGCAGCCCGCGCGTAGATGCGCCCAGCTCCGAGTTCAACGTCGGCAGAGCGACATTGACGATCGTCGTCTCGACGTTGATGGCGAGTGCCGCGATGAGGACGACGGCCAGAACGAGTCCGGGGCGGTGTCGCAGACGACTGTGCCCCACGGGGCGGTTGGAGGTGATGGTCATGGGGTCTTACCGCCTCGATTTCGATGTTGACGACGCTAACATTCGGATACGATGGCAGACGATGTTAGTGCTGTCAACATTTACCCGGTGGTTACTGCAGGCCGTCGGCGATCACGTCGAGCAGCCGGTCGATGATCAACTGTCTGCGCGCGTCGTCGAGGCCGCTGAGCGGGCCGTCGAGAAGCAGGGTGGACAAACCGTGCACCGCCGCCCAGGCCGCCTCGTCGAGTCCGTCGCGCCGGTCGGCGGCCAGCACGCCGGTGGCGATCAACTCGTCGATGCAGCGGATGAGGATCTGGAACGGATGGTGTTCGGGCACTCGCACCGGCTCATCGGCCGTCCCGCCGCCCCCGGAAACATTGTGGGCGAACGCCGTTCGGAACAGCCCCGGCTCAGCGAGCGCGAAGTCCAGATAGCCCTGCCCGGTGGCACGAAACCGTGCAAGTGCCCGTTTGGCCTTCGGCCCCTTCGAGGTGACGGCGTCGAGTCGAGCTGCCATCGCGTCGGCGAGGAGCGTCTGGGCATGTTCGGTCACCGCGGCCAGGAGTTCCCCGCGGTCGGCGTAATGGCGGTAGGCCGCCGAATTGCTGACCCCGGCCAGTCGCTGCACATCGCGCATCACGACAGCGTCCGGGCCACCGGTGCGGGCCAGGTCGACGGCATGGTCGAGAAGGACCTGACGCAGGTTTCCGTGATGATAGGTATCGGAGCGTCGGGAGGTCAGCGCGACTCCTTCCCAGAGCTGATGTTGACGACACTAACATCTGTCACCGAGTGCGGTCAGCCGCCGTACCGGCCCACCTTCTCGGCGAGGTCGTCGAGGATGCGCAGTGACGCATCGCGGGGCTTGGTCGGCAGCAGCAGGCCCACATGGTCGAATCCCACGTCCTCGGCGGCGCGCCAGTAGTCCGGATCCGGCGGCGCGGCGAAGATCGTCAACGGCACGTCGTAATCGGCGTTCTCGCGGATCTGCCCCACCCGCCGAGCCAGTCGGTCCGCGGGTAGCGGGTTGGAGATCCACCCCGCCCGGTGGCGGATGATGCGCCGGACGGTGGCGTCGGAGTCACCGCCGATGTAGACGGGCGGATGCGGTTCACGCACCGGTTTCGGCCGCTGATACGACGAGTCGAAGTCGACGTAGCGGCCGTGGTACTCGGTAGGTTCCGCGGTCCAGAGCTCTTTGATCGCCTCGATCCGCTCGTCCAGCAGCGCTCCGCGCGTTCGCGGGTCGGTGCCGTGGTCGCGCATCTCCTCGAGGTTCCATCCGGCACCGACACCGAAGACGAAGCGACCCCCGGAGATCACGTCCACGCTCGCGCCTTCTTTGGCCGTGGTGATCGGGTCGCGCTGAATCAACAGCGCGATGCCGGTGATCAGGTCGATGCGTGACGTCACCGCGGCGGCTGCAGCGAGCGTCACGAAGGGATCCAGCGTGCGGTAGTAGATCGACGGCAGGTCGCCGCCGAGTGGATAGGCCGACTCCCGGCTGGCCGGGATGTGGCTGTGCTCGGCCACGGCCAGCGACTCGAAGCCCCGCTCCTCGACGGCACGGGCGAGGGTCACCGGGTCGATGGTGTCGTCGTTGACGAAGGTGGCGATCCCGAACTTCATATCTGAAGGTTGTACACCTTCCTCGAGGCCCGCCGTTTCGGCCGCGTAGGCAGCGGGAAGAACCCCATCACGGTTCGATGGTCGACAGCGACAGGGAGGAAGGCCCTGTGATCCGTGCTCTTGCGGCTCGGTTCGCCCGGCGGGTGGGTGCGGTGTTTCCCGGTGTGGCGATGAGCGCCGACAACGCGTTGATGTTGATCAAGGCCGTCATCGCCGGAACGATCGCCTGGGCGCTGGCCACCGAGGTGTTCCACGCCAGCAACGCGTCGTTCGCCGCGTTCGCCGCGATGCTGCTGATGCAGCAGACCATCGCCGATTCCGTGCAGAAGGCCCTTCACTACACCGCTGCGGTGCTCGTCGGGATCGGACTGGTCAGTGCCGTCGCGCTGCCGTGGGGTCCCGGCCTGTGGCTCTTCCCGCTCATCCTCCTGGTGAGCATGCTCATCGGCCGCTGGTATCGGCTCGGCAGTCAGGGCTTCAACGTCACGGTCGCCGCCGTCTTCGCCTACGGCGTGGTGGCGATGCCCGACGCGGGCAGGTCGCCGCTGATGCTGATCGGCGATCTCGCGGCCATGGTCCTGCTGGGGGCGGGGATCGCGGTCGGCACCAATCTGCTGATCGCCCCGCCGCTGCGCTACCGCAGCGCCGAAGACGCCGTCGGCGCGTACTGCCAGTCGGTGGTCGCGCTGCTCGACGACATGGTCGCCGGGTTGGGCGACGGGGCGCCCGACGACGACCAGGCCAGGGACTGGCGCAGGCGCAGCGACGAACTGCCGGGCCTGTCCGCCCAGCCCCGCAGCACCATCGACCACGCCCTCCAGACGTCGAAGTTCAATCCGCGACGGCTGGTGACCCGCGGCAGCCCCACGTTCGACGGGCACCGGGTCACCGTGCACGTCGTCGAACGAATCTCGCAGCAACTGGTTTTCGTGTGTGCCGGGCTGCTGCGCTTCACCGGGTCCGACGAGGACGAGTCGGCCGGTCGCCGTGCCCGCACGGAGTTCTTCGGTCAGTACGCAGCGGTGCTGTCGGCGGTACGGGACGCGATCGCCGAGAGCGCGTCGCTGCACTCCATGTCGGACCTGCGGGCCGGGACCGCATTGACCACAGTGAACGAGCAGTGCCGGTCGGCGCTGGACACGCTCAGCAGCGCTGCCGCCGTCGAAGGCGAGCACGACAAACCACGGCAGTGGGCATTCTTCGGCGCCCTGTATGCCGACGCGCAGCGCATCTGCGAAGAGATCGAATGGGCCGACGACCAGTTCCAGCAGCTGGCGCAATCCTCGGCCGGCCGCCCCTGAGTCTCGGGGCTTTCGGCCGGACTACGGGGTGAGGGCAGCCGGCCAGCTCAGCGGGTTCAGCTGCCGGAACGGGTCGGTAGACCTGATCTGTTGCAGGTCCTCGAGCTCGGCCTCCAGCTGTCGCTGCGCCCGCCCCTTGATTGCGGGAGTCCACGCGTCGGCCTCCCCCTCGGTGGGGGTCGTGGCGATCGGCGGACCGAACGACAGATACATCCGCTGCGGTCTGGGTACCAGGGTCGGGCCGATGCCCCGCACCAACGGCATCCCCATGTCGGAGCGGCCACTGAGACGGTGGCTGAGCCACCTGCTGGCGCGACCGAGACGGCTGTCGCGACTGACGATGCTGGTGTACACGTCGTCGCCGCCGACGAGTGCCGCGGTGACGATGGGATAGCCGTGCTCGATCGCGATCCGCGCGAAGCCATCTCGGTTCTGCCAGCTCAGCGTGTACTCCTCGCCTCTGTACTTGGCGATCTCCCGGGCGCCGCCCGGGAAGACGAGGATCGTCTCGTCCTGGTCCATCAACCGGTGGGCGGCGTCGGGGGTGCCGACCACCGCCCCGTAGGCGGTGACGAGGTCGGCTTGCAGCCCGCGCATCCGCCCGAACTGCCGGTCCGCCAGCGGACGGACGCGGGTTCCGATTGCGCTGCGTACGTAGTACGGGATCAGGAGCACCTCGGACGAGTTCTGGGTGTGGTTGCCCACCAGCAGGAATCGGCCATCGGCCGGCAGATTCTGCAGGCCACGGACATAGGGACGGTACAGGCGCATCAGCGGTGACAACGCGTCCGTTGCGGTGTCCAGCAGGGTCTCCAACGCCCGCACACTCGGCGAGATGGCGGGCTCGGTCATCGGGCGGCGGTCCTGTCGTCTCGGGTCACTTCCGCCATTGTCCACGCCGTGGGCGCCTGCCTCGCTGATCGCCTTCGGCTGCGCTGCCACCGGATTAGGCTCCACCGCATGCAGCCTGGACCGTCCGCACCACCTGAGCTGACCGACGTGGCCTCGGCAGAAGGCCCCCTGCCCGGGCCGGAACTCCTGGCCGGGCGTCCCTACGCACTTCCGATCGACCTGCTCGCAGAACTGCACGGACCGCTGTTCTATGCCGACTTCAACGGCGAACGGAAGCTCTACGCATGCTCGGCCCCACTGGTCGAGGAACTCTGCGACGAGACCCGCTTCGCCAAGAACCTCACCGCGTCGCTGGCCAGGATCCGACCCCTGGCCGGTGACGGGCTGTTCACCGCGTTCTACGGGGAATCGAACTGGCAGAAGGCCCATGACGTCCTGCTGCCGGGTTTCAGCTATGCGGGGTTACGCAACTATCACTCCGCGATGCTCGACATCAACGCCCAGTTGATCAGACGGTGGGACGCCGCCGCGGGGCATGATGCCGTCGACGTGTCCACCGATCTGCAGAAGCTGGCGATGGACACCGTTGCGCTGGCCGGTTTCGGTGCCCGGTTCGAGTCGTTCGATTTCGCCGGGATGGCGCCCATCCCGGCGAGCTTCACCGCAGCGCTGGGCGAAGTCTTCCAGAACGGGGTGACGCCGGCATTCACCGACGAGTTGACCACCCTGCACACGTTCTTCGACGAGCTGGTCGCCGGCCACCGATCCGGTCGCAGCGACGATGTCGACGACCTGCTGTCGGTGATGCTCGGCCACGACGCCAACGGCGCTCCGCTGCTTGACCCGGACAACGTCAAGAACCAGATCATGACGTTCCTGATCGCCGGACAGCTCACCACCTCCGAGCTGATGCCCAACACTCTCTACAACATCGTGCGACACCCCGCCGTGCTGGAACGCGTCCGGGCCGAGGTGGACCAGGTGTTCGGCCGCGACGACGACTACCTGCCCAGCTACGACGACATCGGGAGGTTCGAGTATCTGCGCCAGGTCATCAGCGAGACGCTGCGGCTGTCTCCCCCGGTGCTGCAGTTCGACCGGATGGCGCTGTCCGACACGGTGATCGGTGACCGGTACCCGATCAAGAAAGGTGAGGCGGTCAGTGTCCTCACCGGTGCGCTGCACCGCCAGCCCGGCTGGGGGGACAACGTCGAGCTGTTCGACCCCGAGCGATTCTCCCCGCAGCGCAGCCAGTCCCGGCCGGCAAGCCTGTTCAAACCGTTCGGCACCGGCGCGCGCTCGTGCATCGGTCGCCAGTTCGCGCTGCACGAGGCCACCATGGCGATCGCCCGCATCGTCCACCGCTACCGGATGATCGATTCGCGACACTACGTGCTGCAGTGGGACGGTCCCGGCAGCCGGCGCCCCGTGGGCTTTCACCTCGATCTCCTCCGGCGCACCGCGGAGGAACGGGCGGACCGCCCGGGCCCCGACGTCGCACCGGACTCGCGTCCCATCAACACTCCCGCGTCCGCCGTCAAGGCGGGGACGACGCTGGCCGTCCTGCACGGCTCGAATCTGGGCACCTGCCGGGCGTTGGCCGCGCAACTCGCCGAGGAAGGCACCGACCACGGGTGCCAGGCCACGGTGGCGCCCCTCGACAGCGCGGCCGGGGCGCTGCCGTCGGCCGACGTCACCCTCATCGTCGCCGCGTCCTACAACGGACAGCCCACCGACGACGCCCGGGCGTTCATGGCGTGGCTGAACGACCCCGACACCTCGCTGGCCGGCAGCCCGCTGTTCGCGGTATTGGGGGTCGGCGACCACAACTGGGCCGATACGTACCAGGCCATTCCCCAGCGGATCGAGGATCGCCTCACCGAGCTGGGCGCCACCGCCCTGGTTGCGCGAGCGTCAGCCGATACCTCCGGTGACCTCACCGGAACGGTCGAGGAGTTCTCCGCGGCGTTCTGGACGGCAGTGGCGCAGCGCTTCGGTGATCCGGATGCCGCGCCCGTCAGCGATGCCGACGAACCGCTCTACGAGCTGCGCACCATCGTCGGTCCCGTCACCAGTGCCATCGACGCCCGCTTCGACGTGACGCCGATGACGGTTCTGGAGAACACCGAGCTGGTCAGCGACACCGCCTTCGGACAGGCCAAACGTTATGTGCGGATTGCGCTTCCGGAGGGCATTGAATACCACACCGGCGATCACCTCACCGTGCTCGCCGACAATCCACCCGAACTGGTCGACACGGTGATCCAGTTGTTGGAGATCGAGCCGGACCTACGGCTGTCGATCAACCCTCGACGCAACTCGCGGCGGCTGATCGCACTCGACCGGGAGGTCAGTGTGCGCGAGTTGCTCACCCATTTCGTGGAATTGCGCAAGCCGGCCACGAAGAGTCAGTTGACGCGATTGGCGGCGACGAATCCGTGTACACCCGAACGACAACGGCTCGAAGAGCTCGCCGCGTCAGCGGAGCCGGCCGTGCTCAGTCCGCTGGAGTGCCTGCTGGAGTTCCCTGCCTGTGAGATCACCGGCGCCGAGCTGCTCGAGCTACTCGAACCCATGACGCCGCGGCACTATTCGATCGGCTCGTCGTCGCGATTGTCGCCTCAGGTGGTCGGGCTGGTGGTCAGCGTGCTCGACGCGCCGGCGCGCTCCGGCCGCGGGTTGTTCCAGGGCGTGGCCTCCAATCACCTGGCGGCGGCCAAACCCGGTCAGGTCGTGCGGGCCCGGGTGGACGCCGCGCGCCAGGCATTCCGGGCGGGCGCCGAACCCACCCGAAACGTGATCCTGGTCAGCGCCGGCACCGGGGTCGCCCCGTTCTGCGGTTTCCTGCTCGACCGCCTGGCCGCCCAACAGGCCGGTGAGCCCTTCGCCCCGGCACTGTGCTTCTTCGGCGTCCGCGATCCCGCGGTCGACTACATCTTCCGCGAGCAGTTCGAAGAAGGTGAGGCGCTCGGCGTCGTGCGCATGCGGCCGGCGTTCTCGCGGGCGCCGCAGGACGGCGTGCGGTACGTGCAGGACCGCATCGCCGCGGACGCCGACGATGTCTGGGACATGCTGGGTGACCCCGCCAAGGACACCTACGTCTATGTCTGCGGTGACGGCGCGCGCATGGCACCCGCGGTCCGCGAGGCGTTCACGGACATCTACCGGTCCCGCACCGGCGACGACTCGGACGCCGCACAGCGGTGGCTCACCGGCCTGGTCGAATCCGATCGCTACGTCGAGGACGTCTGGGCCGGCTGACCGACGCCGTCACCTGTCCGGCAGCCACGTGGTGCGGCGCTGCCACTGCCATTCACTCCCCGCGGGAACAGACGCCGCGGGTCGACGCCGGAACGCCCGGATGCCGAGAACACCGGCGAACGGCAGCAGCACCAGCGCGGGAAGCTGATAACGCCAGGAGAATTCGAACGCGGCCGAGAGAATCAGCATCGTGAGCGCCATCCCCAGGGCCAACGCGATGGCCGACCGCACGCCACTGGTGCGGGCCCGGCCCACGCCCAGCGCGGCGGCCAGGGCGATGAGCCCGAACACCGCCAGCAGCGGCCCCGGCATGTAACCGACGCTGAGCTGGTAGCCGCGCAGGAACGCGGCCAGGCCGGGCACGGTGGTCGGGTCGCGCCCGCTGAACTCCTGCGCGACATCCTTGGTCAGTTCCCGGTCGGCGTTGGGGAACTCACGCTGGAACTGCCATCGGCTCACCGGCACGTCCCCGGGCGCGTCGACGCGGGTGGGCCGAAATCCTTTTGCGAAGTCGACCGTCACCGCCCACGCGAAGTCCAGCGGTTGCTGCCCGATCACGGTCCAGCCGAACTCCCGCTGGACCTGGTAGAGATCCGTGCCCGGCGGGAAGCGGTCGCGGAAACCCTTCTCGCGCTGGATGTGGGCGTAGTCGTCGAGGCGCCGGCGGTCGTCCAACGGCTCGGTGGGGCAGGCCCGTTCGAGCAGCGCATCCAGCTCGAGGGTGTCGCAGTCGGCGATCACCGCGGCACGCCCGTAGAGCACCTGGCTGGTGGTGCGGGTCAAGCCCCACTTGCCGGTCTCGGCGTGGAAGTAGGTCGCGTACCCTCCGAGCACCGCGCCGCAGGCCAGCACGAAGGCCACGATGCGCAGGCCGACCGTCCGCCAGCCGGGCGCGGTGCGCAGCAACCGCCACGCACCGCCGGCGATGAGCAGGTAGCCGAGGATGGGAACCACGAGGGCCAGCGCCACCAGGCGCAGCATGACCGCCATCCCGACCAGCAGCCCGGCCAGCGCCGCCCGGCGGGGGCTGGGGGCCCCGGTACCCAACAACACCCACAGCAGCGCCACCAGCAGCACCTGCTGCCAGGCGTCTGACATGATCAGCTGCTCGATCTGGATCTGGTAACCGTCGAGCAGCAGCGGCGCAGCGGCCGCCGCCGCCCACCACCGGTTGACGCCGTAGCGCAGTGCCAGAGCCGACAGCGCGACGGCGGAGACGACCCCGGCGACGTGCTGCACGGCGGTGACGAGTTCCAGTCCACCGACCGCGAGCAGCGGGGTCAGGACGAACAGTTCGTATCCGATGGGGTTCAGGCCGCTCGGATTGAATTCGCCGAGGTTGCCCAGGTAGCGGAACGAGTCGACGAACAGCAGCGCCGGTTGGTAGGCGAACCAGGACAGCACCCGCAGCACCACGCCGGCGAGCACCAGCACGCTCAGCAGCCAGTGCCGGCGAATCAGCCTGCCGGCACTGCCCAGGACGGCGACCACGCCGCTCAGCTGTTACCGGAGCTCGTCCACTGCACCGTCGGATACAGCTTCTCGGTGTCGACGCGGTGCTTGTTCTGCTCGACGATGGGAAACATCGACTCGATCAACACATCGGAGAGCAGGTGCGGGTCCAGACCGAGCTCGACGAGCCCGGTGTGTTTGACGTTGTAGTAGTGCTCCTGCAGCTCGATGCGGGGGTTGGTGAGGTGCTCGATCTGTACCGGGCCCGGGAACTGCGCCGACACGACATCGGCGATCTGGCGCACCGACTTGGACTCGGTCATCTGGTTGAACACCCGGAACTCACCGCGCTCGGCGGGGTTCTCCACAGCCAGCCGGATGCACTCGACGGTGTCGCGGATGTCGATCAGACCCCTGATCTGGTTGCCGGTGCCGTACACCGTCAGCGGCTCGCCGAGTACCGCCTGGATGACGAACCGGTTGAGCACCGTGCCGAACACGCTGTCGTAGTCGAAGCGGGTGGCCAGCCGCGGATCGAGCGCGGTCTGCGGCGTCGTCTGGCCGTAGACCACACCCTGGTTGAGGTCGGTGGCCCGCAGACCCCAGGCGCGGCAGGTGAACTCCATGTTGTGCGAGTCGTGCACCTTGCTCAGGTGATAGAACGATCCCGGCCGTTTCGGGAACAGCACACGGTCCCTGCGCCCGTTGTGTTCCAGTTCCAGCCAGCCCTCTTCGATGTCGACGTTGGGCGTGCCGTACTCGCCCATCGTGCCGAGCTTGACCAGGTGGATGTCGCGGTCCAGCTCACCGATCGCATACAGCAGGTTCAGCGTGCCGATGACGTTGTTGTGCTGGGTGTAGACGGCGTGGGCGCGGTCGATCATCGAGTACGGCGCGGCACGCTGCTCGGCGAAGTGCACGACCGCGTCGGGCGCGAACTCCCGCAGCGTCGCGTACACGAAATCGGCGTCGAGCAGATCGCCGACGTAGGTGGGGAGCCGCTTCCCGGAGTGCTCCTCCCACGCCGCCACCCGGGTGGACAGGTCTTCGATCGGCACCAGGCTGCACACGCCGAGTTCGTCGTCGTAACCGCGCCGGGCGAAGTTGTCGAGCACCGCCACGTCATGTCCGCGATCGGACAGATGCAGTGCAGTGGGCCATCCGAGGTATCCGTCACCGCCGAGCACGAGAACTCGCAAAACAGCCATCCCTTTCGCCGCTGGTGAACCTGAGCCTAAGACACGGGCACAACCACGTGCACAATTGCGGCAACACGCGCGATTCACAGGGAGGGTCATATGGCCGAGGACCGGGGGGCGTTCACAGCGGCCACGGGCCGTCAACTCGAGGCGGCCGGACGGGACAAGCCGCGGTACCGCCGCTACCAGTACGACCTGATCGCACCGCACTGCGGCCGCACGATCCTCGAGGTCGGTGCCGGTCTGGGCGAGTTCGCCGAGCAGTTCGACGACGTGGACCGGCTGGTGTTGACCGATGTGGATCCCGGCGCCGTGGAATTGATGGCGCGGCGCTTCGCCGGGCGGCCCGAGGTCCAGACCAGGACGTTGGCGCTGGGCGTGGCACCGGAGCTCGAGGAACCGGTCGACTCGGTGGTCGCGATCAACGTGCTCGAGCACATCGAGGACGACGCCGGCGCGTTGCGGTCGCTGGCCACCGCGGTGCAGCCGGGCGGCAGCATCGTGCTGTGGGTGCCCGGTTACCAGCAGCTCTACGGGGAGTTCGACCGCAAGGTCGGCCACGTGCGCCGGTACACACCGGCCACGTTGGCGAGCGCCGTGCGGCGCGCCGGGCTGGACGTCGAGCTGGTCAAGCCGGTCAACCTGCTCGGCGGCATCGCGTGGTGGCTGACGGTGCGCCGGGGTGGTTCGACGTCACCGGATTCCAAACTCGTGGCGGTGTTCGACCGCTTCGTCGTTCCGGTGACCCGGGCGCTGGAGCGGGTGATGCGCCCGCCCTTCGGGCAATCGGTGCTGTGCGTGGCCCGGGTCCGGGCGTGAGCCAAGGGCTGCGCCGTCCCCGCGTCCGGCTGTGGGGCCGCTACACCGGCGCCTCGGTCATCGCCGGCCTGATCAGCGAGGCGGTCTTCCTGCTCACCTACTGGCTGGCGGGGGCGCCGCTGCTGGCCAGCGTGCTCGCCTTCGTCGCCGGTGCGGTCCCCAACTACCTGATGAACCGGTACTGGGCGTGGCAGCAGCGGGGCCGCCCGCACCACCGCAGGGAGGTGCTGCCGTATGCCGTCATCGTCATCGTCACCGCCGTCACCGCGATCCTGGTCACCACCGCCGCCGACGGCTGGGTGCGCGACCACGTCGACTCGCACGCCTGGCAGGTCGTCCTCGTCGGAGCGTCGTTCCTGGGCACCTACGGCGCGATGTTCGTGCTGAAGTTCGTGCTGTTCGACCGGTTCATCTTCGTCGACCGCCGCGCACGTACTCCCGGAACCACGTCCGCACCATGACGCGGGCGTAGTTCGCGCCGTAGATGAGGTTCGCGCCCTTCTTGCTCGCCCCGTGCGCGCGCAGGCGCATCGTCATCGGCACCTCGACGACGCGTGCGCCGCGGGCAGCGACCCCGAGCAGCAGTTCCGAGGACTGGTACTGGGGTTCGGTCAGCGTCACCGACCGCGCCAGTTCGGCGCGCATCGCGCGGAAGCCGAACGACGTGTCGGTGATGTGGCGCCAGGTCAGCACGCTGGCCAGTACCGCGAAGACCCGCACGCCCAGCCAGCGGACGCGGTTGTCGGAGACGTGGTGTCCCAGGCGGCGCGACCCGGTGACGAAGTCGGCGCGGCCGTCGAGCAGCGGTGTCACCAGGGTTTCCAGTTCGGCGCCGTCGTACTGTCCGTCGGCATCGGTGGTCACCACGAACCGCGCCCCGTGCCGGGCGGCCAGCCGATATCCCAGCCGCAGCGCCGCGCCCTGGCCGCGGTTGCGCGGCGCGACGCAGGTGTAGGCGCCGTATGCCCGCGCCACCTCGGCGGTGGCGTCGGTCGCGCCGTCGACGACGACCAGGACGTCCACCGGCATTCCGCAGCACCGTTTCGGCATCTCTGTCAGCACCGCGCCGATGCCGTCGGCCTCGTTGTACGCGGCGATCACCACGACCAGCTCGGCCAGCTGCAGAGCCGGGTAGTGCTGGTCGAACTCCGCGACGGCGAGCGCGTCGATCTCGTCGGGGTAGTCGGCCAGCCGTGTCATGAATCGCCGACGGTGTCGAGGAAGTAGCGCCAGGTGCTCTTGAGTCCGTCGGCCAGCTCGACGCTGGGCCGGTAGCCGATCGCGCGGGCGCTGTGCGACACGTCGACCACGACGGCGGGCATCTCGCCCCGCTGGGCGGCGACGTGTTCGGCGGGCAGCGGTCGACCGGTCACGGTCCGGACCGTGTCGATGAGCTCCAGCACCGACACCGACCGACCGGCGCCGACGATCGCGGTGCCGCTGTAGCCGCTCTGCCACGCCAGCAGCAACGCCCGCGCCACGTCGTCAACGTGCACCAGGTCGCGGCGCTGCGTGCCGTCGCCGTAGATGGTGACGGTGGAGCCGTCCAGGGCCGCACGCATCAGCCGCGGCACGAAGCTGTCCTTGAGCGCCATCCCCGGCCCGTAGACGTTGCTGAAGCGCAGCGCGCAGGTCGTCATCCCGTAGGCCCCGGCGTACCCGGACATCAGCATCTCGCAGGCGGCCTTGGTGGCGCCGTAGGGCGTCAGCGGGCGTAACGGCAATCGCTCGGTGATCGTCGCCTCGCCGACGTTGCCGACGACCGCGTTCGTCGACGCCAGCACGAACTGGCCGACGTCACGGACGCGGGCCAACTCGAGCAGCTCCTGGGTGACGGCGACGTTGTCGGCGTACGTCGGCGCGGGTCGCTGCACGGACTGCAACACCGAGGTCGCCGCGGCGAGATGGACGATCGCCTCGGTGCCGGGCGCCACGGCCGCGTCACGAACGTCGCTGTCGGACAGGTCACCGGCCACGTAACGCACACCGTCGATCCGGGTTTCGGGCATCTGCCGGTCCACGACGGCGACCTCCGCACCGGAATCCAGGAGCGCCTGCACCACAGCTCGGCCGATGAATCCGCAGCCCCCGGTAACCAGCACCCGTCCCGCGCGTTGTGTACTCACGGCCGTCAATTTAGCGTGACGTCATCCGGCGCGACGGCGCAGATGCTCCTCCTTGACGTTGCGGATCACGCGGTCCGGGGCCAGGAAATCCCGCCCGATCTCGGCGGCCTGGTTCAGCCCGTCCTGACGGATCGGCGAGTTGTGTTCGCCCTCAACGTCGTAGATGAGGTGCCTGGTCACATCGGTGACACCGCAGTAGGCGAAGGTCCCGACGTCGATCTGGGTCCGCATCGCGTCGTCGTAGCCGTAGCGGTCGTACGTGCGCCGGCTCGACCCACCGATGCCGATCAGCGTGGTGGGGATGTTGCCCAGCAGCGACGTCAGCGGCTGCTTACCGCGGTCTTCGACGCCCTTGCCGTACTGGTAGGCCCAGCCGACCGTGAACACCCGCTCGATCCAGCCCTTCATCATCGCCGGCATGCCCCACCAGTAGACCGGGAACACGAACGCCATCCGGTCGGCGTCCTCCACTCTGCGGTGCATTGCGGCGATCTCGTCGGGGATCGGCCCGCCCCAGAAGTGCGCATGGTCCTCGGGGGTGAACCGCGGGTCGAAATCCTCGCGGTGCAGATCCAGGACGTCGATGGTGTGACCGGCCGCGCGGAACGGTTCGTGGAAGGCGTTCATCACCGCGGCCGGATATCTGTCGGTGAACGGGTGTGAGTACACGGTCAGTAGATGCATGCCTTGCACCGACGCGGGGGCGCCGCTGCTTATTCCTTCGGTTCGGGTCAGTCCCGAGCGAACCCGAGCGCGACGACCGCGTCCTGCGGACTCTCGTTTGCCTCGAAAAAGTCCACAGTGACCTGCTCCAGGGTGGCCTGCCGCAACGGGTTCGGCGAGGCGTAGTCCCGCGACACCGAGTATGCGACGCTGCGCCCGACCGTGACCTGCTGCATCGGATCGAAGCCGGCCATCGTCGTATCGTCCAGCATGCCGACGGTGCGGCCGTCGACGATCAGCTCCAATCCTCCGACCGCGTCGAACGGTCCGCCCCCCGAGCCTGTTCTGCTGAACCGGATCTCGACGGCGTGCCGGCCCACCGCGAGCGGTTCGTCGGACGTCACCGCCTGCTCGGCTCCGCCGTGATTGCAGACATAGCGCAGGTGACCACCGGAGAGGAAGAGCGCCTGCCCACCCAACCGACTGCCCTGCGAGAACAGCACCCCGGCCGCGTCGGAGCCGATGACCGTCACCTCGGTGCGCAACACGAAGGACCGGCCCCGGACGAGGCCGCTCATCGGGGTGTGCACCGCAGGGGTGCCGGGATAGAAGACCACCCGCGGCGGCCCAGCGGTCAGATCAGCGACGCCGCGGCTGACGAGCTCGAACACGCTCAGATCGTTCAGCGGATGCACGTGGCGCCGCGTCGCCTCGTTCTGCCACAACGACTTGAGCTCTTCGAGCTTGTCCGGGTGTTCGGCGGCGAGGTCACGGATCTGGCTTCGGTCGCGGTCGAGGTGGAACAGTTCCCATCGGTCCTGCGGGAACTTCGACCAGCCGGGCCGGCCCGGGACGGCGGACGTCGGTGGATGCACGGCGCTGGCGAACCATCCGTCGTGCCAGATGCCGCGGGTGCCCATCATGGCGTACAACTGGGTACTCTTTCCGCTCGGTGCATCCGGATCGTGCAGCGCCGCAGCGATACTCACGCCTTCCAGCGGCCTCTGCGGAATGCCCTTGACCGTTCTCGCCGGTTCCAGTCCGAGCAGTTCGTACACCGTCGGGGTGATGTCACTGACATGGGTGTACTGCTCGCGCACCTCGCCACGGGCGGGCAGTCCGGCCGGCCAGGGGACGATGCACGGGTCGGCGATCCCGCCCTCGTGGGACGCGTAGCGCTTGAACAACTTGTACGGCGTGTTGAACGCCATCGCCCAGCCGTTGGCGTAGTTCATCTTCGTGCCGGGTCCGCCGAACTCGTCCAGCCGGTCCAGCGTCGGCTCCGCGGACAGGCCACCGCGCAAAGGCACGAATTCGTCGAGGGTGCCGGTTGGTCCGCCTTCACCGCTGGCACCGTTGTCGGACATGACGACGATGATCGTGTTGTCGAGCTGGCCGGTGCTGTCCAGATAGTCCACCACGCGGCCGATCTGGGCATCGGTGTAGCTGAGGAACCCGGCGAACACTTCGGCCATCCGGCTGGACACCCGTTTCTGATCCTCGGACAACGAGTCCCACGGAGTCACCGTGTCATGCTCGGGCCAGGGCAACCCGTCGGCGCTGGTGCAGTCGGCGTAGGGATTCATCGGCGACAGCGCAGTGTCGTCGGGCAGCAGTCCGAGGGCCTTCTGGTTGGCCAGCGCGATCTCGCGGTAGCGCTCGTAACCCTCATCGAACCGGCCGCGGTATTTGTCGGCCCATTCACTGTCGACCTGGTGCGGCGAGTGGCCCGCACCCGGGCACAGGTACAGAAACCACGGCTTGTCGGGTGCGCAGGATCGGTGTTCGCGCAGGAAGCCGATCGCGTTGTCGGCCAGGTCTTTCGACAGGTGATAGCCCTGCTCCGGGGTTTCCGGCGGATCGATCGGCCTGCTGTCGCTGACCAGGCTCGGATACCACTGGTCGGTCATGCCGTCGAGGAATCCGTAGAAGCGGTCGAAGCCCCGGCTCAGCGGCCAGTACCGGCGCGACCCGGCGGCGTGGCAGTCCTCGGGCGGTGTCAGGTGCCATTTGCCCACCGCATACGTCGCCCATCCGCGTTCGGCGAGGACCTCCGACACCAGCGCGGTGTCTGCCGGGATGCGCCCGCTGTGACCTGGATAGCCCTGCGCCATGTTCACCACCGACGACACCCCCACCGACGTGGCGTTGCGTCCGGTCAGCAGCGCAGCGCGGGTCGGCGAGCACAACGCGGTGGTGTGGAACTGGGACAACCGGATCCCGCGTTCGGCGATGCGTGTCATGGTCGGCATCTCGACCATGCCACCGAAGCAGTCCCAGGTCGCGATCCCGATGTCGTCCCACAGCAGGTACAGCACGTTGGGGGCGTTGTCGGGAGCCTGTGGAGCTCGGTACGGCCCCCAGTCCGGCACGGAGTCGCGGATGTCCTCGGTGATCGTTCCCTGGAACTGCATCATCGGCTCGTCTCGCTAAGCGGCCACGAGCACGGGCTCGTCGACCATCCGGGTGGGGGCGGGGCGTGCGGCGTTGATCAACCACGGATGGAGGAGCGGGCCGACGGCACCGATCAGCACGACCAGACCCGCTCCGACCCACAGCTCGGTGTGGGGGAGCCAACCGTCGACGACGATGCCTGCGACCACGGCGAGACCCACCACCGCCGTCTTGGCGAGCAGGAAGCGACCGATCGGGTGGTGCGCTACGCGGCGGCCCCGCCGGGCGGCGAGCCGCCGTGCCACGTCCGTGACCGCCATGATCGCCACCAGCAGAGCCATCAGGTGCACTGCGTGCTCAGCGGGTGAACTGTCGCCCTGGGCCATCCACAGCGTGCCGATCTTCAGGCCTGCGACCCCGTAGCCGACGCGAATCAGGTGGTGGCGCGGAACCCGTCGCCAGAAATCTGTCATGACTGACACCTTATGGGAAAGTGTCAGGACTGACAAGATCTGGAGCCCGCCGGGCGGAGCTGTCATAGTTCTTGCATGTCCGCTGATGTCGGCAAGCGCGAGGCGCACAAGATCGCCACCCGGCGCGCGATCCAGTCAGCCGCGGACGCGCTCTTCGAGCACCGCGGCTATGCCCAGACCACGGTCCGCGACATCGCCGACGCCGCCGGAGTCACCGAACGCACCTTCTTCCGCTACTTCTCCGGGAAAGAAGCCCTGCTGGTGCAGGACATCGAAGCCGGGATTCCGGTCCTCGCCGACGAGATCCGGCGCCGCCCGGCGACCGAATCCCCGCTGGACGCCGTCGAGAACGCGCTGCTGGTGACGGCCGATCGGCTGCGCGAGACCCAACCCAACCTGTCGTGGTTGTTCCAGGACGGTCCGCCCGGGCCCAAGCTGGCCAAGTCGAGCCCGGGATTGTTGTTCCAGCTCGAGCAGGCGGTTGCCGAGGCTCTCGCGGACCGGATGGAATCGTCGCGGCCGCTGACCGACGACGCGGAATTCGAGGCCCAGGTGCTCGCCCGCTGCGCGGTGGCGGCGCTGCGCAGCACCGGAATCAGACGCTGGCAGCTCGAGCGGCGCGGCGACACGGGAGTCAGCGAGACCCGCCTGCTCGCGCAGGCGTTCGCGATCGTGCGGCGGGGCGGACCGGCAGATCGGCGGCCGCGCCGGTGAGCACCGCGGCGGCCCAGCGATCCACGCATCCTCCCGCCGCCCGCCGGTTCAGGCCGTCGTCACCACCACACGGTCGATTCTGAACTCCACGCCCCGCCCGGTGTCGTCCGGCTCTTCGGCTGCCGGCTGGCCCCAGGTCACTGTCGCCTCCCCCGAGATCTGCACGACGCGACCGGATGTCGCGGCGAACATCAGCGCAGCGGTGGGATCCACGGCGAGGTTCCCGAGGCTGTTGAACATGTTGTTGCCGGGGTAATCGGGCCAACGCACTCTCCGCGGGCTGACGGTGACGAAGCCGGGCGGCCCACCGCGATGCGATGCGTCGTTCCCCGCCGTGGGATGGGTGGTGCCCAGGATGAAGGTGGCGGCGCGCCGGATCTGGTCGATGTCGCTGTCCCGCAAGCTGTCCCCGTCGTGCACCCGCCTGCGGTGCGGCGCCGGCAGCCCGGAGCGCCACTGCGCCCGCGGAATGTACTGCGGACAGTTCCCGTAGGCCTGCGCGATGCTGACCAGCAACTCACCCTCTGCACTCCTGTCGAGGTGACCGTTCACCCGCAACCGGCGACGGGCCGCATAGTCGATCACGATCACACCGACCGCCTGGCCCGACGGCAGGTCGAAAAGTGGATCGGTATCAGCGATTCCGCTGCGAATACGCAGGGTCGACGACGACTCCGGCGTCACGAAGCCGGGCTGGCCCAGCAGCGGCGCCGTCCACAACCGCCCGGCGCGGTCGCGCGCGGTGAGCGCTCCGAACGTCGCGCCCGACACGAACGTCGCCGCGCCGGGGGTGAGGCCGCCGGGACGCACCATGGGTTCGAGTCGCGCGGCGGCGTCGAGCGCTCCCGCCCGCTGCTGAACGACGAGCTCGCCGGGATGGAAGCCGGTCGTCACAGCGAGACCACCGGCCAGTCGTTCTCGACGCCGGCGAGCACGTTGAAGTAGTTGGTGAGGATGTTCAGGGCCAGGTTGGCCACCAACTCACCGATCTCCTCGTCCGTGACGCCCGCCCGCCGGGCCCTGTCGAGGTCCTCGGCGTCCACGTCACCGGCGTTCTCGGCGATCGTGTTGGACAACTCCAGCAGGGCCGCCAGGTGCGGATCCTGCGACTGACCCCGGCGTGCCCGCTCGAGTTCGTCGGCGTCGATCTTGGCGACCTGAGCGCCGACGTAGGTGTGGGCCGACAGGCAGTACTCGCAACCGTTGAGCTGAGCGGTCGCCACCGCCAGCCGCTCGCGCGCCGCGGGAGACAGAGCGCCACCGGCGACGGCACCGGACAACGCCAGATACGCCTTGAGCAGGGTGGGGCTGTTCGCCATCGCGGCGGTCATGTTCGGCACCGTGCCCAGCGACTTACGGACCTGCGCAAGCAGTTCCGCAGTCGTGCCGGTGGCGGATGACGGATCGACGGGGGTGAAGGCGGTGGTGGTGGACATGGCGGTTTCCGTTCCTGTCTCGGGAGCCGCCGGCGGCGGCTCTAACGGATGGAACTCGATCTACCCGTGATAACATTCCCGCATGCCGGACCCGTCTGCACAATGGGTGCTGCCGGGCGAGCCGATGCCCGTGCGGCTGATGAACACCGTCTGGGCCGATACCGCAGGGGTGCACGACGACCTGACCACGTCCACCGCACTGCGTCGCTGGCTGACCGACGTGGCCGGCGTCGATGTGGGCAGTGACCCGAGCTTCGCCGAGTTGACCGAGGCTCGCACACTGCGAGATTCACTGCGGCGCGTCGCCGCGTTCGTCACCGACGACGATCGGCCCGCGGCGCGCTCCCCGGTCGACTCCGTCGATGCCGCGGTGGCCGACATCAATGACATGGCCGCCGACCAGGCGCGAGCCGCTCTCCTCCGGCAGGGCGATGCGCTGCGCCGCGAGTCCCTCGCGCACGCGCCACCCGTTCGCACGGCACTCGCCGGCCTCGCGGCGGAGGCGATCGACCTGCTCACCGGAGCGTCGGCCGGCGCACTACGGGCCTGCCATGCACCTCATTGCGTGCTGTACTTCGTCAAGTCGCACCCGAGACGGGAATGGTGTTCGCAGGCCTGCGGCAACCGGGTACGCGCCGCGCGCCACTATCGGCGCATCCGCAGCGGCCGGCAGTGAACCTGCGCCGCTCTCACCAACCGGCGTTGCGCGCCAGATCGATGGCGTACTGACTGACGAACGTGCCGGCGCTGGGCGCCCCGCGGCACGAACCGTCGGATTCCCCGGGGCGCTTGACCCACAGGAAGGCGTCGACCGTCGGATTCCCGGTGGCCGTGGTGGGGGCGACGCCGAGGGCGCGACCGCTGGGGTTGCACCAGTACAGGTCATCGCCTTCCACCGGTCCGGCGCCATTGCGTGACGTGTCGATCACGTAGTGCGCTCCGTTGGTCATCCCGGAGATGGCCTGGCCGTAGCCCATCGACTCCTCGGTCGTGAAGAAGTTCGCCGTGTTGAGGCTGAAGCCCCGCGCCTTCTGGACCCCGACCTGGTTGAGCCGGCCCGCCATGACGTCCGCGGCCACCCAGCGCGGATGGCCGGCGTCGACGTAGACGGCGGTGGCCGGGTTGCGGGTCAGCGTGTCGACGGCGTAGCCGATCAGCTCGAGTCGTTCCTGCTGCTGGCCCGGGGACAGGCAGTCGATCATGGCCAGCGCGTCGGGCTCGAGGATCACGGCCGCGGGACCGGTGCCGATGGCGGCCGCGACCCCGTCGATCCATGCCCGGTAGGCGCCGGCCGAACCGAACCCACCGGCGGCGTAGCTGCCGCAGTCCCGGTTCGGGATGCCGTAGAGCGCCAGGATCGGCATGGTGCCGGCGGCCTGGGCGGTGGCGATGTACTTCGCGTCCACGGCCGGGGTGGAGATGTGGTCCATCCAGTACGCGGTCGGGGTGTTGACCACCGCGGCCAGCAGCGGATCGGGGTTGCCCTGCGCCGCACGCATCCCCTTGGACTGGGGATTGACGTAGAACGGCATGCCGACCAGCGGGTTGGCGTCACTGGCCAGCCGCACTGCCGGGGTGTCCGCCGAGTGGACGGGAGCGGACACCGCCCCCACAGCGGCGACCGCCGCGACTGTCAGGAAGGGCGCGATCCACCGCGCGACAGCGGCACCTGAGAACGTCACGTGAGGAAACCTAATGCGGCCCGCAGCGATCGCCAAACCAGGGTGGCGTCACCGCTTGCTGCGCGGAATCCCGGTGGCCCACAGCGCCCAGGCGATCAACACGGGCTGGAAGAACAGCCGCACCAGACGCTTGGTGTCGGTGTCGAGCCCGAAACCGTCCGCGTGGTTGAGGTACTGGGCGATGTTGCCCGGAAAGATCAGGATGAAGAACGCGGCCAACAACCTGCCGACCAGGACACGGTCCCGGTTGAGCACGGCCAACCCGACGCCGAGCGTGATCTCGACGCCGCCGGACGCCATCACCACGCCGTCGGGATCCATCGGCACCCACTTCGGCACCTGCGCCTGGAATTCCTCGCGGGCCCAGAACAAATGACTGAAGCCGGCGAACACCATCGCGCCGGCCAGGGCCAAGCGTGCGACGGTCCGGGCGCGGGTGGTCGGCGGTGGTGGCGGTAATTCGGACATGGTGCTGCCTTTCTCGAGTGATCCGGGGCGGGTGTTTCAGCCGTTCCGGGCGTAGACCTCAGCGGTGATGAGGGTCAGGGCATCTCGCAGCGCGGCGAGCTGTGCCGGATCGGCGTCGGTCGAGCCGAGAAGTCGCTCGGGAATACAGGCCGCCCGGTCCTCCAGCGCTCGCCCGTCCGCGGTGAGGGTGACGTCGACGCGTCGTTCGTCGGTGACGCTGCGCTGGCGGCGTACGAGGCCGGCGGCTTCCAGGCGCTTGATCAGCGGCGACAGCGTGCCGGAGTCCAGGTGCAGCCGGTCGCCGAGTTGCCCGATGCTGCAGGCCTCGTCCTCCCACAGCACCAGCAGTACCAGGTACTGCGGATAGGTCAGGTTGAGTTCGTCGAGCAGAGGCCGGTAGGCAGAGCTGACGGCGCGCGATGCCGAGTACAGCGCAAAACACAGCTGGTCTTCGAGCCGCAGTGTCGCCATCGCCTTAGTTTATTGCACACAATCCCATTGCGCGCAATTGATGCGGCGGTGTCAGCGCGGTCCGGTCGAGTCCAGGATCAGCTGCACGGTTTCGCCGGGGCGATCCCAGTGCGGAAAATGGCCGCATTCGGAGAACCAGTGCAGCACGGCATCCGGAAAGCGCTCGAGGGCGCGCTGCGCCTGCCGCGGGGGCGTCACCCGGTCCTTGCGTCCCCAACCGATCACCACCGGCGCGCGCAGCGTGCCCGATGGTGCGCCTCGCTGCTTGGGCCCACGAATGAGCGCTTCCAGCGCATCGAACAGGCCCGGGGAACTCGCGAAGTTGCGGAGTTCGCTCAGCACCAGGTCGCGGTCCAGCGCCGACGGCTTCGCCGAGAACTGCAGCAACAGCGCCGTCCGCCCGACACGATTGCTCACCAATCGGGGAAGCACCGGCTGGATGCGGCGCACCAGCGCGATGGAGGGCACGACCGTCGCGGCGAAGTACGCCACCTCCGCGCCGGTCCAGAATCCGCCCGGGTCCAGCGCGACAGTCGCCCCGCCGTGACCCCGCCGCGCCAACTCGAGCGCCATCCGCGCGCCCATCGAGCTGCCGACGATGTCGACGTCACCGAGATCGTGCTCGGCAATGAACTCCTCGACGGCATCGGTCAGTGTCGCCACCGAGACCTCACCCGGCAGCGGCGGACTCTCTCCGAACCCCGGCAGATCGACGGCGATGACGTCGCGCTCACGCGCGAGAGCCGGAATCACGGGAGACCAGTTCTGCCGATGCGAGATGCCGTGGATCAGGAGAAGAGTGGGCCCGGAGCCGCACCGTTGATACTTCATCCGACACGGGATACCCAGCGCGGGTCGGCTGTCACCGCTGCCGGGCACCGTTTGATGTGGGCCTCTTCCGGGGTATCTGCTGTTCACTGTCAACGATGCCGAGGAGGCCACATGTTGGCTCTACTGAGTTCACCCGTCCGCCGCTGGGTGCTGACCGCTCTGCTGGTGCCGGCCGTGGCGCTGGTGCTGCGCAAGATCGCCCAGTTCCTGCAGCGCCGCAACGACGGCACACCGACGAAGTCGTCCCGCGGGCTCATGAAGGCATCGTCCGGGTTGCGCAGGCTGAGCGGCAAGAAGTCCGAGGACGCCGACGCGGACAAGGCGAGCGAGGACAAGCGGCTGTCGGCCTGAGCGGCGGGCCACGCGTTTCGGCTGCGCTGCGCGGGGCAACACTGCACCGCGGGCATCGACACGGTGCAGCCCCGTAACCGGGGTCGCGGACGGACCCGACCGGGTCGCTGACAGATAGGGAAGCGTCATGGCACTCGACGACAACGACATCACCACCTCCACCGGCGGCGGCGAGGGGGTCGCTGACGGCGGCTCGAACCCGGGCGGCCACGACGGTGGAGCCGACGGCACCGCAGGCGGCGAAGGCCCGGCCGACGGCGGCTCGAATCCTCAGGGCCACGACGGCGGCGCGGACGGCACCGCAGGCGGCGAAGGCCCGGCCGACGGCGGCTCGAACCCCGAAGGTCACGACGGCGGCGCCGACGGCACCGCCTGACCGCGCTCCCATGCTGAGCCGCTGCGTCGCGACCGACACGCACACGTTCGCCACGACGTACTGGGGGCGAGCACCCCTGCTCAGTTCCGCCGACGCGCTGCCCCGCGACTTCAGCGACCTGCTCTCACCCGACGCGGTCGACGAGCTGATCGCTGAGCGCGGGGTGCGCTCACCGTTCATCCGGCTGGCCAAGGAAGGCGACCTGCTGGCCAAGGACTGCTACCTGGGCCCGGCCGGATTCGGCGCCGAGATGCCCGACCAGGTGGACTCCGCGAAGGTGCTCGGCGAGTTCGCCTCGGGTGCCACGATCGTGCTGCAGGGACTGCACCGGCTGTGGCCGCCGGTCATCGACTTCGTCCGGCAGGCCGTCGACGAACTCGGCCATCCGGTTCAGGCCAACGCGTACGTGACTCCCCCCGACAGCCGCGGCTTCGACTTCCATTACGACGTCCACGACGTCTTCGTTCTGCAGGCCTCCGGCCACAAGCGCTGGGTGGTGCACGACCCCGTCCACGCCCATCCGTTGCCGTCCCAGCCGTGGACGCAGCATCGCGCCGCCATCGCGGAGCGAGTTGAGGCCGATCCCGTCATCGACAAGGTGCTGGGGCCGGGAGATGCGCTCTATCTGCCGCGTGGGTGGGTGCACGCGGCGCAGGCGCAGGACACCACCTCGATTCATCTGACCGTCGGCGTCGCCGCGGTCACCGGCCTCGATGTCGCCAAGGCGGTGATCGAGCAACTGGCCGACGACGAGACCTTCCGCCGGTCGCTGCCGATGGGCGGCGCACCCACCGACCGGGATGGCATCATTCCCGCGGTGACCAAGGTGATGGCCCAGATGGTCGACCGGTTGCGCGACGACGCCACCGCACTCAGCACCGGTGCCGCCACCCACCTGACGCGACGCCACGCCGAGCGGACCCGACCTGCCGCGGTGCGACCTCTGGCCACTCTCGACGCGGCCGCGCGCGCCGACACCACCTCCGTGCGGTGGCGACACGCTCTCCCCGCCGCGGTCGAGAACGCCGACGGCCGGGTCGTGCTGCGACTCCCCGACCGCCTCATGACCTTTCCGATGTCCTGCGCACCGGCCCTCGCCGCACTGCACGGCGGCCTCGTCGTCACCGCCGCCAGCACCCCCGGGCTGGACCCCGCAGATGCGACGGTGTTGATTCGCCGGCTGCTGCGGGAAGGCGTCGTCGTCCCGGCGGCCGCCGATCGATGAGCCGCAAGAAGGTGCCGTGCAGCGATCAGTCGCTGGCCCGCGGGGACCCCATGTATGGCACCGCGTCGGCGGGATCGAACTGGCTGCTGCTCGAATTGTCCGGCGCCTGGGGGCCTTCGGCGTTTCTGCAGTCCCCGGCGATCATCGATCCCGCACTGGGTCGGACCGTCGTCCGGCGCGCCGAGAAGGCGGGCATGCGGATCGCGGCCATCCGCCGGCACGGTCGCCGGCCCGCGACGCCGCGATGGCGTTGGTACGTCGCCCGCGCCGAACCCGGTGCCGAGGCCTTGTACCGCGGCGAGGTCGACGATCCGCACGCCTATGCCGACCTCGCCCTGGACGGCTCGGACGGAGAACCGTCGGCCGGGCCGTTGATCGCCGTCTGCGCGCACGGCACCCACGACCAGTGTTGCGCGGTGCGCGGGCGCAGCGCCTGCCGCGCCATCGCACAGGAGTTTCCGGAAAATACCTGGGAGTGTTCACATCTGGGCGGCGACCGGTTCGCCGCCACAATGCTGGTGTTGCCCGAGGGGTTGTGCTACGGCCGGGTGGACACGACCGACTCGGCCGGTCTGGTCCGGCGCTACCTCGATGGACGGCTGGACAACCGCTTTCTGCGTGGGCGGACCTCGCTGCCGCATGCGGTGCAGGCCGCGCAGTATTTCGCGCGGGAACAGTCGGGTGAGGATCGTATCGACGCGCTCGCCCCGCTGCACGTCGAGCGCGGCGACGGCCACATCCTGGTGACACTGAACGGAAAGGCAGGCCCCATTGAGGTCACTCTCGAAGAGCAGTTGTCGGAGCCGTTGCTGTCCCAGTGCCACGCCGAGGTCGCCGGCCAGGTCAGGGTTTTCACCTGCGCGGCGCTCGCACCGGTCGCCGGATGACGCCACCGTGAGACAGGCCCGGCCATGACCGTGGTACTGGCGCTGCGCTGCGCCGACGGGCTGGTGCTGGCCGCCGACTCGCAGATCACCGAGCCGGACCGCGGATTGAGCTATCCCGCACAGAAGCTGCACGGCCTGGGTCGGCGGGCCGCGTGGGCGGGCAGCGGCTCACGCGCGGTGCTGTACGACCTCGAGCAGATATTCGACTCCCAACCCGAGACGATCGTCGAGGCCGGGGACGTCGGGCGGGCCCTGCAGACCCGCGTCGTGCCGGTGCTGCAGCACCATTACGAGAATTTCATCGAAGACGTTCCGGGTCAGGAGAAGAGCGGCTCCACGCCGGCGACCTACGTGTTGGCCGCCGGCTATTCGGACGGCAAGCCGTTCATGGTGGACGTCGACCCGCACGGGCTCATCGGCCACTACGAGGAGATCGGCTTCCACGCCATCGGCAGCGGGGCGCCGATGGCGCAGCAGGCGCGTGCCCTGCTCGCCAACTTCCGGATGAACGAGCGCCCGGTCGAGTACGGCGTGCTGGCCGCGTTGCGCGTCCTCGACGCACTCGACGAGACCTCTCCGACTGTCGGTGGCCCGATGGACGTCTGCCGAATCACCACCGACGGCGCCGACCACCTCGCTCCGGAGGACATCGACAAGGCTCGCGCCGAGGTCCGGCGATGGCAGGACCGAGAGCGTGACGTCCTCGACACGCTGTTCGGCTGACGGGGCGCTCCGTGACCGTCGCGCTGTTCGTCATCGCCGCGCTCGAGTTGGCTGCGCTGATCGCGCTGGGCGTCGTGACGCTGGTGATGCGACGCAAGCTGACGTCGGCGCGGCGCGCTCTGCGGGCCCGCCCCACCCGAAGCGCTGAAAGCCGGCCGCGGCGCAGGCCCCGCGGTGTGGCGCCGTTGGCGGTCAAGACGGTCGTCGACACGGTGCAGACCGCCGACTCGCTGATCCGCAAAGGTCTCGGCGGGTCCATCCGCCACTCGATCGACGATCTGGCCGGCTGGGCCCGGGTGGAGCGTCCCGACCTCGCCCGAATCACGGCCGACGGGAGCGTCGTCCTGCTCTTCTCCGACATCGAGGACTCGACGCGGCACAACCAGACGCTGGGCGACCGCGACTGGATCACCGTTCTCGAACGGCACAACAAGCTGGTCGAGCGCAGCGTCTCCGCCCACGGCGGCTACGTGGTGAAGAACCAGGGCGACGGGTTCATGATCGCCTTCGCCGACCCCGCCAAAGCCCTGCGGTGCAGTCTGGACGTCCAGCGAGCCCTGGGTGGCGACACCGAGCGGTGGAACGGCATCCGGGTGCGCATCGGCGCCCACGCGGGCACATCGGTGCGTCGTGGACACGACCTGTTCGGGCTCGACGTGGTGATGGCCGCCCGCATCGCCGACCTGGCCCGCGGTGGCGAGATCCTGGTCAGCGCGGCGTTGCGAGATTCGGTCGCCGACGCCGACGGCTTCTGTTTCACCACCGGCCGCGAGGTTCGACTCAAGGGCATCACCGACGCACAGACGGTCCACGCGCTGGCGATGCCTGCCTCCTGACGGGCGTTTCGACCGCCCCCCAGCGGGGAAGTTGTCGCTCATGGCCGACATCATCGAGCTCATCTACGCCGACCACGACTGGCTGCGGCGACAGTTCTTCCGACTCGACGACGCGACGTCCGATGCCGAGCTGCAGGCGATCTGGAGCGTGCTCAGCGCCCGGCTCGACGCGCACGCCGAGGCCGAGGAGGCCGTGTTCTACCCCGCGCTGCTGAAGCACGGCGGCCGGGAGGATCCCGGCAACCCCGAGGGGGACCCGCAGGACGAGACCGAGGACGCGATCACCGACCACAACGACATTCGTGACGCGGTGCGCGAGTCACGGCGGCACGAGCCGGGAAGTGCGCAGTGGTTCGAAGCGGTGAACACCGCCCGCAAAGAAAACGGCTCGCACCTCGACGAGGAGGAACGCGAGGCGATGCCCGATTTCATCAAGAGCGCGACGCTCGAACTGCGCCACCAGCTCGGCACGCAGTGGCTCAGGTTCTACGCCGAGCGCGAGTCCCTCGAAGGGGTCGACAACCGAGACAAGGACGCCGACGAGTACATCGAGGAGCACTCGCCGTAGCCCTGACGCGGACTTGCTGACCGCCGAGCCAACCGCGGCGCAACCACTTCATGGCCTTACCGTGACCTTATTTGGGCCTTATTTTTCTTAGAAATCGGTGTAGGGTGGCGGCAACCGGCCGCACAGGTGCGACGGACGCAGCGGCCGCGACGGAAGGAGTCGGCATGCCACTCGGACCCGAACGGATCGTTCTCATCACCGGAGCGTCTCGCGGGATCGGCGCCCAGGTCGCGCTGCAACTCGCCACCCCCGGCACCCACGTGCTCGTCAACCACCGCAAGAGCGGCGACCGCGCGGCCTCCATCGCGCAGGCGATCCGCGATGTCGGCGGTCAGGCCTCGACGATCGCGGCCGACATCTCCGAGGAAGCCGATGTCACGGCGATGATGGAGACTATCCGGGCGAGGTTCGGGCGGTTGGATGCGCTGATCCTCAATGCCTCCGACGGCCGCGAGACGGGCGCCGACCCCGAGTACGCGATGCGGCTCAACCGCGACGCGCAGAAACGGTTGGCCACGCTGGCGATGCCGTTGATGCCTGCCGGGGCGCGGATCGTGTTCGTCACCAGTCACCAGGCGCATTTCTTCCCCCACAAGGCGGTACCGAAAGGGTATGCCGCGGTCGCTGTCAGCAAGCGCGCCGGCGAAAGCGCGCTGTACGCCATGCGGCCGGAATTCGTCCGGGCCGGAATCGGCTTCACGGTGGTGTCCGGTGACATGGTCGACGACACCATCGTCATGCGCGCGGCGGCGATCGCGCAGGCGGCGACGACCGCCCCGTCCCCCGGCATCGTCTACGTCGGGCGGGCCGACTATCTGACCACCGCCTGAGCGGCCGGGCGCGTCCCGCCCGCGACAAAGTTAGACGCGTGTCGCATCTGTGAGACACATCCTCGCAAGTGTTGCGCTATGGGCATCGCTACTGCTACACCTAGTGGAGCAATAGTGATCTAGCACACACCAGGAGGCGGGATGCGCCGATCATCGGAGCCGGCAGCCCAGCAGCAGCCACGTCCCGCGCTGGGGTACGCCAAGTTCATCGGCAGGGTCGGTGCGCTGGCCGTCTTTCTCGGTGTGGGTTCGGCGCTGGCCGTCCCCGCCGCACACGCCGACACCGACGGCGCGTCGTCGGCCGAGTCGTCCTCCGAGTCCGCCAGCAGTTCGTCGACCGGTGAGGCTTCGTCGGGTTCGACGGAATCGTCGTCGGTGAGCACATCATCGGCCACCGAGGCCGAGGCCGAGGACCCGGACGCGGAAGCGGCCGAGGCGGAGTCAGAGGCAGAGGCAGAGGCCGAGGCGGAGGCGGAGGCGGAGGAAGCAGCCGACGCGGAGGTGGACACGGAGTCGGGTGATGACGTCGCCGACGAGTCCGCACTCGACGCCACCGTGACCGTCGCCCGGACGGTCGAGGCACCGGCCGCCTCAGATGCCAGGTCGGACGCCGGGTCAGATGCCGACGATCCGGAGGTTCCGGCGGCGGCCCCGGCGGTTCCGGCACCGGCACCCCGGCGCCTGGCAGCTACGGAGACCCCCGTCGTCACCGAGCAGCAAACCCTCAGCGCCGACGCCGCACTCTCCAACCAGGTCAGCCCGCTGGGCACCCCGCAGCAGATCGAGCGCGAGAAGATCGCGATGTCGACGGCGAAGTCACTGCCCGTGGCCCTGATGAAGATCATCCTGCGGTTCGGCTTCCTCGCCGCCGCCAAGGAGCAGTTCGCCCTCGTCGGCGGTCCCGACGCGGCGAACCGAGAGGCCCTGGACAACGCCATCGACGAATATGCGCTGGCCGCGTCGTTCCAGCAGCAGATCCTCAACCCGCTGGACCCGGCGGTGGTCACCCAGGTCGCGCCCCCGCACAGCTGGTACGGCATCGACGTCGGCGGCTCGCGCCTGCTCTACGACAACCCGGACACCATCTACCGCTTCATCGCCGTCAACAAGACCTCGGAGTACGTGCTCACCGGCCGCATCTATGACGGGATCCCTGCCGATACCACCTTCAGCGTGCTCGAGGGCACCGCGGGCACGACGTCGACGATCCTGACTCTGTCCGATCTCGACATCAACGACGACGGGTCGTTCGTCATCACCGTCAGCGGTGACCCGGCGGCTCCAGGACAGACCAACCACCTGCAGCTGACCTCCCGGTCGACCCTGATCGCCGCCCGAAACACGTTGGGCGACTGGAACGTCGAAGACCCGATGGAGTTGGCGGTGCAGCGGGTCGCCGGTCCCCGTAACAGCCTGTTCGCCCAGCTGGGCGGCTTCGTCCTGCTCGGTGGCCTGGTCAACGACAGCCCGTTCCTGACGTCGCTGGTGTCTCTGATCCCGCCGCTGGGCATCGCCGAATGGCGCCCTGTGCGCGGAACGCTCGCCGCCCTGCTGCTGCTGGTCCGCGGGGCCAACGAGCAGGCCAAGTACATGGCACTGGCCACCACCGACCCCGACACCGGCGAACTGCGCCAACCCAACGTCATGACGCAGCCGGCCAGCAACGCCGAGTTCCTGGCCAACCAGCTGCAGAGCAATGGCTACTTCCAGCTCGCCGACGACGAGGCACTGGTGCTGACCATCGACCCGGGCAACGCCGGGTTCTTCACCGTGCCGGTCTACAACGACTGGACCATCACCGATGACTACTGGAACGAGCAGACCAGTCTCAACGACGATCAGTCGATCGCCAACGCCGACGGCACCTACACAATGGTCGTGTCGGTCGCCGATCCCGGCGTCGCCAACTGGGTGTCGACCGGCGGCCTGAACCAGGGCATCATCTCGATGCGGTTCCAGAACCTGGATCCGCAATCACCGGCGGTGCCCTCGGTGCAGTCGGTGGTGGTCAAGCTCGAGGACCTCGAAGACGAGCTGCCCGCCGGCACGGTGTTCGTGACGCCGCAGGAGCGGGCGGCGCAGCTGGCCGCGCGCAAGGCCGGCTACGACAAGCGCTGGGCGCCCTACCCCCAGGTGTGAGGGCTCAACGCCGCAGACCGTCCCGGAGCTCGTCGAGCGCCTGCATCAGAGAGACCCGCGGGGTCCACCCCCAACCCCGCGCACGGTCGGCGACGATCTGGCCCGTCCACGCCGGCTCGTCGTCCCAGGCGGGCTCGATGCCCAGCGCGTCGGTGACCGCGGTCAGGTAATCCCGCTGGGTCGCGGCCTCGCCGGCGGCGTTGACGACCGAGCAGCCGCCCTCGATCGGTCCCTGCTGCAGGTCAGTCGACGTGGCGATCCGCCCGGTCGCCAGGTCGGCGAGCAGCGCGGCCAGGTCGTCGACGTGCACCCAGGCGAAGGTCTTGGCCGGGTTGGTCCGGTGCGCCGCCCCGCTGTCTGCCATCTCGTTGGGGCGCAACGTGTTCCAGATCGAGGTGGCACCGGGACCGAGAATGGCCGGCGGGCGTACCAGCACCCGGGTGATGCCGTCGACGTCGGCCAGCGCCGCGTCGGTGTCGCGTTTGGTGACCGGATAGTCACCGCCGTCGTCGCCGACCAGGGCGGCTGATTCGTCCACGTCGCCCACACCGGGCGAGCGGTCGTAGACCCCGGCGGTCGACATGTGCACCAGCCGGTCGACGCCGGCGTCGCGTGCCGCGCTGGCGATCACCGGAGTTCCCTCGACGGCCACCCGGTGCTGGGTTCGGCGGTCCGAGCCCATCGGGTGCACGGTCGTCACGACGGCCCGGGTCCCGTCGACGACCTCGGCGGCGAAGGCCGGATCACCGAAATCACCGATCCGTTCCTCGACGCCGTCCAGGCGCGGCGCCGCGCCGGCGCGCCGGACGACGGCACGCACCCGGGCACCGCGCTCGACGAGCGCGGCACAGGTGCGCGCACCGACGAATCCGTTGGCTCCGGTGACGACGACGGTGAGGGACTGCGTGCTGGTCATGTCCTCCACCATGCCACCGCCGCGACCCTCATCCGGCGGACAGTCAGACGGACGCCCCGCAGATGCCGCACACCTCGAACTGGCGGCGACTCCACCGCGCGACCGGGATGAAGAACAGCGTGAACTGCTTGAACTGGCGCATCCGCGTCCACTGGGTGGTGTTGTGGCAGCGTGGGCAGGTCCGAACCTCACCCGGGCCGAGAGCCTTCTGCTTGGTCCCGTAGCCGAACAGAAGGAACAACACGTCACCAGCGTAGGCGGGCCGCGCGACAACTGGTCCGCGGCGCCGGTTCGCCGGCGCGTTAGTGTGCTGGGGTCGGCGTCAGCTGACCAGTCGAGAGAGAAGCGGGACAGCACACATGACCACAGCAGCAGAGGCGACGCAGCTCGAAGCGCGGGTCGGCCACTGGTACCGGATGGACGACACCTACCTGGTCGGCCGCGAGAAGCTGCGCGAGTACGCCCGCGCTGTGCAGGACTACCACCCCGCCCACTGGGATGTCGCCGCCGCCGCCGACCTGGGCTATCCGGACCTGGTCGCACCGCTGACGTTCACCTCGACGCCCGGCATGACGTGCAATCGGCGGATGTTCGAGGAGATCGTCGTCGGCTACGACACCTGGATGCAGACCGAGGAGGTCTTCGAGCAGCACCGTCCGATCGTGGCCGGTGACGAGTTGACCATCGATGTCGAGCTGACGTCGGTGCGCAGGATCGCCGGCAGGGACCTGGTGACCGTGACCAACACGTTCACCGACACCGCCGGGGAGCGGGTGCACACCCTGCACACGACCGTCGTCGGGGTGACGGCCGAAGACGTCGACCCGGCCATCAAGACCGCCGTGCACAACGCGATGATGCACGACGTCAACATCCTGGCTGTCGGCCAGTCCGACACCGCCTACGAGAAGACCGTGCGACCGGAGGGTGAGGTGCGCATCTCCGAGGGCGCCTTCACCCGCACACCGGGAACCCCGTCGTTCGACGAGGTGAAGGTCGGCGACGAGCTCCCGCCGCACCATGCCCGGCTCTCCCGCGGGGACCTGGTCAACTACTCCGGGGTGGCCGGGGATGCCAACCCGATCCACTGGGACGAGGACATCGCCAAGCTGGCCGGCCTGCCCGATGTGATCGCGCACGGCATGCTGACGATGGGTCTGGGCGCCGGCTTCGCGTCAGCGTGGTCGGGCGACCCCGGTGCGGTGACCCGCTACGCGGTGCGGCTCTCGGCGCCCGCGGTGGTGTCGGCCAAGGAGGGTGCCGACATCGAGTACAGCGGACGGATCAAGTCGCTGGACCCGGAGACGCGCAGCGGCGTGGTTCTGGTCGCCGCCAAGTCGGAGGGCAAGAAGATCTTCGGCCTGGCGACGATGCACGTGCGTTTTCGCTGAGCCTCCCCCGCCCGGCCGGTCGTCATGCTCGCCACGAAATCGACACCGCGGTCGCGGATTCGCCGGCCCCGTTGACGCATCCGCTACTGGATCAGCCGAATTCCAGCAGCGTGTAGGCGCCGCGATAGTTCTTCGTCACCCGCCACTGCCAGAACCGGGGGAAAACGTGGGCGAAGAACGGGCCCCGCCCGGCCGGCATGGGCAGGTCGTGCACAGCGCGTATGCCCGGCACGGTGCGGGCCAGGTCCGCCAGCTGTGCTGGCGACAGGCTGAACGGCATCGGCGGCACGCGGTAGCGGCGCGACGATCGCACGCCCTTGGGGGCGAGCTTCTTCACCACGGTGGGCGGCAGGTCGAACACCATCTGGGCACCGGGAAACCGGTGGGCACACTCGCGGATCAGGCTCATCGCCTCATCGGGTTGCAGGTACATCAGCAGACCCTCGGCGGTGATGAACACCCCGTTGCCGGTGTCCACTTGGTCCATCCAGCTGAAGTCCAGTGCAGACTGCGCCAGGGACCTCACCCGCGGCGACGGTGGCAACAGCCGCTCCCGCAACGCCACCACCGGCGCGAAATCCACGGTGAGCCACCGGAACTGGAGATCCGGCAGCGCGCTGCTCAGGCGCCAGAAGCTGGTCTGCAGGCCCTCGGCCAACGCCACCACCGTTGCCGATGGGTGATCGCTGAGGTAGCGGGCCGCGGCAGCGTCGAAGGCCAGTGAGCGCAACGCCATCTCCTGGCCTCTGCGGCCGAACTTGGCGAAGTCGAATTCGATCGAGTCCACCAGTGTGATGGCCATCGGGTCGTCGATGATGGCGTTGGGGTGACGGGCCTGATGCGCCCTGCCGTAGAGCGTCAGCAGCGCCGTTTCCGAGACGCCGGTCAGGGCGCGTGCGTCCACCTTGTCGTCGTCGGCGCGATCCACCTGACCGACAGTACCGACCGCCCGCTCCGCGATCCGCCGGGTCAGCTGCGGTCCGACCACCGGAACAGCGCTCGACAGCCCAGCAGTCCACCGATACTCCACGCCGCGAGCACCAGGAAGATCCGCTCGTGCTCCCAGCTGCCGGCCGGTTCGAAAACGACCAATTCGGGCGGCAGCAGCACCGACCGAAATCCCTGGGCCATCCATTTCACCGGGAAGATCGAGCCGACGATCAACATCCAGGTGGGCAGCACCATGATCGGCACATAGGTACCGGAGACGAACTGCAGACCGACTGCGGGCCCGTTGGTGAGCACTGCCGCCGAGACCGCGTTGCTGGCGACGTTGCTGATGAGCACGCCGATCAGCGAGCAGCTGACGACCCCCAACAGGAACACCCACGTGAGGGTGAACCAGCCGAAAGCGGTTGTCGGCAGGCTCAATCCGAAGATGAACACACCCACGGCCAGCAGCAGGACCGCCTCTGCGAGGCTGACGACGGCGACCAGCATGATCTTGCCGATGAAGTACGACGTCGCGGTCGCGGGCGTACCCCGCAGTCGCCGTAACGCACCGGTGTCGCGATCCGCGGCAATGCTGATGCCCAGGTTGATGAACGACGTGGACAGGATGCCGTAGGCCAGCATGCTCGCCGCGATCACCGCGCCGGTACTGACGTCACTGCCCGGCAGCCGTGCGGTGAAGATCGAACCGAGCAGGATGCAGATCGCTGCGGGCATCGAGAACGTCAGCACCATCTGTTCCGGCCGGCGGTAGAACATCTTCAGTTCCGGCAGCACCCGCGAGAATCCGATGCGCAGCGGTGACGGCAGGGATTCGTCGGCGCGGTGCCGCGACCGCGCGACCCGGGCCGGGTCGTCGATGGCCATCACGCCCGCCCGATCATGTGCAGGTAAGCATCTTCGAGCGTGGGGCGGGTGACGGTCAGCTGCGACAGCTCGACGCCGTCGCGGCTGTGTTGCCTGATCAGTTCGGTCGGGGAGTCCGTGCGCTCCTCATGGACTCCGGTTCCGTCGACCCACCGCACGGTGGCGGCGGTGTCGACGTGCCCGGTCAGTCGTGTCGGCGAATCGACGGCGACCACCGTGCCGTTCGCGACGACAGCGACACGGTCGGCGAGCGCCGCCGCCTCCTCGAGGTAGTGCGTGGAGAGCAGGATGGTGGTGCCCTCGGCGGCCAGCAACCTGATCAGTTCCCAGAACTGCCGCCGGGCTTCGGGATCGAAGCCGGTGGTGGGCTCGTCGAGGAACAGCAGGTCGGGCAGGCCGACGATGCCCAACGCCACGTCGAGCCGGCGACGCTGGCCGCCCGACAAGGTCCTCACCGCCCTGTCGGACACCTCGGCGAGCCCGACCAGTTCGAGCACATCGGCCCAATCTCGCGCGCTGCCATAGCAATTGGTGAACATCTGCACCGTCTCGCGGACGGTCAGCATTCCGGCATCACTGACTTCCTGCAGCACGATCCCGATCCGCGCCCGCCATGCCCGGCCCGCTGTCGCCGGGTCCTCACCCAGTACGAGCACCTGCCCCGCGTCGCGGCTGCGGTGGCCCTCCAGAATCTCGATGGTGGTCGTCTTGCCCGCCCCGTTGGGGCCGAGAATGGCGAACACCTCGCCGTGCTCGACGTCCAGGTCGAGGTCACTGACCGCCGGCACCCGTCCGTAGGTCTTGCACAGCCCCCGGACCTGCACCGCAGCCGTCACGGATGCGCCCCTCCCGGATCCGGCTCGGCGGCCGGGGACTCGAGTTCGGCGAGCAGCGCGCGCAGCTCCGACTCGGACAGCTCCCCGAGCAGCTGCTCCAGGTCGGCGTCCTGGGACGGCGGCGGTTCGGCCGGCGGCTCGACGGTGACCGCGGCGGCGTGGTGGATGGCCTGCAGCTCGGTGTGGATCCGGTGCGTCAACGAGTTCACGCTGACGCCCCGGAGGATCTCGAGTACCGGCAGATCGATCGAGAACATGGTGTTGATTCTGACCCGGAACTCCATCGCCATCATGGAGTCCAACCCGATGTCGTCGAGCATGTCGTCGGGCTCGATGTCGGCCGGTGCGCAGTCGAAAACCGCGGCGACGACGCCGCGGACGTGTTCGGCGATCACGGCTGACCGGTCACCGTCCGGGGTTGCGGCGAGGATGTCGATCAACGAGGCACCGGAGTCGTCGGCGCCGCCGGCCGATTCGGTCGCGCCGAGCTCGCTGAACATCGCCGGGATGCGGCTGCCGAGTCCGGCCTGCCGCGCTCGGGCCCAGTCGGCAGTGATGGCGACGACGTCGGTGATGTCCTGGCTGATCACGCGATCGAGGATCTTCGCACCGACGGCGGGGGTGATCAGCTCGATTCCGCGGGATGCGTAGAGCTTCTCCAGATTGAGCTCCTCCACCATGCCCACCGACCACGGACCCCAACCGATGGTCAGAGCCGGCAGGCCCAGAGACCGCCGGTAGTGCGCGAAGGCGTCCAGGTAGGCGTTGGCGGCCGCGTAGTTGCCCTGCCCGGGTGAGGCGATGGTCGAGCCCGCCGAGCCGAACATCACGAAGAACTCCAGGTCGTGGTCGTGAAAGGCCTCGTGCAATACGCGGGTGCCGGTGACCTTGGGCGCCATCACCTTGGCGAAGTCGGCTTCGCTCATGTTGATCAGGAGCTGATCGGCGACGGTGCCCGCCGCGTGGATGACGCCTCGCACCGGCCGCCCACCCTCCCGGTCGTGCCGGTCCAGCCAGGCCCGCACCAGCTCGCCGTCGGAGATGTCGACGCTGACGGTGCGGACGTCCGCACCGAGGCGTTCGATCCCGCGGATCATCTCGGCCGTCGCGAACTGCGGATCGGCTGCGGTCAACTCCGGCCAGGCGCTCCTCGGCGGCATCGGGGTGCGGCTGAGCAGAGTGATGTGTCGCGCTCCGCGTTCCGCCAGATACGTGGCCACCACGCGGCCGAGCGCGCCCGCACCTCCGGTGATGACGTAGGTCGCGTCGGCAGAGAGCTTGGTGGGAAAGGGCCGGGTCAGCCCGCTGCACGGCCGCAGCCGGGGAACCAACACCGAGCTGCCTCGTAGCGCGATCTGGTCCTCGTCGGCGGTGTCGTCGAGCAGCTGCCCGCAGATACGTGCAGCGATGTCGGCCCGGCCCTCGCGCGTCGCCGCCTCACTGTCGATGTCGATGAGGCCACCCCAGTACTCGGCGAACTCCTGATGGCCGAGCACGCGGCCCAGTCCCCACATCGCCGCCTGCCCCACACCGGTCACCGGCGTGCCCCCGGCCGGCTGCGCGTTCGCGGTGACCACGAACAGCCGGGGCGTGCCGGCCTCCCGTGCCGCCAACGCCTTGATCAGCCGCAGCACCGGGAAGGCGCCGAGCTGAGCACTCCATTGGCCGGACATGTCCAGCGGCCAGCAGTCGACGATGCCGGTCAGGTCACCGTGGCGGTCGAGGTGGGTGTCCACCAGCATCCGAATCTGTTCTGCTGATTCGGGATCGACCAGATATCCGGCTTCGGTGCCGGTGAGCACGGGAACGTCGCGATGCTCGACGGTGTGCACCCGGTGCCCGCGGCCGCGTAGGTCGGCCGCCACCGCGGCCCCCATCCCCGTCTCGTCGGACAGCACCAGCCACGACTGCTCGTCCGGCTGCGGCGCCGGCGCGGCGGCCGGCTCCCGGTCGGGCCGTTCGCACCACTGCACGCGGTAGAGGCCCTTGTCGATGCGGTCGGCGGACATCCGCGAGGACGCACTCAACGACTGCACCGTGAAGCCGTCGAGAACCGCCAGGACCTCCCCGCCGTGACCGACGACGGTCAGGTCGCACTCGACCTGTTCGCGGGTCGCCGACGTCACCCGGGCGTGCACGGTCATGTGCGTCTCGGGGCGCCCGTAGACCGCGCAGTGCCGAATCCGTGTCGGCAGGTAGGCGTCCTGGGTCGGCCCATCCCCGAGAAGCGGTGCGCCGAAAAGGGTCTGGAACGCACCGTCGATGAGCGCGGGATGGAACCGGTACTGGTCGAGTTCGGCGGTGACAGCGTCGGGGATGGCGATCTCGGCGACCACCCAGTCCTCTCCGGCTGTCACGCCGCGCACTGTCCGGAACGCGTCACCGTAGTCGAAACCGATCTCGCGGGTACGGGCGTAGAACTCGTCCCCGTCGGTCGTGGTCACCGGTTCGGCGCCCTCACGGAGGGGGGCGCCGCGCGGGCGCGGCCGCAGCATCGTGAGTTCGGCGGTCGCCGTGATCGTCCACTTCAGGTCACCGTCGGCGCTGACGGTGAACGACGCGAACTCGACCGTGCCCGCGTCCTCGTTGAGGGTGGTGCGCAGGATCGGGTCACAGCTGTCGTCGAGGATCACCGCGCGGCGCAGCTGCAGATTGTCGACGCTGTGCGCCGACCCGTAGGCCTCCTCCGCAGCCGCGAGGGCCATCTCGACGTAGACCGCACCGGGCACGACGACACTGCCCTGCACCCGGTGGTCGGCCAGGAACCCGTTGAGAACCACGCTGATCTCGGCTTCCCAGGTCGGATGCACCCCGCTCACCGGTTGTCCCAGCAGCGGGTGCACCGGGCGGTAGAACAGCGACTCCGTGGCCTCCTGCGTCTCGTTCCAGTACCGCTTGGTCTGCCAGGGGTACGACGGGAGCTTGACCAGTCGCCCTGCCCCGTCGGGGTACAGTGCGTCCCAGGCGATGTCGTGGCCGGCGCAGTGCAGGGCGCCGACGCAGCTCAGCAGCGTGCGGACGTCGTCCTCGTCGCGACGCTGCGTCGGGGCCACCGAGACACGTTGGGCACCGGCTGTTTCGAAGATCGAGGCGGCCAGCACCGGGTGCGGCGCCAACTCGACGAAGTGCGTGTAACCGTCTTCGAGCATACGTTTCATCGCCGGCTCGAAAAGCACGGTGGCGCGGGTGTTCTGCCACCAGTACGCCGCGCCCGCGTCGTAGCCGTCCAGCAGTTCACCGGTGACGGTGGAGTACAGCGGCAGGGCGGCGTCCTTCGACGACAGGCCGTCGAAGGCATTCAACAGCTCGTCCTTCACGGTCTCCATGTAGTGCGTGTGGTAGGGCACCTTGACCGACAGGTAGCGGTGGAACACCTCGGCGTCGCCGAGCTGGCGGGCGATGTCGTCCAACACCTCGGCGTCGCCGGCCAGCGTCACCGCCGACGGGCTGTTGATCGCGGCCACCGACACTCGCCGGCCGAACTCGGTGACCGCGTCCGCGTCGAGGGTGCGCAGCAGCGTGTCGGCGTCGAGTCCGACGGCGAGCATGCGGCCCAGGCCGGTGGTGCGCTGCTGCAGTCGGCTGCGGTGGTAGATCACCTGGACCGCCTGCTCGAACGTGAGCAGGCCGGCCAGGTGGTGGGCAGCGACTTCCCCGGCACTGTGCCCGATCACGGCGTCCGGGCGGAGGCCGAACTGGGCGAGCTGCTCGGCCAGGGCCAGTTGTACGGCGAAGTTCGCCGGCTGCGCGAACTCGGTTTCCCCCAACCGCGAGCTGGCCTCGTCGCGGAGCAGTTCGTCGATGAGGGACCAGTCCGCGTACTGAGAGAGCTCCCGGTCGCAGCGTTCGATCGCGTCGGTGAAGGCGGGCAGCGCGCCGATCAGTCCGCGGCACATCCGCCACCACTGCGGACCCATGCCCGAACAGACGAACGCCAGTTTCGGCGCGCTGGTACCGATTCGGCCCGCGGAGATCTCCCCGCCCTCGGCGAGGGCGCGCAGTTGGTCTCGGGCGTCGGCGACGCTGTCGACGATCAGTGTCTGCCGGTGGTTCAGGTGTGCTCGGCGGCGGCTGAGGGTGTGACCGAGGTCTGTCAACGCGATGTCGGGGTGGGTGCTCAGGTGCTCGGCCAGTCGGCCGGCCGTCGCGACAAGCGCTTCGTCGCTGCGCGCCGAGATCGGCAGGACGGTCGGCAGTGCGTGCGAACGCTGGCCGGACAGAACATGGGGCGTAGGGGGTTCGGCGAGTACGACGTGGGCGTTGGTGCCGCCGAAGCCGAACGAGTTGACCCCCGCAATCCGGCGCTCGACGTCGGGAAACGGTCGACCGTGTCCCGCGACGTCGAGCTTGAGCTCGGTCAGCGACACATGCCTGGCCGGGGTCTGCAGGTGCAGGTTCGCCGGGATGTAGCCGTGCCTGACCACGAGCGCGGCCTTGATCAGACCGGCTACGCCGGCCCCGGCTTCGAGGTGGCCGATGTTGGTCTTGACCGAACCGATCACCAAGGGGCGCTCGGCTGGGCGGCCGGCGGCCAGGACGCTCGCCAGCGCCCTCATCTCGATCGGGTCACCGACCGGTGTTCCGGTGCCATGGGCCTCCACGTAGCCGACCTGAGTGGGCCGGATTCCCGCGCGGTGCAGGGCGGTTCGGATCGCGGCGCCCTGGGCGTCCTCCCGCGGCACGGTGATGCCGTCGGTGTGCCCGTCCTGCGACACGGCTGAACCGAGGATCTGCGCGTAGATCTCGTCGTCGTCGCGCAGCGCCTGGTGCAGCGGTTTGAGGACCACGACCGCGCCGCCCTCGCCGCGCGCGTAACCGTCGGCGGAGTCGTCGAAGGCCTTGGATCGTCCTTCGGGGCTGAGGAACCCACTCTTGGATTCCGCGATGGCGGTGTTGGGGCCGATCATGACGTTGACGCCGCCGGCGAGCGCGACCTCACATTCACCGTTCCAGATGCTCTGGGCCGCAAGGTGAACGGCGACCAGCGAGGACGAGCACGCCGTATCGATCGTCATGCTGGGGCCGCGGAAGTCGAAGGCGTGCGAGATGCGGTTCGCCAGCATGGTCATCATCATCCCGGTGGCGGAATGCGACTTGAATCGGTACCGGCTGGTGAAGCCCTGGTTCTGCAGGAGCTGGTAGTCGAGCGTGAAACCCCCGACGAACACCCCGACGTCGGTGCCGGCCAGTGTGTCGGCGGGGATTCCGCTGTCTTCCAACGCCTCCCAGGTGGCCTGCAGCAGCAGGCGTTGTTGCGGGTCGAGGGAGTGCGCCTCGCGCGGCGAGATTCCGAAGAACTGGGGGTCGAATTGGTCGATCTCGCTGAGGAAACCGCCTCGGCGGGTGACGATCTTGCCGGCCTTGCCCGGGCTGGGATCGTGATAGCGGGCTCCGTGCCATCGCGTTTCGGGAACGGTCCGGGTGGCGTCGACTTCGCTGCACAGCAGATTCCAGAAGCTCTCCGCTGACTCGCCGCCACCCGGGAAGCGGCATCCGATACCGACGATCGCCAACGGCTCGCCGCCGCCGCGCTCAGCGCGCATGTTCATCCCTGACCCTCACCAATCACACGTCTCGACGAAGCCGCGGTCAAGTCGCCTGCAGCGCCGGTGAGGCGGTCACGATCCAGTCGGGGCTGACCGGACGAGTCTTCTGTTCGTGGCGGTAGATCGACCGCATCTCCCGGATCAGCGGGTCGCGCTGCCACGCCTGCACCTGATGCATGACACTGTCCTCACCGAACGCCGACGCCTTGTCTGCGAGCACCGTCTCGAACAGCTGGCCGGCCAGCTGGCGCAGCAACTGCGCATTCGTGTCGAACTGGTCGGCGAAGTCGGCAGCCGGGGCGATCATCGCGACGTGCAGCCATGCCATGAAGTTCAGTGGTTCGTACAGGTCGACGAAGGGTACCGGCGAGGTGTCGTCCTCTACGGCCGCCCACTCCCGGAAGAACTGTTGCACCCGGTTGCTCAGTGCGATCAAGCCGTCCAGCGCAGGGACGAAGTCGGGATCGTCGGCGATGCGGACGAACCGCCCGTTGATGTAGAGCAGTCCGATGAACCCCCAGTAGAACGCGACGTCCCAGACGATCTTGGCCGCCATCACCGTGGGAGTCCCCATCAGCGTGTACTGGTCTTGATAGATGGCCAGCCACATGTCGGTCAGCGACCGGAACAGCGTGTCACTGATCTGTGCGCGAACGGTGATGTCCTCGCCGTCGAGGTCGCGGGTGATCATGTCGGTGATGAGGCCGTTGCCGATCGCGACGAGGTCCAGGCCCGACGAGTACAGCGGATCCAGGAAGATCCCCGCGTCGCCGGTCAGGCACCACCGGTGCCGCCCGTCGAACACCCTGGACACGCCGTGGCTGTACTTCTTCATGACCCGGAAGTCGCGGATCTCGTCGTCGTGCTGGGCCAGAACGGCTGCACACTGCGGCTCGTGCTCGGCCAGCCACGCCCGCGCCTTCTCGAGTGTGTTGAACTGGTCGAAGGCGTGGAACGCCGGGTCGGCCACGATGCCGACACTCGTCGCGCCGGAGGCGAGACGAATGAGCCACACCCAGTACCCCTCACCCATCAGATGGTTGGTGGACATGGCGCGCTCGCCCTCCGCCAGGCGGCTGTGCCAGCGCGGATCGTCGCTCCAGGCACCGACGTCGATCTCCGTCGCCACCCGGAACCACGCTGCGTTGCAATGATGTTCGTTGGTACGTCGGAGTTCGAGCTGGCGAGGCAGCACGCGGTTGCGCCCCGACGCGTCGACCACCCAGCGCGCCGTCGTCTCCGAGGTCACGTCGCCCTGTTGGACGGACACGGTGTGCAGTCCCCCCTCGGGCCCGAGGTCCACCGTGCGCACGCGACCGTGCACGATGTCGACGCCCTCGGCGACGCAGCGGCGATACAGTTCGTTTTCCAGTCTGCCGCGGTCGATTTGATAGGTGACCTGCGGCACGAAGACCGAGCCACCGACTTCCATTCGCTGCGAGATGTCGGTGTTTCCGTTGTGCGAAAAAAACATCCGCAGGCCCATCTTACGAATGTGTGACGTGTTCAGGTGTTCGGCCAGATCCAGCCGCTCGCGCAGGTAATGCGCAGACACCTCGACCGTGGACTCGCCCACGGTGTGGGTGACCTCCGGCACCGGATGGGGGGTCGGCTCGATGAGCAGAACACTGGTTTCGGGCCGCTCGCGGCGCACGTCCAGCGCGAGGGTCAGCGCCGCCGCGCCACCCCCCACGATGAGCACATCGTGGCTGCTCACAGGCGCGTCGTCGCGCGACAGCTGGCTCCTGATGCGTCGGGCCAGAGCCTCTCGTGCTGTCGGGTCGAGTTGCGAAAGCTGCGCTCGCACGTCCACTCGTATGCCTTTCCGAGAGGGGTCACAACGGTGGCAACGTTACACGCGGTGACGGCCCCGTCAGCGAGGAAAAGGACGACAGCAGCCAGCAGCGCCCCGGCCGGCAGGGGCCGACTCCGACTCGTCTCGCCCACGACGGTGCCCGCAGAATTCGGCCACCCATCCCCCGCCATTCTCGTGGGGCCGAGAACGGCAGGGACAACTGCTGCGCTGCTTGTTGTTTCATGGCAGTGTGTTTCTCACGCCAAGTCTGCGCGGTGCCCGGCGTCGGACACGTCCCCGTAGGCTGATGAACCGATGACGACACGTACCCACGCGGCCGGCCGGGTCGCCGTTCTCTTTCGCTACCCGGTCAAATCGATGTTGGGCGAGACGTGCGCGACGGTCGAGGTGACGCCGCTGGGGGTCGGCGGCGATCGCCGCTACGCGTTCATCGACAACCGATCGGGACGAGTGGCCACCGCCAAGAACCCCCGGCTGTGGCGCGGGCTTCTCCAGTGCTCGGCCGCTACCGGGCCCGGCGGAGTGACGGTCACGCTTCCGGCCGCCCGACCGGTGCCGATCGCCGAGGCCGCCGCGCCGCTGTCGGAATTGCTCGGCCGTCCCGTCCACCTCGCCGAGGAGCGTGCCGCCGGCGCGGTGGTGGAGCGCTCCGACCCGGTCGACGTACTCGCCCACGGCCTCGACGCCGACATCGAAGCCGAACTTCTGGAGATCGCCGAGGGCACTCCGGGCGGCGCGTTCGTCGATCATTCACCGGTGCACCTGGTGACCACCGCGACTCTCGACGCCGTGGGCTTGGGGACGGCCGAGGCGTTGCGTTACCGACCCAACATCGTGATCGAGACACCGCCCGGCTGCCCGCCCTTCATCGAGAACGACTGGGTCGGCCACACCATCGGCTTCGGGCCCGACGGCATCGAACTACGCGCCACGCTGCCCACACCCCGGTGCTCGGTGCCCACGTTGCAGCACGGCGAGGTGGGTCGCTCACCCCATTCCGTCCGCTACCTTCTCGAGCACAATCGTGTCGAGGCAGCAGGTTTCGGTGTACTGCCGTGCGCGGGTCTCTACGCCGAAGTCCTCACTGGCGGCGTGCTCCGCGCTGGTGACGCCGTCTGGATCGGTTGACGCCGCCGTTCCGTTCCTCCCGAGCACAGACAGGATTCGACGACCATGGCTCCTCACGCCGTCATCTCGGGTGCCGGCATCGCCGGTCCAGCGCTGGCCCACGAGCTCGGCGCCCGCGGGTGGAACACCACCGTGGTCGAGCGTTACCCCGCCCGACGCGACGAGGGGCAGAATGTCGATGTCCGCGGTGCCGCGCGCGAAGTGGCCCGGCGGATGGGAATCGACGATGCGATCCGCGCGGCGAACACCGGCGAGATCGGCACCCGCTTCGTCAAGTCCGACGGCACCGCGGCGGCCTCGTTTCCCGTCACGTCCCGCGGCGAAAACGACGGTCCCACCGCCGAACTGGAGATTCTGCGGGGAGAGTTGTCCCGCATCCTCGTCGAACGGACCACCGCCGACACCGACTACCGCTTCGACACCCAGATCACCGCGGTCGACGACCGTGGGGATCGCGTCGACGTGGCGCTGAGCGACGGCACGTCCGTCGACGCCGACCTGCTGGTGATCGCGGAGGGGTTGCATTCGCGATCGCGTCGTTTCGTCACCCCGGTCGAGGTGAACGACCTGGGCATGTACTTCGCCTACGCCACCGTGGCCCGTAGCGAGCACGACGACCTGTGGTGGAACTGGCAGCACGCGACCGGTTCGCGGTCGGTACATCTGCGCCCTGACAATCTCGGCACCACCCGCGCGATCCTGACCTTCCTCTCCGATGTCCGCGGTTTCGAAGATCTCGACCGCGCCGGGCAACTCACCATCCTGCGCCGCACGTTCGCCGACGTCGGCGGAGCGGCGCAGCGGGTGCTCGCCGAACTCGACAACGGGGCGCCGATGTACTTCTCGGTCGCCGGGCAGCTCCGCAGCCCGACGTGGAGCAAGGGCCGCGTCGCTCTGCTGGGGGACGCCGCGTTCTGCAACGCCACGTTCGGCGGGGCGGGGACCAGCCTGGCCCTCATCGGCGCCTACATTCTCGCCGGTGAGCTGAGCACCGCCGACGACACAATCGCGGCACTGCAGAGCTATCAACACCGTATGCGGCCCTTCACCGCCGCTGCTCCACGGGTCCGAGCCGAGGTGCTGCGCCTGGCCAACCCCCGCACCCGGGCAGGTATCCGGTTGTTGCACAGCGCGGTCGGGGTCGCAGCAGGTCCGGTCGGCAAAGCGGTGAGTGCGGTGACCGGAAGAGGGTTGGCCGCCATCGGCGGCGACACGTTGCCGCTGCCCGACTATCCCGACGCGACGCGGCCGCGACCGTAGGCGGCCTCGAAGATCGGTGAGGCCATCAGGGTGGTGACGATCGCCACCAGCACCAGCATCGTGAACAGCGTCGGGGTGATGATGCCCGCTTCCAGCCCGATGTTGAGCAGGATGAGTTCGATCAGGCCGCGGGCGTTCATCAGCGCGCCGAGGGCTACCGCCTCCCGTGCCGGTACTTTGCTCAACCGCGCCGCTGCCGCGCAGGCGACGCCCTTGCCGGCGATGGCGACCACCAGCAGTCCGAGGGTCACCGCCCACAGCGTCGGGGTGTTCACCAAACCGATCTCGGTGTTCAGTCCGGAGTAGACGAAGAACAACGGCAGCAGCAGTGCCGTCGTCAACGGTTCGATCCTGTCGGTGAGGCGACGTGCGAAGTGACCCGACGGCATGGCGACGCCGAGAACGAATGCCCCGAAGATGGCGTAGATGCCGATCGTGTCGGTGATCCAGGCACACGCCATGAGCAGGATCAGCACCGTACTGAGAACCGGCGCCCCGATCGTCTCCTGTCCGGACGGTCGGTCCAGTCGGCGCAGCACGCGCCGCCCGGCGGTCAGCAGCACCACCGCGTAGGCGAGACCGCCGACGATGGCGACGACCGCCGTCGCCGGTGTTCCCCCGTGGGCGGCGAGGACGACGGCCAGGATGCACCACGAGATGGCGTCGGTGGTTGCGCCGCAGGCCAGGGCCAGGCTTCCCAGAGTCGTTCCGGACAGACCCTTTTCGAAGATGATCCGGGCGAGCATCGGGAACGCGGTGATCGCGATCGAGGCGCCCAGGAACAGCATCGCCATGGCGGGGCTGACGTCGGCACCGAAGTAGCCACCGTGGTTCAGCAGCGGCACCGCAGCGATGGCACCGAGCGCCAGCGGTGCCAGCGTGCCCGCCGCGGACACCGCCGCGGCGGTACCGGCCCGCTGCCGGATGTGGTCGACGTCGAAGTTGAGCCCGATGACGAACATGTAGAGGACGAGCCCGATCTGGGCCGTGGTGTAGAGGACCACGTTCGTCGGACCCGGCGGAAACAGCGCGTCCTGGACCTCCGGCCAGAGACGACCCAGTAGAGACGGCCCCAGCACCACACCCGCGATCATCTCGCCGATGACCGGTGGCTGGCCCAGTCGCTGCGCGAACAGGCCGGCGAGGCGGCATGCCAGCAGGATGACGGCCAACTGCAGGAAGAACTGGATCGCGGTCTCTGCGGGCACGTCACAATCTAGCCCGTCCCTGCCCGCCCTTGACCGCAGTGTCACTTAGTGACAGAGTGGATGTCACTAAGTGACAGGAGGTGAATCGAGGTGTCCACACCAACCGCGCCCACAGCCGACAGCGACAAGCAGGCCCAGGCCCGGTTGGAAGTGTCCCGGCACGCCTGCGCGCTGTTCTGGGAGCGCGGCTTCGCCGGCACCAGCGGAGACGACATCGCCGCAGCCGCCGGGCTTTCCACGCGCACCGTCTGGCGGTACTTCCGTAGCAAGGAGAGTTGCGTCGAGCCGGTGCTCGCCCAGTCGGCACACCGGTTCATCGAGCTGGCATGGCAGTGGCCCCCCGAACTGTCGCTGGCCGAGCACATGGCAGCCCACATGGCCGCGCACCCGCTGACCGCGCAGCAGATCGCCGACGAGGTCAGCGCTCTGCGCATCGCGACGATGTCGACGTCCGATCCCGCGTTGCGCACCGCGTATCTGATGGTGCACGACGAGATGGAACGTGCCTTCGTGCCCGTCCTCGCACGCCGGCTCGGGCTACCGGAGGACCACCTGACCGCACGGCTGTGCGCAGCGGCCGTCACGGGTGCCTTCCGGGTCATCGACGAAGACGTCGGGCACCGGGCGATCATCAAAAAAGAGAAGGTCACCCAGGAAGAAGCCCTGGCGCTGATCGATCTCGCCATCCGGGACGCCACCAACGGCCGCGTCGGCGGCCCCGTGTCGCCCTGACATCCACTGTCGAAACAGCCTGTACCACAACATATAACGGCACGCATCCACCCGTCGAGTCGTCACCACCTCGACGGCGTACCCCCGTGCGCCGTCACACCCGGAAAGGATTCTCATGGCATTGCCCGCACTGATTCCCGTCGAGGACTTCTTCAAGCCACCGACCCGTGCCGCCGCGACGCTGTCGCCCGACGGCACGAAGCTGGCATTCCTCGCCCCCTGGCAGAACCGTCTCAACGTGTGGATCGAGGACCTCGACTCCTCTGAATCCCCCGCTGAGCCGCGATGTGTGACCACCGACGCCAACCGCAGCGTCTTCCACTACGAGTGGACCGACGATCCACGGTGGCTGATCTACCTGCAGGACACCAACGGTGACGAGAACTGGCATGTCTTCCGCGTCGACCTGGACGACCCCGGGGCCGCCGCCGTCGACCTCACCCCGTTCCCCGGCGCGATGGCGCTACCCGTCCGCGAGGTCAAAGACGGCAAGACCGGCGTGATGGTGAACAACCGGGAACCGACATTGCTCGACCTGCACGAACTCGACATCGTCACAGGCGAACTGACGCTGATCGCCGAGAACCCGGGCCAGGTCAACAACTGGCTGAACAACGACAAGGGTGACGTTCTCGCCACGTCGCTGACGCCGGAAGGACATCTCGAACTGTCCCGTTGGGACGGCGAGAGACTGTCACATGTAGCAACGTTCGACGGCAGCGACTACCCGGTGGGAATCGACCCGATGGTCATCACGCCCGAGGGCACCGGCGTGTGGATGGGCTCCAACCGCGACACCGACCGGACCCGGCTCGTGCACGTCGACCTGACCACGGGTGAGGAAACCGAGGTCGACAGTCACCCCGAGTTCGACGTCGACCCACGGTCGACCGTCAGCCCGATGATGCCCGCACCTCTCATCCAGCACCGGCGTACCGGCGCGCTGCTCGCGGTGCGCTACCTCGGTGAGCGGCAGGTGATTCGCCCGCTCGATCCGGACTTCGCCGAGGTGCTGGCCAGGCTCGAGGCACTGTCGGTGGGAGACATCACCCGACTCTCGTCGGATGAGGCCGGCCGACGCTGGGTGGTCGGATTCAACGACGACCGTGATCCCGGCGCCACCTACCTCTACGACCACAGCAGCGGCCAGAGCAGGTTGCTGTACCGGCCGCTCCCCCACCTGGCACCGGAGTCCATGGCGCCGATGCGCCCGGTCACCATCCCGTCGCGGGACGGTCTGGCACTGCATTCCTACCTGACATTGCCGGTCGGCGTCGAGCCCGACAAACTTCCGTTGGTGCTGGTGGTCCACGGTGGCCCCTGGTACCGCGACAGCTGGGGCTTCGACGCCGGAGTGCAGATGCTGGCCAACCGCGGTTATGCGGTGCTGCAGGTGAACTTCCGCGGGTCCACCGGATACGGGAAGGCATTCCTCAAAGCCGCGATCGGAGAGTTCGCCGGCAAGATGCACGACGACCTGATCGACGGCGTCAACTGGGCTGTGGAGCAGGGCTACGCCGACCCGGACCGCGTGGCAATCTTCGGCGGATCCTACGGCGGCTACGCCACCTTGGTCGGCGTCACCGTCACCCCCGACGTTTTCGCCGCCGCCATCGACTACGTCGGTATCTCCGATCTGGCCAACTTCATGCGGACGTTGCCCCCGATCGCGCGGCCTCATCTGGCCAACAACTGGCATGCCTATGTCGGGGATCCCGACGATCCCGATCAGCTGGCCGACATGCGAAAGCGTTCACCGATCACCATGGTCGACCAGATCCGCACCCCGCTGCTGGTGATCCAGGGCGCCAACGATGTTCGCGTCGTCCAGGCAGAGTCCGACAACCTGGTCAACGCGCTGCGCGACCGCGGCGTCGAGGTCGACTACCTGGTACAGAGCACCGAGGGGCACGGCGCGGTCAACCCGGAGACGGTGATCGAGATGTATCAGAAGGTCTCGGAGTTCCTCGCCCACCACCTGGGTGGCCGAGCATGACCGAAGCCCAGACGAAACCCAGCTTGCTCACCCAGATGGGTGGCGTATCGGGGATGGTGTACGCGGGTCTGCCGAGCGTCGTCTTCGTGGTCGCCAACGCGGCGGCCGATCTGCGCGCGGCTGTCATGCTCGGGGTGGGCGCCGGCGCAGGCATCGCCGGACTACGCCTGCTGCGACGAGAACCGCTGCAACCCGCGTTGTCGGGTCTGCTCGGCGTGGCGGTCGGCGCGGTCATCGCCTACCGGACCGGCGACGCCAAGGACTTCTTCGTCGTCGGCATCTGGGCGAGTCTGCTTCTGGCGCTGGTGTTCCTGGCATCGATCCTGGTGCGTCGGCCGCTGGTCGGTGTCATCTGGAGTGCACTCAGCGGCAGCAAGCAGACGTGGCGCACCGATCGCACCGCCTTGATCGGCTACGACATCGCCACGCTCGCGGTCACAGCGGTGTTCGCGGCCCGGTTCGTCGTCCAGAACTGGCTCTACAGTGTCGACGCAACCGGCTGGCTGGCCTTCGCCCGGATCGCCATGGGCTACCCGCTGATGGGGGTCGCTCTGGTGGTGGTCGTCTGGGCCGTCCGCAGATCCGGGCGACGCGGCGCGGCCCACCCCGCGGACGCCTGAGCCAATCAGCCGTAGGCCGCGTCGAGAAACCGGCGGCGCACCTCGGGTGGTGGGATCGGGCAGGTGTCGTACGTGCCCCCGACGTGATAGCGGAACGCCGCGAAGGCAGCGTACACCCGATCGCGCAGCGGTGCCGGGATGGCGCGCGCCGCCAGCGCGAGTTTCCAGAGACCGCCCAGATACTCGGCGACCCGCAGCAGCGCGGCCGAGCGGATGGCGACCCGTTCGTCGTCTCGCCCGACGTTCTCGACGTACACCACGGTGTCCACGGTCCGCAGGGCCGGGTGGCGGTCGATCACGTCTCGGGCGTAGTCGCTGTCAAGCGCGGCAAATCGCAGCGTGCCGCGACGGTCGAAGCGCAGGATGGTGCGCACCGCCCCGTTGCACACTCCGCACACGCCGTCATACAGCAGCACAGGCGGGTTCGACGGGTCGGTATCCGCGCTCATCGGCGTCCTTTCGCGCAGCGTTCACTCATGATGGCAGAAGGTCGTGGCGGAAGGTCGTGGCAGAAGGTCCCTGCCTCAGCCGGTCCGTCTGCCCGCGGATGGCTCGTCGCGACCGGAGCGGTCGCTCTGGTGCACCGGCGATTCCCAGGTGTACGGCTCCTCCGGATGCCCCGAACCGCCGAGGATGAAGGTCCGGTCGCTGCGGTTGGCACGCGCGATGGTCGCCAGCCACGTGGCGACAGTGCTGAATCGGTTGCGGACTCCGGTCAGGAAGGCGATGTGGATCAAGCCCCAGCCCAACCACCCGAGCGCACCGGTGAGCTTGACCGGCCCGGCCTGCAGCAGGGCGTGACCGCGGCTGATGTAGGCCGCCGAGCCCAGATCCCGATAGCGGTAGTTCTTGCGGCGGCGCCCGGCGAGATCCCGCCGGATGCAGGCGGCGGCATGCAGTCCGCCCTGCATGGCGTTCTCCGCCACCCCGGGCAGCCCGTCCCGCCCGGCGAGGTCACCGATGACGAACACGTCGCGGTGGCCCGGCACGGAGAGGTCGGCATCCACGGAGATCCGCCCGGACCGGTCGGTCTGTGCACCGAGCGCCTCGGCGGCATGGCGGGCGAACGGCACCGCCTCGACACCGGCCGTCCACAGCACCGTGCGCACCGCATGGTCGGTACTGGGGCTGCCGTCCTTGGGGGTCACGGTGATTCCGTCGCGGCGCACGTCGGTGACGTGCACACCGAAATGCAGATCCACGCCCAGGTCTTCGAGCACACGCTGCGCGCTGTCGGTCAGCGCCGGGGCGAAACTCTTCAGCACCCGGTCACCGCCGTCGAACAGCAGCACGCGGGCGTCGCGCGGCGAGATGCTGTGGAATTCGTTGGCCAACGCCCGCGTCGCCAATTCGCGGATCTGCCCGGCCAGTTCCACACCGGTGGGCCCGCCGCCCGCGACGGCGAAGGTCAGCCACTGGTCTCGTTCCGGCCCCGGCGGCAGCGTCTCGGCGATCTCGAAAGCGGCGAACACCCGCCGTCGGATGCTCAGCGCATCGTCGAGGGTCTTCATGCCCGGCGCCCACGTCGCGAACTGCTCGTTGCCGAAGTAGGACTGGCGCATGCCCGCCGCGATCACCAGATAGTCGTAGTCCACGTCGAAGAACGATTCGTCGGGACGACGGGCGGTGACGCGGCGCGCGTCGGGATCGAGACGAATCGCCTCGCCGAGAAGCGTCGTCACATTGTGGTGTTGGGCCAACTCCTCGCGCAGCGACCGACTGATCTGCCCGATGCTGAGCGTGCCCGCCGCACACTGGTACAGCAGAGGCTGAAACACATGGCATGCCGCCCGGTCGAGCAAAGTGACGTCCACCCCGACCTTGCCGAGCCGACGGGCGCAGAACAGGCCGCCGAATCCACCGCCGATGATGAGGACCTTGGGCCGGCGCTCGCGTGAGCCGGTCGAGACATCGTGAGCCATGACTGATCCGTACCCGCTCGGCAGCGGTTACCCACCCCGGGCTTCCCAGCGGTGGCCAGTGGGTACACCCCCGGGGAGTGACGTGCATCACGACCAGCCAGCCACGTTCGACGAGGGGAGCGACCGGTGACGACGGACCACGATGCTCGGGAGGATCTGGAACGCCAACAGCGCGACCCTCGTGGCGACGACGAGGTCGACGAACTGTCGGCGGGGGAACGGGCGCCTGCGGAGCGGCCGTCGACGTTCCGCAGGCGCTGGCTCGGCTTCGGTGGCGGTCTCCTGCTGGCGGCGCTGGTGTACGTGGTGCTGCCCGCCGACCTGTCACACCCGGCCAAGGTCACCGCGGCGATCGCCGTGCTCATGGGCGTGTGGTGGATGACCGAGGCCATCCCGATTCCGGCCACCGCGCTGCTGCCGCTGGTGGTCTTTCCGATCCTCGTCGACGACGTCAGCGTCGACGACGTCGGCGCCAGCTACGGCGCCGACATCATCTTCCTGTTCATGGGCGGCTTCCTGATCGCGCTGGCAATGCAACGGTGGAACCTGCACCGGCGCATCGCGCTGCTGACGGTGCGGGCGATGGGAACCAGCGCCACGCGGGTCATCGGCGGGTTCATGCTCGCCACCGCGTTCCTGAGCATGTGGGTCTCGAACACCGCGACCGCCGTGATGATGGTGCCGATCGGTGTCTCGGTGCTGATGCTCGCCGGCACGGTGTCGGTCCCCCGGAGCGAGGACGAGTCCTCGAGCAGCGACGCGGAACCGACCGGAGACGAGGGAGGCACCGAGGCCGAGGCCGAGGCGCAGGCCGACGAGGAGGTCAAGGAGCAGGTCAAGCAGTCCAACTTCGGCACCGCGCTGATGCTCGGCATCGCCTATGCGGCGTCAGTCGGGTCGCTGGCGACGATCATCGGCACCCCGCCGAACACGCTGCTGGTGGGTTACCTGCAGGACGAGCAGGGCATCGACATCAGCTTCGGCCGGTGGATGCTGCTCGGGCTCCCGCTGGCGAGCGTTCTGCTCGTCATCACCTGGGTGCTGTTGGCCAAGCTGATCTTCAAACCGGAGATCGACGAGCTGCCGGGCGGCCGCAAGCTGTTCAACACCGAGCTGGCCAAGCTTGGGAAGCCCTCCGGCGGGGAGCGCCGCGTCGCGGTGATCTTCGCCCTCGCCGCGATCAGCTGGATCTCGTTCCCGTTGATCTGGGAGGAGCCGCCCATCTCCGACGCCGGCATCGCGATCGCCGCCGGGGTGTTGCTGTTCATCCTGCCGGCGGGCGCGAAACTCGGTGTGCGGCTGCTGGACTGGTCCACCGCGGTGCAACTGCCGTGGGGGGTGCTGTTGCTGTTCGGGGGCGGTCTGGCGCTGTCCTCACAGTTCAGTTCCTCCGGGCTGACCGAGTGGATCGGCACCCAGGCGCAGAGCCTGCAGGGTCTGGCCATCCTGCTGCTGGTCGCGGTGATCACAACCGCGGTGATCTTCCTGACCGAGCTGACCAGCAACACCGCCACTGCGGCCACGTTCCTGCCGGTCATCGGCGGTGTCGCGGTCGGTATCGGGGCGGACCCGCTGCTGCTGACCATCCCCGTCGCGCTCGCCGCCACCTCGGCGTTCATGCTGCCGGTGGCGACCCCGCCCAACGCGATCGTGTTCGGAACCGGCTACGTCAACATCGGCAGCATGGTCAAGGGAGGCATCTGGCTGAACCTGATCGCGATCCTGCTCATCAGCGTGGCCACCACCACGCTGGCGGTCTGGGTGTTCGGGATCTCGACCTGAGCGACCGCCCGGGGTTCAGTCGTTGCCCCGCGGCGGGGGCTGCACGGCCACCCCGCTGGACACGTGCTCGGGCCCGGCGTCCGGGTGTTCGGCCGGGACGCGGCCCCGGAACTTGCCGGCTTCGCTCTCGCTGTGTGACGGTGCGACGCGCTCGGGTCCGCGGTAGGGGCCCGGCTTCGGGCGGGGCTCACCGCCGGGGAACGCGAGCCGCACGATGGTGCGCTGCACGGAGAACCACTGTCGGCCGAAGGGGCCGGAGTTGTAGGGCAGGTCGTAGCGCTGGCAGATGTCTTTGATCTTCGGCGCGATCTCCGCATAGCGACTGCTGGGCATGTCGGGGTAGAGGTGATGTTCCACCTGGTAGCCCAGGTTGCCGCTGACGATGTGGAACAAAGGGCTGCCTTCGATGTTGGCGGCGCCGATCAGCTGGCGGACATACCAGCCGCCGCGGGTCTCGTCGGCCACCTCTTCCTCGCTGAAGGTGTAGGTCTGGTCGGGGAAGTGCCCGCAGAAGATGATGGCGTGCGACCAGACGTTGCGGACGACGTTCGCCAGCGCATCGGCCAGCAGCGTCCGCAGGAACGTGCTCTCCACGCCGGGCAGCACCCGGTCCAGGAACGTGGCGACAGAACGGGTCCGCTTGTCACCCGAGATGCGGCGCAGGCGCCGACCGACCCGGGACCGGCTGGGCTGCTTGATCCGGCCTCGCAGGGCCAGCTGGGCGAGGCCGAACGCGCCGGCGCTGATGAGCGGCCATCCGACGTAGTCCTTGACGATCTGCTGGCGGGCCTTGCCCGCGATGGACTTGAAGTCGTCTTTGAGGTCCGCCATCGTCTTGTTTCCGCGGAACAGCGCCTCGACGTCGGTGTCGTGCACGGCGACGCCCCACTCGAACAACATCATGAGCAGGAAGTTGTAGAACGGTTGGCCGAGGTTCCCGGGCCGCCACTGCTGGTTCGGGTCGATGCGCATGATCTCGTAGCCGAGATCCTTGTCCTTGCCGCGGATGTTGGTGAACGTGTGGTGGATGTAGTTGTGGGAGTGCTTCCACGCTTTGGCGCTCGACGCGGTGTCCCAGTCCCACACCGAGGAATGGATGTCGGGATCGTTCATCCAGTCCCACTGTCCATGCAGGATGTTGTGGCCGAGCTCCATGTTCTCCAGGATCTTGGCCATGCTCAGGCAGGCCGTGCCGAGCAGCCACGCGGCAGGCGAACGTGAACCCAGCAGCAGGACGCGTCCGGCGACGACGATCTGGCGCTGCACCGAGATCATCGTCTTGATGTAGTGGCGGTCGCGGTCGCCGAGTTCGGCGAAGACCTCATCATGGATGGCGTCGAGTTCCTTGGCGAGTTTCTCCAGCTCCTGTTCGCTCAAGCGGGCCAATGGGCTTTCGGTGGCGGCGGTCATGACGCTCCCTTCGTTCACAATTCGAGTTCGACGTCGCCCTCGGCGGCGTGGATGCAGATCCGGACGTCGGCGCCCGTCGGTTCGGTGACGTCCCCCGAGCGCAGGTCACGGACCCGGCCGGACTTCAACGTGCCTGTACAGGTGTGGCAGATTCCGATCCGGCAGCCGAAGGCCAGTTCCAGCCCGGCCTGCTCGCCGGCTTCCAGAATCGGTGTGTCGCCCGGGCATTCGGCGGTGGCATCGCTGTCGAGGAACGTGACCGTGCCACCCTCGCCGGCCGCGACGCTCCCGCTGATCTTGGGCTGAAACCGCTCGAAGTGCAGCAAGTCGGGATCACCGTCGGTTTCCCACCGCTCGATCAGCGCATCGAGGAGCTCGGCGGGCCCCGAGCAGAACCCCTCGCGCTCCCGCCAGTCGGGACACACGTCGTCGAGCTCCTCGGCTTTGAACCGGCCCCGCTCGGAGGTGATTCGAACGTCAAGACGCACGCCGTCGTGCCGGCGGTCGAGGTCCTCCAGCTCGGACAGGAACATGACGTGCTCACGGTTGCGGTCGGAATGCAGCACGACAGCGTCGCGCAGTTCGTCGCGGTGGTCGAGGCTGCGCAGCATGCTCATGATCGGTGTGATGCCGCTGCCGGCGCTGATGAACAGCATCTTGGCCGGTAGCGGGTCGGGCAGCGTGAACTGTCCCTCGACCTCGCCCAGGCGTACCAGTTCGCCGGGCTGGATCCTGTCCACGAGGTACGGCGAGACGACGCCGCTGTCGACCTTTTTCGGGGTGACGCTGACCAGCCCGTCCTCGGGTTGCGGATCGGAGGTCAGCGAGTAGGCGCGCCAGTGATAGCGACCGTCGATGACCAGGCCGAGCCGCACGTACTGGCCGGGTTCGTGCCCGGGCCACTCGAAGCTCGGCCGGATCAGCACGCTGGCGGCCTCGGTGCCCTGCGGCTCGATCCGCTCGACCTTGCCGCGCAACTCCTTGGTGGTCCACAGCGGGTTGAGCATCTCCAGATAGTCATCCGGGCGTAACGGCTTGAACAGGTGCGAAATCGCCCGCAGAAGCAGCCGACGCCCTCGTGGGACCTGTGGCTGCGCACCCCGCTCTGCCATGACGCGACCTCCTCCCCGGTGGTTGTGAGCTGCACCACTCCTTACTCGCGAGTAACCACGCCCAACTGACTTGAAACGTGGGCAGCACGCCACCGGGTCAGCGGCCCCAAGTCGGTGACAAGTCGACGCCAACAACACCGGCCCACAGTGATCGTCATCAGCAGTCCACACCCGATCGGAGCCACCATGACCACCGAACCCGCCGCGCCTGCGACCGGCAGCACCACCCCCGACGTCCTCGGAATGCAGATCGCCCACCGGGTGATCCTGCGCGACCTCGACCGGACCACGGGGGTGGCGATGGCGATGGCCGACGGCGGCGTGCCCATCACCGCGCGCCGAACCCGGATGCTGGTGCGCTACCTCGAGCTGATGGCCGAGTCGATCCACCACCACCATCAGGCCGAGGACGACATCCTGTGGCCGGTGATCGTGGAGCGGGCCGGCGCTCACGTCGACCTGACGCCGCTGACCGAGGATCACGATGCACTGCTTCCGCTGCTCGACCGGATGCGCGGCGGCGCGCTGGCCTTCCAGGCAACGCCATCGCGACAGTCGGCAGCGGCTCTGGCCGCCCGGCTCGTGGAGTTGCGCAGCCTCCTCAGCGAACACATCGCCGAGGAGGAACGCGCCACGTTCCCGGTGATCCGCCGCTATCTGTCGGTGGCGGACTGGCGCGACGTAGAAGCCCGGATCCGCCGCAACGCCCGGATGTCGTTCGAACTGCCCAGGATCGGCGCGGCGGTGACGCCCCCCGAACTCGCGGCGTTGAAAGCCGACGCCGGTGCGGCGATCGTGCTCATGCTGGCGCTGTTCCGGCCGGCGTACCGGCGGATGGAGCGGGCGATCTGGGGCTGAGCGCTGCGGCGACGCGCGCGCGGACCGCCTCGGCGCCGGCACGGTGGCGGGCCACCTCGTCGCGGGGACGGCCCAGCGCGTCGGCCAGCAACGCCAGTGCTTCGTCCACCGTACCGAAAGTCACTGAGCCTGAATCGATTCCGGCCATGCGCCCCGCCCAGGGGGTGAGTTCGCGGTACACCTGCTCACACTGCTCGAGATCACCCATTCGGATCGCGGCACGTGCCAGCAGCGCCATCCTGGCCAGCCAGTAGTAGTTGCGACGCACCGGTGCCCGCGACTGCCACCACGTCCTGGCTTCCTCGGCACGGCCGGCGTCCAGCAGACACAACACCAGCGCCTCGTTCATCGCATCCGGATAGAGCTCGTGTACCGCGATCATGGCATCGGCCAGACCCGACATGTCCCCGCGGGCGAAGGCGAGCACCAGCTCGAACACGATCGCCGCCTCGGTGGCACTGGACATGCCGGTCTCGGCCATCTGACCGGCCAGGCGGCGGTACCGGCGGGCGGCGTTGTCGAGATCGCCGGCCAGGACACACAACACGGCCTGATAGACCTCGACCACGACAACGAGTGCGGCGACCTGTCCGCTGGTCGAGCGCTCCACGGCCAGATCAGCCTCGCGGATGGCCTCGGGCAGGTCGGTGCGGGCCGAGGCGAACATGAACAGGAACCAGTGCGCCAACGCCTCGTAGCCGAGGAGGCCGTGCGCCGTGGAGACCGCCAGCAGCTCGGCGGCGAGGCTCTCGCGTTCCTGCGCCAGGTCCGGTCCGGTCGACAGGTAGGCGCGTGCGTTGAGCGCGGCACACACGGCGACCGGGTCTCCGGAGGCGCGGGCGATCTCGAGGGCCTGCGCCGACACGTCGATCACCTCGTCCATCCCGTACGCCGCGGCGTCGTTCTCGATTTCGAAGATCAAGGCCACCATCAGCCACACCCGGGTCACCGGATCAACCCCATCGGGCTCGGCCAGCTTGCGTCGCAACGGTTCCCGGACATCGGTGTGGTCAGGCGCCAACGCGCTGACGGTCCAGGATATCGGGGCGCGGAAGGCGGTCAGCGCGTTCACCAGAAGCGGGTCGTCGCCACTGTCGGCGGCCAGCTGCACGGCCCGCGCCCGGGCGGACCGGGCGCGGGTCGCGTCCCCCGCCAGAGCCGCCGCCCGCGTGAGCAGGACCAGCAGCCGGACCTGCGACTCCAACGGAATCCCGTTCTGCGCCAGGTCGATCATGCGCACCGCGGCGTCGGCCAACGCCGTGGCCTCGGCGGCGGAGTTGAGCGACAACGCCTGCTCGGCCGCGGCCGACGCCAACTCGGCGGCGTCCGCCGCGGTGACCGGTGTTGCGGCCGCCAGGGCGTGGTGAGCCAGTGCCGCGACATCGAAATCCGGGGTGTCGCGCAGTTCGGCCAGCGCCGCCGCGTGCCAGCGCGCCCGGCGCAGCGCCGGGGTGTCCTCGTACAGCGTGTCGCGGACCAGGGCGTGGGTGAAGCGCACCCGGCCCGGTCCGGGCTCGTCGAGCAGTCCCGCCAACACGGCAGCTTCGAGGCCGTCGAGCACGTCGTCCTCGCCGTGGCGGGCGATGCGGACCAGCAGCTCCACGTCGAGCTCGCGGCCCAGGACCGCCGCCTGCTGCAGGACGGTCCGGGCCGAGCCGGGCAGGCGGGAAAGCCGGCGCCGCAACACCTCCCGCACACCGGCCGGCACCGCTGCGGAGGCGGCGGCCCGGCCTTCGGAGGCCAGCAGACGCGCGAACTCCGACACGAACAGCGGGTTTCCGTTGGTCCGTTCGATCAGGCGGTCCAGCACGCCGGCATCGTCGGCGATGGTGCTGTCGGGTGCGAGCTCGCGGACCAGTGCGGCAACGCCGTCTCTGCTCAACCCGCCCAGGTCGACCCGTTCGGCGGTGACCGCGGCCAGCGCGGCCCAGGTGGCACTGAGCTCGGGCCCGGCCTCGGTGCTGCGGTGCGCAGCCAGTACGACGATGGGGCGGTCGGCGAGGTCGTGGGCGAAACCCCGCAGCAATTGCAGGGTCGCGCCGTCGGCGCGGTGCAGGTCGTCGAGGACCACCAGCAGTGGGCCGTCAGCCGTGACCCGCCGCAGCCGGTCGGCGACCGCGTTGGCGAGTTCGAACGCCGACTCACAGTTCGGCGCCGGATGGCCGAGGGCCTGCACGACCTCCGACCATGCCCACGCCGGAGGCGCACCATCGACTTCGGGACAACGGCCGCGCGCCACGGTCCACCCGTCGAGGCCGAGCCGCTCGCCGATCACCTCGGTCAGAGTCGTCTTGCCCGCCCCCGGTTCGGCGCCCAGCCAGATCGTCCGCAGCCCGGCGGTGAGCGCCGTCGCTGCGGCGGCGGTGATCCGCTGCACCTCGGCCGAGCGGCCGATCAGGGTCGCCCGGTGCCGCGACACCGGCGCCGGAAACTCGGTGTGGCGCCTGGGTGTCTCGATCACCGTCGGGGGCGCGGGCGGTCGCGGCCGGTCGAACAGGTCGTCGGACTGCTCGAGGATCTTCGCTTCCAGCGTGCGCAACGCAGGGCCCGGATCGATACCGAGTTCGTCGGCCAACCGGTCACGGATCGCGCGCAGCTGCGCCAGTGCGTCCCGCTGACGACCGACCCGGTACAGCGCGAGTGCCAGCAACCGCGCGCCCTCCTCGCTGAGGGGGTCCTCGGTCAGATGGCGCTCCAGCTCCGGGATGACCCGCGCTTCCCACCCCAGATCGAGCCCGATGGCGGCGTACTGTTCGACAGCGGCGGCACGAATCCGGGCCAGCCGAGCGGCTTCCGTTGCAGCCCAATCGGTATCGCAGAACTCCGGGAGCACCGAGCCGCTCCAGCAGTCCAATGCCGCTCGCAACGATTCCGCCCGCGACTGTGGGACATCGCTGGTGGCGGCATCCCGAACCAGCGCCTGGAATCGCCACGCGTCCACGGCATCGACCGGGAGCCGCAACGCGTAACCCGGCGGGGAGCTGACCAGCACCCGGGCCGGTGTGCGTTTGGCGCGGCCGGGCTCCAACAGTCGCCGCAGATTGGAGATGTGGACCTGCAGACCGCCGAGTGCCTTCGGCGGCGGGTCCGTCGCCCAGATGTCGTCGATGATGCGGTCCGCGGAGACGACTTCGCCGGCCGCCACGGCCAGCCGCGCCAACACTGCCCGGGGTTGGGGGCCCCGCAGGTCGACGACCTCACCCGCCACACGGACCGTCAGCGGCCCGAACAGGGTGATCAGGATCTCGGTCATGGCCGAGCCAGAATATGCAGGCACCCGGCGGCGCACCACTTCACCCGCCAAACTGTCAGTCGAACACCAGCAGCAGCGCGACCAGGACTCCGATCACCGCGAAGACCAACGCAGAACCGAACACGAAGCCACCGCCCCGGCTCTGAACGATCACGAAGCCCAGGCGGGTCTCCTGCACGTAGCGGTGCCGGGACAACGCAGCGAGCCCGGACAGCACTCCCGCGCCGATCAGCGAGACGCCGAGGACGTGAGCCGGGTCAGCGCGCACGAGCAGGATCGTCGTGACGACGAACAGTCCGGCCAGGCCCAGCATCGTCATCGTCCGCTGAGCGACGTTGCGTTCGAACGGGTACTGGTCCCCCCACAGATTGCCGGGTGTGGTCTTCACCGACGCTCACCCCCTGGGCATCAACACGATGACGAGCACACCCGTTCCGGCCAGCAGCACGGCGACGATACCGAGCAGTGGCGCACCGAAACCGGGCAGCGGCCGGCGTTGCCGCAGTGCACGCTCGGTGACCCACCACCGCCGGACGCCGACCCCGCACGTTCCGAAGGCCACGGCCACGAGGCCCAACGCAAGTGCCTCGCTGCCCCACCACGGGCGATCGAGGAACAACCGGTCGATGGCGACAGCGCCGGCCAGGAGCGTGACAGCAAGACGCAGCCACGACAGGTAGGTCCGCTCGTTGGCCAGGCTGTAGAGGGGATCGGGTTCTCGCCCCACCTCGTACACGCTGCGCGGCGTGCGCGATCCGCGCTGCGCGTCGCCGTCGAAGTCCATCACCTCGTTGTCGGCCACTCCCTCACGGTAACCGGGGGTCCGCAGCGCGGTCCTCGTTCGCGGTGGGGTCCGCCGCTGCTTCGGCCTCTTTGACCCCGTCCCAGAAATCGTCGGCGTCGGCGATCCGGCTGGCGCGCGGTTTGGCCCGCCACCCACTGACCGCCCGGGTCAGCCCGCGTCCGGCAGCCAGCACGCTCTCGGGCGACGCGGTGAAGTTGGACGTGTTCCCCTCGACCACGCCCATCGATGCCCCCGTGGCGTAGCTGTCCTGGTTGGCGCCCAGGAAGACGAAGGTCCACCCGGCGGCGCGCAGAGCGGCGATGCGCTCGAAGATCGCGGCGGCCGTCCACCGACGGCTGGCGTTCTCATGGCCGTCGGTCATGATCACCACGAGCTGATCGGCCGGGTCGGCGCCCGCCTGGTTGACGTGCGCTTCGGCCCGATCCAGCAGCATGCCGATGGCGTCGTACAGCGGCGTCATGCCGCGGGGAGCGAATCTGCCGGCGATCGAACCGATCCCCGCCAGGGGTTGGGCATCGATCAACACGTCCTGGGGATCCTCGCCGTCGAACTGAACCAGCGTCATGAGGGCCTCCCCCGCCTCGTTGCGCTGTTCGGCGACGAACTCATCGAAGCTCTGCACCACGTACTCGGCGATCGCTCCCATGGATCCGGAGCGATCCAGCAGGAACCAGATGTCCGCCCGCGAGGTGTCGGCGTGTGGTCGCTGCGCCAGCAGCGCCTCCAGTTTCGCGATGCGGGCAAGCAGCTCGTTGACGTCGGAGTCGGTCTGATTCGCCATGGCGTACCCCCTGGGTCAGATATTGGTCATAGTGACCATAACCGGTATTTGTCGATCTGACAAGTATCGGTCTACCATCCGCCTATGACACGGCCAGGGCATCGCGTTCCCGACGGCTACGACACGTCGGCCTATCCCTCCTTCGCCGTCACCGTCGACATCGTGATCCTGACCATGCGCGGCGGGCATCTCCACGTCCTGCTGGTACAGCGCGGCGGCGAACCCTACGCCGGAATGTGGGCGCTACCCGGCGGATTCAAGCGGCCGGACGAGACGCTCGACCAGGCCGCGCGGCGCGAACTGCGGGAGGAGACCGGGCTGGTCGCGCCCAAGCACCTTGCGCAGTTCGGTGCCTACGGCGACCCCGGCCGCGATCCGCGCACCAACGTGGTCACGGTGGCCTATCTCGCGGTGACTCCCGATCCCGGCAGCCTGCACGCCGGAACGGACGCCGCTGCCGCCCGGTTCTGGCCGGTCGTCGACGCGGTGCGCGAGCTGTCGCTGGCATTCGACCACCACCGGATCCTCTCGGACGCGGTGGACCGGGCCGCCGAACAACTCGAGCAGACCGATCTGGCGACCGCGTTCGTCGGCGACACGTTCGCGCTGTCGGAACTGCAGAGCGTGTACGAGGAGTTGTGGCAGGCCGAGATCGACCCGGCCAACTTCCGCCGCAGCCTCACCTCACCGCCGCCGTCAACGGCCGCGCCCGGCGCGTACGTCGAGCCGACCGGCAAGCGGGCCAAGGCGAGTCCGCGCGGCGGACGACCCCCGGAGTTGTTCCGCGCCGGTGGCGCCTGGCGGACACAGCCGCCGGTGCGGCGACCCCGAACGCCTCGCGATCAGGACCGCACCGGCGGCGACGCACCCGAATAGTGCTACCGATCAGGCAGTCTGCCGATCAGTTACGCACCCTGGTGTCGACCTTCGGCACCTTGACCGTCGGGACCAACTGATTGATCCACGGATTGTTGAAGCCACCGACGTCGTAGTAGCCCCCGCGGCCGTAGTAGTTGGAATCCCTGTCACGTCCGCTGTCTTCCGAACCGCCGTCATCGGCCTGGGCCGGTCCGGCCAAACCGATCACGGCCGCCGACAGTGCACCTGCGATGATTCCGACCCGTCCGATCTTCTTCATCGATCTCGCCTCTTTCCTTGCCGCTTCGTCGCGAGCGGTGGCCCTGCGACAGTGGGGTCAACGGGCTATGGGCTCGATTGATTCCTGCGGCTGATCCGCCAGCCCATGTACATCATTCCGACACCGGCGACCGCGATGATCGGTCCGGCGACAGACCACGTGGTGGTACCGGTCATCGGACTACCGCCGACGAATCCGAACCCCTGCAATGCGAACAGCACACCTGAGAGGGCCACAAGGACTCCGACTCCGAGAAGAACGATCCCCGAGATGGTTCTCACCCCACCAAGGCTACCGCTGCCGATTGATACGGTTCGGCAGAACGAGAAGCATCGGACAGCGCCTGAAGGGCACCATGGGTCGGATGGACGTGTTGGTGGTCGGAGCCGGGCCGGCGGGCATGGCGCTGGCGGCACAGTGCGCCCGTCGTGGACTGCGCACCGGGCTCGTCGACCCGGCGCCGCAACGCCCGTGGACGGCCACCTACGGCATGTGGGCCGACGAGCTGCCCGCCGGACTGCCGGCGTCGGTGGTCGCCGCCCGCGCCGCCGGACGGGTATACGCCGTCACCGAGCATGACGTGGGTTGGGACTACGCCGTACTCGACGTTCCCGCTCTGCACGCGCACCTCGCCGACCAGCTCGCCGATGTGCGCATCCATACCGGACGCGTCGTCGGTTCGCCGCAGCGCGGCGTTGTCGACCTGGCCGACGGCTCCCGGCTACGCGCGCAGATCGTCGTTGACGCCGGGGGACGTTGGCGCCCAACAGATCCGGTGTCATCACGTAACCCAGCGGCCGAGCAGACCGCCTACGGCGTGATCGTCGACGACGACACCGCCGCGCCGGTCGTCACTCCCGGCCGAGCACTGTTCATGGACTGGCGCCCCGACCACGGCGAGCACGGCTGGCCGACGTTCCTGTACGGCGTCCCACTGGGCGGCGGTCAGGTGCTGCTGGAGGAGACCTCACTGGCGCGACGGCCGGGTCTGCCGCTGGCGACTCTACGACGGCGCCTTCATGCCCGGCTGGCGCGGCACGGTGTCACCCCGGCCGCCGAGGCCCGCAGTGAGAAGGTCTGGTTCCCCGTGGACCAGCCGCGCCATGACGGGCGCGGCGTACTCGGGTTCGGCGCGGCCGCGCCGCTGATCCATCCCGCGACGGGGTTCAGCGTGGCGGCTTCCTTCAGGCTCGCCCCTGCGGTCGCCTTGGCGCTGGCCACCCACCTGACGGAAGGGCCGGACCAGGCGCTGGCGGCCGCACATCGCACCGTGTGGCCGGCGTCGGCGACGGTGATCCACCGGCTGCGCCGCATCGGGCTGGAAGCCCTGCTGCGTATGCCGGCCGAGGATGTCCCCCTGTTCTTCGAGATGTTCTTCGCGCTGCCCGAACACCACCGCTGGACCTACCTGACGGCCCGCGACGACATCCGCGGAACCGCGTCCGCCATGGGTTGTCTCTACCGGAACACCAGCGGACGGTTGCGTCGAAACCTCGTCACCGCTGCCGTGCGGCGACCGGTCAAGACCAACGCAACAGCCGCCGAAGACGATTCGCACGCCGGTCGACGGTGAGCGGGACACCGCGCTATCGGCCGCCCGATCCCGCTGATGTCCGACGTTGCCGCAGTTCCTCCAGCAGGCGGTGCTCGGCGTCTTCACCGGGTGCGACCCCGGTGGGGATCCGGAACAGGAAGAACAGACCCAGGACCCACCAGCCGCCGAACAACAACCACGGCTGCGGGTCGAGGAACGCCGGCATCCCCGGCAGATACAGGCTCAACAGGCCCGTGCAGAGGACCACCGCCGCACCGCCGATCAGCAAGCCGCCCTGGCCTTTTCCGCCGATCCGCAGCGGACGGTCCATGTCCGGTTCCCGTCGGCGCAGCACGAGGAAGACGATGGCCACCAGCAGGTAGGCGATGACGATGCTCGGCGATCCTGAGTCGACGAGCCATCCCAGCATCGCCTCGCCGAGGAACGGCGCGAGGAACGACAGACCGCCGATGAACAGCAACGCGTTGACCGGTGTGTGGAATCGCGGATGCACCTTGCCGAACCAGGCGGGCAACATGCCCGAGCGCGCCATCGAGTACATCAGCCGAGAGGCGCCCAGCAGCAGCGAATTCCACGACGTCAGGATTCCGGCGATGCCGCCGGCGATCAGCAGCTTCGCCATCACGTCACTGTTGAACAGCGCGCCGAAGGCGTCGGCGGTGGCGATGTCCGCCTCACCCAGGTCACCCGGCGGCATCGCCGACGAGGTGGTCACGATGACGAGCAGGTAGAAGATGGTCGCCAGGATCACGGCGATGACGACCAACCGGCCGATCTGGCGGGCGGGCACGTTCACTTCCTCCGCCGACTGCGGGATGACGTCGAAGCCAACGAACAGGAACGGCACCACGACGAGGACGGCGAAGAAGCCCGCGACTCCGCCGGTGAACAGCGGCTGCATGTTGTCCGGTGAACCCCCGGTGAACGATCCGAACACCAGCATCAGACCGATGACCAGCAGCAGCACCACGACGAACGTCTGCACGACGCTGGCGAACTTCACTCCGAGGATGTTGATGGTGGTGATGACGATCGCCGCGATCGAGCCCACCAGTGCCCACGTGAGATAGACCTCGCTGCCTGCGACATCCCACAGGTGAATCTGGTTCAGGTCGGGAAACAGGTACAGCGCGGTTCTCGGCAGTGCCACCGCCTCGAACGCGACGATGGTGACGTAGCCACCGACGATTCCCCACGAGCCGATGAACGACCAGCGCGGACCCATGCCACGCAGCAGGAAGTTGTGTTCTCCACCTGCCTTGGGCATCGACGCGGTCAACTCGGCGTAGGTCAGGCCGACGACGGCCATGATCACCCCGCCCGCCGCCATCGCCAGCACCGCCCCGAGCGTGCCCGCGGAGCCGATCCAGTCGCCGGTCAGCACCACCCAGCCGAAGCCGATCATGGCCCCGAACCCGAGCGCGAGGACATCCCAGTTGCCGAGGACTTTCAGGAGGGAGGCATCGTCGGGCTTGGTTGCCACGTCTCGGTCCATGGTCTCCGGCCTTTCCCCAGCTCAACCAGTGCGATGGACCTACCCGTATCGGCCGGTTCGGAAACCGTCGATCTGATGCGGTGGGCCCGCGACGGGGGTACCCGGGCACGATCAGCCGTTTAGGGTGGATGACAGGCGGGCCTGCGACGGCCCGCCCTTCCGGGAGCGATGTGGAGGACACTGATGCGCCGACTGCTACTGAACAGGGCGGGAGCCACGGCGGCGATCCTCGGCGTCGCGTTGCTGCTGGGAGGATGCACGCCGCAGGTGTCGGGCGCGCCGCCCGCCGCCGATCACACTCCGCAGGCGCCGCGCCCGACCCTGATGCCCCAGGCCCCGCCCGCTGCGCCGCCGGTCCCTCTCGCCGGGCTCGACGACCGCGTTGAACAGGCGGCCGCGCAGGCCGCCGACGTGGGCGCCCAGATCGAGGCTGCCGTGTTGGACCGGCAGACCGGTCAGCTGGCGGCCCACGGCGCGAACACGCCGTTTCCGATCGCGTCGGTGGTGAAGCTGTTCATCGCCGACGACCTCCTGCTGCGGGAGTCGCAGGGGGACATCGAACTCTCGGCCGCCGATCGGCAGTCCCTCGATACGATGCTGCGGTCCTCCGACGACAGTGCCGCGCAGATGTTCTGGGACCGCAGTGGTCAGAACGCGGTGATCGACCGCATCGTCGCCCGGTACGGTCTGACCGGCACCACCGCGCCGTACAACGGACATTGGGACGTCACGCAGAGCACCGCAGGCGATCTCGTCCGTTACTACGACATGCTGTTGGCGGGCACCGGCGGGTTACCGCGCGAGCAGGCCGACACCATCATCGGCAACATCGCCCGGTTCACTCCGACGGGCAATGACGGCTATCCCCAGCGGTTCGGCATCCCCGACGGCCTCTACGCCGAACCCGTTGCGGTCAAGCAGGGTTGGTTCTGTTGTTGGAACGGCGGCAACCAGCTGCATGTGTCCACCGGCTTGATCGGGCCCGACCGCCGCTATGTGATGGCGATCAGCTCCCTGGACCCCACCGACGCCGCCACCGCGCGGGAGCACATCACCGAGGCCGTCAAGACGGTCTTCCCGGGTGGAACGGTCTGAGTGGGACGCCATACTCGGCCTGATTCTCATGCAGGGATGAGTCGCACCGGAAGGTGATCGTGACGGTGGATGATGTTGTTGACCGCCGACGTCGGCGCACCGGTCATCTCGATTCGCGTTACCCGGTCGACGAGAGCGCGCAGGATCGCAGTGGTTTCCAGTCGGGCCAGCCCCTGCCCGGCGCACGCGTGTGAGCCATTGCCGAATCCGACGTGCCGGCCGGCGTCGTTGCGGATGTCGAAGACATCCGGTGCTGCCCACTCGCGTTCATCGCGGTTCGCCGAGGCGTAGAGCACCAGTACCCGCGCGCCGGCCGGGATGTGCGTACCGGCGACGACATGTGCGCGCAGCACTTTGCGCGTGAACGCGCGCAGCGGCGACGCGTAGCGGACCACTTCGTTGACCGCGTTGGGAATGAGCGTCGGGTCACTCTTCACCAGCTCCCACTGCTCGGGGTGCGTGGCGAACAGGTGGATCGCACTGGAGATGGCGCTGATCGTGGTGTCCATGGAGGGGCCGATGTAATCGATCAACAGTGGCGGCACCTCGTGTGCCGGTAGGGTTCCGTCGTCGACCGCGCTGAGCAGTTCATCGGCCATGCTTCCCGGCATCACCGTGCGCTCGCGGACGACGCGGCGAGCGAACCGCAGCATCTGCAGGGCCCGCGGCGCCGCCTTGGCCGCCTGCCAGTTCAGCGGACCGAGGATGTCGAATGTGGCTGCGCCCCAATCCAGCAGCTTGTCGCGTTGATCGGTCGGCCAGCCGACCAGATCGGGGACGACAGCCGCTGGAAGGGCTGTCGCGATCTCGGCGACGGCGTCGACGTCTCCTTTGCGGACAGCTGCTTCGACGACCATTCCTGCTTGCCGCTCGACGCTGTCAGCCAAGGCGCGGAGCGCCCGCGGCATCAACCGGTGGGCCACGAGCTTTCGGCGGCGGTTGTGCTCGGCGTCGTCGCTGTTGAGCGTGGTGCCACGGGAGAGGCGGTTCGCGACCGAGTTGGCGCCGACCCCGTGCCCCGACCGGTAGAGACCGTCATCACGCAGGGTGGCTTTGCATTCGGTATAGCGGGGCAGGGCGTAGAGCCGGTGCCGGGCCAGCCACACCACGGGCCCGAGCGCCCTCAGGGCCCGGTAGTGCGGGTGAGGATCGAGTATCGCCGATCTGCTGTAGATGCTCGGCCGGTACAGCGCAGCATCTTTCGGGCGAGTCATCACAGGCTGCTTCTCACTCGGTCGGGACGTCCCCTGGTCCGCTGCCGGCCCTGACGGCCGGCGCATGATCGACCCGGAATGTCGGTAACGCCCGGCACAGCGCGGTCAGATCGCGCCCGGCGCACATGACCGTGCGGTCGGGTCGAACGACGACGGCCGTCACGTGCCGGTCACGCAGCCAGTCGAAAAGCGCCGAACCCGGGGAGACGGTGACGGTGTGCGCTCCCCTCTCATCGACCGTGCGCTGCTGCTGCGGTGTCAGTGGTGCTGCTGTCACCACGCCGAAGCCGCTGCCGAGCTCCTGATCGATCCGACAGCCGTTGTGCAAGCGGTCATTCGGGCACAGCCGTCCGACGACTCCACGGGTGGTGACGGTGGGTTTCACCATCCTCGATCGCCGCAGTGCAGGCGTTTCGGAGTTCGTGATCCTGGTGCGGACGCCCGGTACCAGCCGCAGCTTGGGCAGGACAAGACGTCGGACTGCAGAGCCGAATCGACCACCCGCGGTCATGGCGCGACCGATTCTCAGGGCCAGCGCGATCATCTGCCCTGCGTGTGGTTTCCGCTCCTGCTGATAGCTGTCGAGGATGTCCGCCGACAGCTCCCCGCGGCACACACCCGCGATCTTCCATGCCAGGTTCATCGCGTCGCGCAACCCGGCACCCATGCCCTGGCCGATGAACGGCGGCGTGAGGTGCGCGGCGTCGCCGAGCAGGAAAATCGGCCCTGAGCGCCAACGGTCGGCGATCTGAGCGCGGAAGGTGTATTCGGCCACCCTCATGATCGTCAGCTCGGCATCGCCGACGTGACGAGTCCACGGAGCGATCAGGGGCCGCAGTGCCGCCAACGAGGCGAAGTCGTCTGCGGACTCGTTGTCGAGGAGGGCGAACTCCCAGCGGTAGCGAGCGTCGCCGATGCGCATGTAGGTTGCGGCGCGCTGCTCGTCACAAACCTGGTGGACGCCATCCCACTGGCGCAGGTCCACCGTCGTCTCCACGTCGACCACGAGCCATCGCTGGTCGAACTTCAGGTCCCGCATCGTCGAACCGATCGCGTCACGCACGACGCTGTTGGCGCCGTCGCAGCCCAACACGTAGTCCGCCGTCACGACCGACTCATGTCCGCTCGTCCGGTCTCTCACCTGCAGGCGCGGTCGTCCTGACACCGCAGTGGTGATCCCGAGCACCTCGGTGTCCGGCCGCAGCCGGGCGCACGGGTACCGCTTCAGGTTTCGTCGCAGCAGTTCTTCGAGCGCGGGCTGGTCGAACATGTTCGCGGCCGGGAATCCGTTCGGGGTCACCGCACTGTCCCGGTTGAATTCCGCCAGCACGGTCAGGTCACGGGTGACCAGGCGCAGCCCCCGGGCCGGCCTGGAGATGACGCCGAACTCGTCGGCGACGCCGAGCCGGGCCAGGATGCGGTAGACCTCGTCGTCCAGGTGCACGGCGCGGGGCTGGGGATAGACCTGCGACCAGCGCTCCAGCACCATGGTGTCGACGCCGTACTGGGCAAGCAGCGTCGCCGCGGTGATTCCGGTGGGTCCGCCGCCGACGATCACCACTGAGACGTGCTCGCTGTCGGCGGTGGGCCCGGTTCCCGCACTCACGGCACGCCGGCGCGGAGCGGCTCCGGGACGACGCAACTCATGCGTGTCGTACCGTCAGCCGCTGCGCACCGAGGTCGATGGCACCGTCGTCGGTGGCGATCGTCGCCTCGATCCGGTCACCGTACTGAAGGTAGTTGGGGTTCTTCGCCTGCCGGGTGAAGAACGCCTTCCATTTCACCGCCGGCGGCAACAGGTTGCCGATCAGCTCGATCGGCTTCGGCGGCGCTTTGAGCGCTGTGCCCGAGGGCGTGCCGGTCAGGATCAGGTCGCCGGCACTGAGGTGTTGGAACCGCGTCAGCGCCTGCAAGGCCTGCAATGGCCGATACAGCATGTCTCCGTCGACGACGGAGTTCTGCCGCTCGTCACCGTTGACACTCAAGCGCAGCCGCAGATCGCCGAAGCGGGCCAACTCCGCTGGGTCGAGCAGCACCAGGGCCGGACCCACGGGCGTGAATGTCGGATAGGACTTCGCCTCGTAGAACTGGGTTTGCGGCAGCTGGATGTCGCGGGCCGACACATCGTTGGTGACCGTCAGGCCCGCGATGTAGTCAGCGAGATTGGCGTCGGTGAGGCTGGTGCCGACCGGAACATCTCGTCCGACGACCAACCCGATCTCCACTTCGTAATCGAGCAGTGTGACGTGGGACGGGCGCACGATCTCGCCGTGCGGGCCGCTGATCGACGCTGATGACTTTCGAAAGAAGGTCAACGGCACCGTCTTCGGGTCCATCCCGGAGTCGACTACGTGGGATTCGAAGTTCGTCATCTGCGCGACGACCCGACACGGCGCAGTCACCGGCGACAGCATGTCCAGATCGTCCACTGCGACCGTCCCCTCGGAGGCGGCAGCCGCGTCGACCGCGGCCCGGTCCTCGAGAAGTTCACCGGTACTGGTCGCCGTGGTCGAGATCTTGGCTGCGCCGGTCGGGGTCTGCACCCACCAGGCGTCAGCGGTGCGGAGAACGGAAACGGTCACGAGGCAGCAACTTTCAGTAGGCCGATGAGGCGGTTCAGGTCGAATTCGTTGTCGTGGCGTAGCGCGGTGAGCATGGAGGTGAGCTGATGACGCGCTGCGCGCGGGCTGGTATCGAGAAAGTCGCTGGTCGCCGGCGGTCCCCATTGCGCCAGCCCGGACGCCGTGAACGGGGCCCACCCGGGTTCGAGCGAGTTGTCGAACTTGTCGCCGTCGGCGAAGTGCTCGACGAGGAAGCCGTCGGGATCCCGCCAGTAGTCGAACAGTTGGCTGCCCTGGATGTGCCGGCCGATGCCCCAGGACCGGACGTAACCGCGGTCGTGGAGGTACTCACCACCGGCGGCCAGGGCGTCGAGATCACAGACTTCGTAGGCGGAATGGACGTATCGATCGGCCGGGCCGAGAGCCAGCGCGAGGGTGTGATGGTCGGCGGGAACAGACCCGAGGTCGCAACGGATGAAGCTCATGGCCGGGCCCCGGTCACGTTGGCCCGGGAAGAACAGGAAATCGCTGACGAGCATGCCGAGGGTGTCCAGGTACCAGTCGAGGGTCCGCCGGTAGGTGGTCGACTGCAGCACCAGATGTCCGAGCCGTTGCACACGCGCCGGAACGCGCGGCGGCCGCACCGTGGCGTTGATGCGCGCATCACCGCACCCGGTGTTGGCCACCTGCGGCGCCTGCGACGGATACGCCGGGAGCTCATGCATTCCGGCTACGACCTTGACGGCGTTGCCACTCGGGTCGGTCAGCTGCACCGACAGTCCGCCGATCGGTTCCGGCAGCCGTTGCACGGGCACTCCGAGCTTGTCCGAGAGCCGTAGCACGTCCACTTCGTCGGCCGCGCGGAAGGCGGCACCGGCGAAGCGGGTGCGCGGTCCTCGTCGCAGGATGACGCACGCAGCCCCGGCCTCGGTACCGCGAAGATGCAACTCCTGCGGTGAGCGCAGCGCGACACCGAACCCGAAGGCCCGCGCGAACGCCTCGGCGCGGACCAGGTCGGGTTTGTCGAACTCGAGCCACGCGATGTCGGCGATGCGGATGACCGGGTCGCGGGAGCGGCCCGCGTGTTCCCCGCGCAGCGCACCCCGCTCAGCGTGCAGGTCGGTGTGCGCGCCGGACATCGGCGTCTCCGTAGTCGACATGGACAACCACAACCTCTCATTGGTTGACGAAATCGTCACATGCGATCGAAGCGTCAGTCAAGAGATTCTGACGAAATCATCAGAATTGATTCCTGCTGGTACTCTGCCTGCCATGGATGCGCCCGAGCGCGAGAGCCGCGAGCGGTCAGAAGAACCGGTCAACCGGCTGGAACGGCGCAAGATGCGGACCCGGGCCGCCCTCATCCGTGCCGCCCAGGGATTCATCGCCCGAAACAGGATGGACGTACCGGTCCTGGAGATCACTCAAGCTGCCGACGTCGGAATGGGTTCGTTCTACAACCACTTCGGCAGCAAGGAGGAGTTGTTCGAAGCTGCCGTGACCGACGCCCTCGACAGGTTCGGGGCTCTGCTGGACGGTCTCACGTCATCGACAACCGACCCCGCGGAGGCCTTCGCGGCCAGATTCCGCCTCAGTGGCCGGCTGTTTCGACACCGCCCGCAGGAGGCCGCGCTGCTGCTGGCCAATGGCAGCTCGCTGATCCTGTCCGAACGCGGCCTGTCTCCCCGCGCGCAGCGAGACATCACGACGGCGATCGAGCAGGGCCGCTTCACGATCGGTGATCCCGAGTTGGGCCTCGCAGTCGCCGGCGGTGCGTTGTTCGGTCTGGGCGCACTGCTGCGTGACCGTCCCGACCGGGACGTGGACGCCACGGTGGACGAGATGACCGAGAAGGTGCTGCGCATGTTCGGTATGACGCCGAAGCAGGCGCAGGCTCTGTGCCGTAAACCATTACCCGATCTGTCGTCGTTGCACGAATCGCCGGTCGACTGGCCGACGCCGCGGCGGTGAATCGGGTCTGCTGGGCGGGCGCGGCGAGGAGGCCCGCCGCCCATTCTCACCGGACGGCCGCCGGTCCGTGCAGCACAGCCGGCGGCGGTCGGTGTCGTACCCAGGTGCTGTGATCGACGTCCGCCGCCGCGGCGTGGCGCCACTATCAACAGCTGTCACTTTGTTAACATCCCGCCGTGCCGGAGACACCATGGGCCAGAGCTGAGCAACGCTCGCGCCCGGTAAACCGGCGACAAGCACTGCGCATCGCGGCCGCCATGTCCGCGCTCGCCGGGTTCGGCGCCGCGTCCACCCACCGAGCGCCCGAGGCGTCCGCAGCGCTGCCGACGCTCATCGACTACGCCATGCGCCAGATACCGGCACAGGACATCCGCGCCGCCGGCCACGCCGGTGTGATCAACTACGTCTCCACGTCACGACCAGGATCGAACTTCGGCGCCAAGCCGATCACCCTGCCCTATGCCCGCTCGCTCAACGCAGCGGGGCTGGCCATCGTCAGCAACTACCAGTACGGGAAGCCCGGCGGGACGGCGCCATCGGACTTCACCCGCGGTTATGCCGGCGGGGTCGCCGATGCGCGCACCGCGTGGGCGCTGCACACCGCAGCAGGCGGCGGCCGCAGCGCACCGATCTTCTTCAGCGTCGACGACGACATCGACCGCACCGCATGGAACGACCTGGCACTGCCGTGGTTTCGCGGCATCAACTCCGTCCTGGGCGCGCAGCGCACGGGCGTCTACGGCGGCGTCAACACCTGCCAGTGGGCCGCAGCCGACGGGGTCATCGGGCGATCGCTGTCACCGGGGCACGTGTGGGCATGGCAGACCCGATCCTGGTCTCGCGGTCAGATCTACCCGGCAGCAGTGCTCTACCAACGCATCATCGACACCGCCTCGAATCCCGGCCCGATCGTCGGCGGCATCCGCGTCGATGTGAACGACGTGCTGGCCCAGGACTGCGGCCAGTGGAGTCTTCACCCCTGAGCGCTGCAGCTCACCCGGGTGTCGTGGTGATGTGAACGTGGTCGTAGTGCCCGTAGCCTGAGGCTTGCGGACCGGCCGGCGTGTAGTACGTGCCGCGCCAGATCACGTCCTGCAGCCCGAACCGGGCCGCGTTGCTCATCGCGAAGGCGAGTATTTCGTCTCCGAGCGCGATGCCCTCGGGGCTTGCGGAGTTGGGAATCATGATGTCGATCGCCAGGCCGCTCGGATGCCAGGGCTTGGAGTCCGGGCGCACGCCGTCGATGGCGGCGATCTGGGGGAACCTGGCGCTGACGGCTCGGGCCGCCAGGACGGTGTTGGGCTGCAGCCCCGCCTCGTTCGCCACACCCACCGGCAGCGACTCGGGGAGGCCGGGCGGCTGCGCCGGTACCGCCGCGATCGGGGGGTCGACCGGGGTGGGCGCGGCCGGCGGGGGCGGGAGGACGGCGGCGGCGTTGTCGACAGCAGCCCGCTGGGGTGGTGTCAACGCCGCATACTGCGCCTCGGCCGCCAGGATCTGCTGTTGCAGACCGGTCCACTTGACCTGCAACTCGGTTCGCACCTTGGCCGCCTGCTCGGCGGCCCCACGGGCGTCGGCGGCCGACTTCTCGGAGGCCCGGGCGGCCGCGGCGGCGCGTTCGCTCGCTGCCCGGAAATCGTTCATCTGATCGGCCATCTCCGCAGCCATCGCGCGTTGCAGAGACAGCTCGTCGATCAGTTGTTGCGGGGACGCTGCGCTGAGCACGGCGGCCAACTGATCGGTACGGCCACCCATGTACGTCATTGCTGCCACCCGGTTGACGGCCTCCTGGTAGGGCTGCAGCGCTGAATTCGCTTCCTCGAGGGCCCGCAGTTCGGCGCGGTGGTGGTCTTCGGCCGCCGCCTGGGCCGCCAGTGTGGCGTCCACGTCACGCTGCGCGTCCGTGACCGCCTGGCGCGTCTGCACCGCCTGGCGGGACAACTCGTCGAGCTGGGCCACCGCATCGGAAGCCGGGTCCGCATGGACGCCGCTCGTCGTCACCGCCACGGTCAGGATCGCGGCCGCGAAACCGTACGTCAGGCGCCGGAGTGCGCGGCGTCCTGACGTCATGCGCAGCGTCACCATCCTTCGCGGCAGGGGCGGGTGTCATCCCGGTCACAGGTCTGGGACAGGTTACGAAGTGGCCCCGGCGATGTCCACCCGACGGGGGTTGTCCCCTGCCAGCGCTGTTCGCAGCCACATCGCCAGCACCGCGGCGATGCCGATACCACTGGTCACGGTCAAGAGCACCGACTGGCCAGCCACGTTGACGACCACCGCCGCCAACGCCCACACCGCGGCCACCGCGACGCCGTCCGAACCTCGCCCGAGCCAGAGGGCCGCCAGTACCGCCGCAAGCGCGCAGGTCAGGACAACAGCCTGCCAACCGGCCGATGCCGGATCCGCCAGCTCCTGGTCGCCGAGGGCGGAGGCGAGGTTGACGAACACTGCGACGGTCACCCAGCCGCAGTACAACCCGACGGTGAAACTTTCGAGCCGCGCCTCCCAGCGGCGCGCGCCCGAGCGCAGCGGATGGTTCATCGCCACCCGCAGTGCGCGCAGCGCGGCAGCCACCATCACCGCGAGCACCGCGAAGGTCAGCCAGGAGTTGCCGACCGTGAACGCCACCGACCACGACGCCGAGGCCAGGTACAGCGCCGCCAGGGGTGCGACCAATGCCGCTTGATCGGCGACGGCGGTGCCCTTTCGCACCGCGACCGCGGCGTGGACCACGCACAGCAGGTAGATGACGCCCCAGATGGCGAAGGCGTAGGGCGCCGGACTGATCAGCAGATCCACGCCGCGCCCGCCGGGTGAGTCGCCGCCTGAGAACTGCACGACGGTCATTGCCGCTTGAAGCACCGTCAGGAGCAACAGCACCCACAACCCGGCACGCCGCTGTATCCACGTCATCGTTGCCAAGCTAATCCCTCCACCGAATCGGTGATCGGCCCCGGCCCGACGATCCCCCACAAGATGGTGATCGGAGACGCACCGCCCGGCCGTTAGGCTGATTTCCCGAATCGGTCGGGGCCGGGGGGAGGTCGTGATGCCAGGTGATGCACCACCCGGCTGGTACCCCGATCCGTCCGGGTCGGGGTCGCCTCGGTGGTGGGACGGACAGCAGTGGACGCTGCACTTTCGTTCCACCGCACCGCGACCTGACTCCTCTGCGACAGCCAGGGTTCCGCTGGGTGGCACCGAGCGGGTAGTCGTCTTCGTCGTTCTGATGTTGGTGACCGTGGGCATCGGCCTGGCAGGAACGCACGTCCTCCGGGGTCGCGACGTGGGCGACTCGTTTCAGCAAGGCTACGAGCTGGGGCGGCGCGTTGTGCCCTTCGTCGAAGACGGCACGCCACCGCAAACGGCGTGCGAAACCATGGTGTGGGCCGACCAGATCGGCCGGGGTGCACGATATTCGCGCGCAGAAGTCCGGGAACGCACGGCGGGGTGTCTGGAAGCAGTGAGCGACTTGACGGAGCGGTGAAGCCCGCAGGTCGCCATCTACCGCGGCCACTCGGATCCAGCTTGGCCGGCCGGCCGGCCTCCGGCGCGGCCCGGAACACGCGATCAGAGCATTCCCCTCGGGCTAGCCTGCACGGATGCCATCGACGCCTCTCCCCGTGGTGCTGGCCACCCTCGCCCTGCGGCGCCGCCTCAAGCAGTTCGCGGACCGACTCGTGCCGCCCCAGATCGCGATGCTCGATCTCGGCGAGGGCGTCGGCGGGGTCCAGGTCGCGGCCACCATCGCCGAACTCGGCATTGCCGACGTCCTCGCCGGTGGACCGATGACCGCACAGCAGATCGCCGCCCGACTCGACTGCGACGCGGAGACCACGCACCGCCTGCTGCGCGGCGCGGTCGCGTGCGGACTGTGCACCATGAACCGCCGCACGGGGGTGGTGACGCTGACCCGGACCGGGGCCGTGCTGCGCAGCGACCATCCCGCGTCACTACGGGCCTGGATGCGCTACAAGGGCATGCGGTCGACCGTCGACGCCTGGGGCGGGCTGGCCGAGAGCGTGCGCAGCGGCCGCAGCTCGTTCGAGATGGTGCACGGCATGTCGGTCTGGGAGTGGTACGCCCAGCATCCCGACGAAGAACGCGTGTTCGCGTCGACGATGCGTCAAGCCACCGAGATCAGTGCACGCGCCATCGCACGGGTCTACCCCTGGCCAAAGGACGCCGTGGTGTGTGACGTGGCGGGCGGGATCGGGACGCTGCTGTCGACGGTCGTTGCCGAGTCCGGCGGGACTCTGCGTGGTGTCCTGGTCGACAGTGCCGGAATGATCGCCGAAGCCGAGCATTTCCTCGCCGACCGGGGTGTCGCCGACCGGATCGATTGCGTCGAGGGTGACATCTTTCGCGCCGTGAACGCCACCGCCGACGTGTACCTGCTCAAAGATGTCCTGCACGACTGGGACGACGAACGCTGCCGCAAGATCCTCGCCGCAGTGGCGGCGAGCATGCCCAGCGGCGCGAAGCTCGTGGTGGCCGAATATCTCCAGGAACGTCATCGGCCGAACCCGTTCTCGCCACTGCTCGATCTGCACACCCTGACCCAGCGGGATGGCGGACGTCTGCGCTCGGAGGCTGAGCTGTCGGCGCTGTTCACCGACGTCGGTTTGCGCACCACCGGACGCAGATTCTCCGTGGTGCCGCACGACCTCGTCGAAGCGGAGAAGATCTGATGCGTCGGTAGAGTGGTTGAGCACTATGGCTGTCAGACGCGGTGTGGTGCGATGGGCGCTCTTCCTCGCCGCTCTGGTGGTGAGCGCCAGCATGGGATCAGGCACGGCTGTCGCCGCCGAACTCGGCGACTATCGCTGGGAACGTCGTCCGCTCCTGCTGTTCGCGCCGACGAACAGCGATCCACGCCTGGTGGAAACGCTGAGCCGAATCGACGCAAGTCGCTGTGACGTGTTGGATCGCGACATGGTGGTCGGCGTCGTGGTCGGCGAGGGCACCAGCACGCTCGATGGTCAGGTCATCGACAGCGAACAGGCGCAACAGCTGACGGGCCGATACGGCGTCGGTGACACCGACTTCACCGTGGTGTTGATCGGCAAGGATGGCGGCGAGAAGTGGCGTGTGAACGACGTCCCCAGTCTCCAAACAGTTTTCGCCGTGATCGACGGGATGCCCATGCGCAGCCGTGAGATGGCCGCGGACCCCGGCCGATGCTGATTCCGGAAACAGCTCGGCGAGGTGGCGACGCCGTCGACCAGGGCCGGCGCTCACCACACTGTCACCCTGAGAGCAGCGCTGCCCCCATATATCCATGTCGGCACGCTCAGACCGACACTGCGTCTACCCGGAGGCCCGGATGGTTGGTCGGCATGCTCATCTGGGCTGCACTCCTAGTCACATCGTGCGGCAAGGCCGGCCCTCCGCCCGCCGACGACACGACGGAGCCGGCGGCGACAGCCGGCGCCTCTGAGCGAGCCGTTGCGCTCGTCGACCTCGACGATGCCGGCGAGGTGGCGGCCTGGACCACGGTGAACGACCCGGTCATGGGCGGCATGTCGACGTCGCGCATCGCGTTCGGCAACGGTGGCCTCATGTTCTCCGGCGTCATCTCGCTGGAGAACAACGGCGGGTTCGCTTCGGCCCGCAGCCCGCAGAATCCGGAGATCGGGCGGCGAGCCGCAGGCGCGAAAGCGCTTCGCGTTCATGCTGTGGGCGACGGCAAGACGTACATGGTGAAGGTGGGCATCGCGGGGCAGACATGGTCCTACATCCAGCGCTTCCCCACCGAGGCCGCCGTTCCCCGGATCTACGACCTTCCCATCGACGGATTCGAGCCGGTCGGCAAGCGCCTCAAGCCTGCTCCTGACGCGCCCCCGACGATGGACCCGTCGACCATCGACCAGTTGGCTGTCTACGTTCTCGACAAACAGCAAGGGCGGTTCGACATCACCGTCACCGCGATCGACGCCATCGGTTGACGGTGCCGCGCGATCGGCGCACGCGTGGTCGGCGTAGCGTCCGCCGCTCGGCCATTGCGCTGGACGGTGCTGCTGCCGAGCTCAGTCGTCACCGGCGCTCGCCATCCCCCGTCCACACGGTGTATCGCGTCGCTGCTCATGCCGGAAACGATGCACGCGATGCTCGGTCGAGGTCGCGTGCTGGTTGTGTCGCGCCCGCGGTCCGGTCGGTGCCCGCCGCGATTTTGGTAGCGTGCGCAGACCATTCGTCAGAATCCGAGGAGCCTGCATGCGCGTCGCCGCACCGATGTGCCAGCACCACGCGCCGTCTCGCGGCTCTGTTCGGATTCCGGCATGACCGACGAGCCTGAGATCGCGCCGCCCGGTTGGCTGTCGACGACGATCCAGACCTACTTGCGGGTGTATCACCGGCATGAGGTTCGCGTCGACGCCCCGGTCCCCGACCGTCCCGTGCTGTTCGTCTGCAACCACGGCTTCGGCGGCGTGATCGACCTCAACGTCGGGGCCTTCGTCGCGGCACGGCAGGCTGCCGGCGTCACGCGCCCCACCACCGCGATGGTCCACCAGATCGCGTGGACGCTCGGTGCCGGCCCGCTCGTCGAACGACTGGGCGGCACACCCGGCAGCCGCGAGGCCGCCAACAACGCGTTCGAGGCCGGTCACAACGTGCTCGTCTTCCCGGGCGGTGACGTCGACGCCGGCAAGTCGTGGCGCGACCGCAACACCATCAAGTTCCATGGCACGGGTTTTGCGCGACTGGCGCAGGAACACCGGGTACCCATCGTGCCGGTGGTGACCGCCGGCGCGGGTGAGTCACTGCTGGTCCTCAGCGACGGTCAGGCTGCGGCCAAGGCGCTCCGGTTGCCGAAGTTGTTGCGGGTCAAGTCTCTTCCGCTCAGCGTCTCGGTCCCCTGGGGGCTGAACTTCGGTGTGGTCGGCCTACTGCCTTACCTGCCGCTCCCCAGCAAGCTCGTCACCGCGGTGCTGCCCGGGATGCTCTCAGGGGATGGCGAATCGGCTGAGGACTTCGCAGAGCGGGTGCGCGGGGCCATGCAGAATCGGCTCGACACCCTGACCGCGCGGCGCACCCCGCTCATCGGCTGATCGGCGACGCGGGCCAGCGGACGTCTTCGCCGCTCCGGTGAGCTGGAGGATTCGGTCGGGTGATGCTCGCCGGTCCAGGTGCGTCTACCGATACTGGTCGTCCTCGATGGTGCGGCGCACGGTGGTGAGTGCGTCGGCGAGTGTGCCGAGTTCTGTAGAGCCGAGGGCCAGGCGGATGGCCTGTGGCGGGTTCTCGGTGATGGCAAATGGCTCGGCGGTGGATATCGCGACCCCGTGTGTCGCGAGAGTCGCCGCGATGCGGTCAGCGCGCGCGTTCGCGGGCAGGGGCACCCAGGTGAAGTACGAATTCGGATGTGCCAGCGGGCGAAAGGGTTCCAGAATTTCACCGGCGATGGTCTGCCTCAGCCTGGCGTCGACACGCTTCTCTGCTTCGAGGCGGGTCACGGTGCCGTCCTCGAGCCAGCGCGTGGCGATGGCGGCGGTCAGAGCGGGGGTGTTCCATGCGGTGGCACGGATCGCCCGCTCGATGGCGGGGACACGCGCCTGCGGCGCGGCGATGAACCCGACTCGCAGGCCGGTGGCCACATTCTTGGACAGCCCGGAGACGTACACGCTGACGTCCGGAGCGGTGGCGGCCAACGGCGGCGGCGGGCATTCCGCGAGATAGGCATAGGCGGCGTCCTCGATGAGGAGCAACCGATGCCGACGGGCGATGGCGACCAATTGGCGGCGGGCACCGTCGTCCATGACCCAGCCCAGCGGGTTGTGCAGAGTCGGCATCGTGTAGACGGCGCGGACCGGCCTCTCCACGCACAGGCGCCCCAACGCATCCAGATCCGGTCCCGTCGGAGTCGTTGGTATGGGCGCCAATTCGAGGCGTAGAGCTTCAGCGATCACCTTGAAACCGGGGTAGGTGATGGCGTCGGCGGCGACCAGGTCACCCGGCCGCAACGCGGCCAGGGCGACGACCGTCAGACCGTGTTGCGCGCCGTTGACCACGACAACGCTGTCCGGGGTGGTGTCCAGTCCGCGGTTGAGCAGATGGTTGGCGACGGCCGCCCGGTCGCGCTCCCGGCCGCCGTGCGGTTGGTAGCGCAGCAGTGATTCCAGGTCACCGGAGCCGGCCAGCTCGCGCAACACCTGGCGTAGCAGGTCAACCTGACCGGGAAGCGCAGGGTAGTTGAAGTTGAGGTCGACGGAGTCGGCGGCAAGCGGGCGCTGGTCGATACCGTGGCCCGGAGGCAGTGCCTGATCCCGTACGAAGGTTCCGCGGCCGTGCTCACTGCTCACCAGACCCATCGCCTCGAGTTCGGCGTAGACGCGCGTGGCGGTGACGACGGCGATACCCTCCCGCTCGGCCAGATGGCGGTGAGTGGGTAGCTGCGTCCCCGAAGTCAGCCGACCGGAACGAATCTCGGCCGCGAAAGCGTCGACGAGACGTTTGTATCGCGCGGCGGGCACGCGTGAAGTGTATCCATGACAATTCTTTGATAGTCCTGCATTCCGCGTTCTACGGTGACATCACGACGCGGAGAGGACATCGACCGTGCACATCGCCATTCTGACTTTCGAGGGCTACAACGAACTGGACTCCCTGATCGCGCTCGGGGTGCTGAACCGCATCAGGAGCGACGATTGGCGAGTGACGATCGCGACCCCGACCGCCCGGGTGACGTCGATGAACGGCGTCACCGTGGAACAGATGACAAGCCTGGAGGAGGCGGTGGAAGCCGACGCGGTCATCGTCGGCAGCGGCATCGCCACTCGCGAGGTGGTGGAGACCCCGGCGATCATGCATATACTGAGCAGGCTCGACCCCGGCCGTCAACTGATCGCCGCGCAGTGCTCCGGGGCGTTGATTCTGGCCAAGCTCGGCCTCTTGCGCGATGTGCCCGCCTGCACCGATCTGGTCACCAAACCCTGGGTGAGCGCCGCGGGAGTGCGCGTGCTCGATCAGCCGTTCTTCGCCAAGGGCAATATCGCCACCGCCGGAGGCTGCTTGGCGTCGCAGTACCTCGCCGCGTGGGTGATCACGCGACTGCTCGGGAGGGACGAGGCCGTAGGGGCGTTGCACTACGTCGCCCCGGTCGGTGAGAAGCAGGACTACATCGACCGAGCGTGGCGCAACATCGAGCCTTATCTGGCGGCCGAGATTCCTGCACGTCTCTGACAAACGACGTGCTTTCGCCGCGATGTCTCGCCGTTCGGTGATCCGAGGCAAGGAGAGGGTCGCGGTGAGTCACCGGAGATTTCGGCGTAGCAGGTCGTGCACCCGCTCCCAGTGCAGCTCGGAGGCGGCCCGGTCATAGCGGGGCCCGGCTGGGGCGAACCCGTGCACCGCGTCGGTGATCACGTCGACGGTGTACACCACCCCGGCATCGTCGAGCGCGTCGCGTGTCAGGCTGAGGGTTTCCGGCGGCGCCGTGTCGTCGGGGTCCACCCACGCGAAGTAGAACTCGGCCTGGGTGGTGTTGTGGTGGAGATGCGGTGAGTCGTCGCTGTCACGGACGATCCAGGCGCCGTGGATCGACGCCGCGGCGCGTACCCGATCGGGGAAGGCGCGTGCCACCGACAGCGCCAGCCCACCGCTCATGCAGAAGCCGACCGCTCCGGCCGGGCCGTCATCTGCTGCTGGGTCATCGGCGGCTGCGGCGAACAGCGCCCCGGCGTCACCGACGATGTTGCCGGGTGTGACCGAACCCATCAGATCCCTGCGGGCATGCATGTCCTCGTCGCTCGTTCCGAACTCGCGAAACGGGCCGCCCCGGTAGTAGAGGTAGGGAAGCATCACGTAGTACCCCGCCGACGCCAGACGGGTGGCCATGTCGACGAGCGCCGGTCGGATACCCGGCGCGTCCATCAGGTACAACACCACAGGATGGGGGCCGCCATGGGTCGGATGGAAGACGAACGTGGGCATCTCGCCTTCGGGCGTGGTGACCTCGATCCTGCGCTCGATCATCGGCAGAGTGTCGCATGAGGGACTTATTCACGATTCGCCGCGGACAGCCCAGATTCGCTCCGCTGTCGAGCCCTCGAGGCCGTCACTCCTGGGCCGTTTGACGGCCGCGCCGCAAATCGGCAGCGTCCGCTACTCGTCTCCGCGAAAATAGGGCTCCACCGTGCCCTTGAGCTTGACGACCATCGGATTCCCGCGGCGATCCTTCGCGGTAGGCACCTCGACTCGAACCCAGCCCTCGGTCACGTCGTATTCGTGCACATTCGTTTTCTCGACGCCGTTGAAGCGAATGCCCACATCGCGGAGCAGGACCTCTTCGTTGTAGAACTCGCTGCGCGGATCGATGGACAGATGGTTCGGGGGGACGTCGGAGATCTGATCGTCAGACATGATGGCCTTCGTCGAATGCTGCTTCTGGTGCTGAGATTGCTCGAACGAATTTACGCGACCCTGCACGACCGGGCTGCGGGTAGGTCAGAGTGCCTCAAGACATCACCTCGCCCGGCTCGGTCGCTGAAATTTCGTCCGGCCGCTTCTTGCCTGAACAGCAAAGAGAGTTGCCGAACGGTCAGCGGTGCCGCCATAGTCACGAGGTGTCAGGATCATCCAACCCATTCGACGACCCGCACCATGTCGCGCGGTACGCGGGAAACGCGAGCAGGATGGTTCCCGCCTACCAGGATGTGCACCGCATGGCAGCGGTTCTCATGGGCGAACGTGCGCCGGCCGACGCGCGAGTCCTTGTCCTCGGGGCCGGCGGGGGCGCGGAAACACGGGCGTTCGCGGAGACGCATCCGCAGTGGACCTTCGACGCGGTCGATCCCGCCGAAGCCATGCTGGATCTCGCGGCGCACACCTTGGGCCCGCACGTCGAGCGGGTCCGGATGCACCACGGCTACGTCGACCAGGCGCCGACCGGTCCATTCCACGCTGCGACAAGCCTGCTGACACTGCACTTCCTGCCACCCGAGGCCAGGCGTGACACCGCAGCGCAAGTGCGACGGCGGCTGAGGCCCGGAGCACCCTTCGTCGTCATGCACATGAGCTTCCCCCAGAATGACGATGCCGAGCGTCAGCTGTGGATCGAACGCCACGTGCACTACCTGGTAGCCAACGGAATTGCACCCGAAGACGCGGTCAAGGCGCGCGAGGCGATCTCGGCGGACGTACCGGTCCTGACCCCCGAGCAGGATCGACACATACTGCACGATGTCGGCTTCACGGACATTACGGAGTTCTTCTCGACGTTCACGTTTCGCGGGTGGGTGTGTTACGCGTGACCCATCGGCGGCGGGATGTGAGTGATCGTAAACCCGCGAACGCCCGGGTGACAGCCTGCATGCTCAGACAACCTGCATGTGCAGTGAGCCTCAATGTAATGCTGAGTGCAGAGTCCGTTCCACGCCGACCTCGGGTCAGGGCAGGGGCAATTCCTTGAGTTGTCGGCGCGAGGTGATACCGAGCTTACGGAAGATGTTTCGCAAATGAGCTTCGATGGTGCGCGGGCTCAGGAACAGTTGCGCACCGACCTCACGGGAGGTCGCTCCGGTCGCGACGAGCCGTGCGATGGTCACTTCTTGGGCGGTGAGCGCGTCGGCGGGTTGAGCGGTTCGTTTGCGTGGATGCTCGCCGGTGGCGCGCAGCTCGCGGGCGGCGCGGGCGGCGAAGGGCTCTGCGCCCATGTCGGACAGCAGTACGTGGGCAGTGCGGAGTTGTTCGCGTGCTTCGTGGCGACGGCCTTCCCGGCGGAGCCATTCGCCGAAGACGAGGTGGGTGCGGGCCAGGAAGGCAGCCATTCGGCAGTTTCCCAGCCGCTCGATCGCTTCGCGGTAGTGCTCTTCTGCGTCGGATCCGTTGCGAATCAGCGCCTGTGAGCGGGCGGCGATTCCGAGCGCCCATTCGGTACCGCTGGCCCGGGCTCTCATGCTGAGCTCTTCCGCTGCGCGGGAGGCGGATTCGAGTTCTTCGGTGCGGGTGGCCGATTCGACGAACTCGTGCAGCGCCTGCCACCTGATCGCTGGTTCGTATGTGTCACATGCTCGTGACGCGGCATTGCGTGCTGCTGCATAGTTACCGCGGCCGTTGTGGAGCACCGCCATCGCACACATGGACACCGTGGCTTCGACACCTCGCGTGCGTTCCGTCTCCTCGCCGTCACTGGTGTCGTACCGATCCGCCGGATCAACTCCACGCCACGCGTCCAGGTACCTGTGCGCGAAGCTCATGGGCTTCGCTCCGGAGACCTGGGTGATCACCGCGGCCTCGTCCGCCAACTCGGCGGCGAGCGCAAGCTCGCCGGTGTAGACCCGTGCACACGCCGAGACAAGAAGCGCGGCCGGGAGCGTGGCGAGGGCACCTGCTTCGCGCGCAAACCGCACGTAACGGTCGGCCAGTACGATGACCAGCTCGTCCTCGAACAGCCCGATAGCGGTCCGCGTCGCCAGCCACAGCCAGTTCCCGGCGTCGCCGGCTTGGGCGGTCTCGACCGGAAACACGTGCTCGCGGAACGCTTCCAGAGCCCGTCTGAGGACCGGAACCCCGGTTTCGAATCCATGGTTGTGCGCTGCCACCAACCCATGGAGCAGTAGATCCGCCGGTCCCGGCGTCCCCAGCGGTGCCGGTACGGCCGTGACCGCTTCGGCGATCTCCGGCAGCCCTGCGCCGAGGCCCGGACTCCCCGTGATGGTGGCCGCATCGAAGGCCTGCAGGTAGGTCTCACGAGCGAGCGAGGGATCCAGGGGAACCAACATTCGAGCGGCGCCCAAGAGCATTCCCGGCACCTCGTTGCCTTGGGTGAGGTGGAATGTGATTTGCGCCCGGAGCAGCTCCAGACGGGCGCGCTGCAGCGCATCCAGTTGCGTGGCGTCCACACTCTCCAGCAGCTCCATGGCGGCCTCGGGCGCACCGGCGCAGTGCTTGGCGTTGGCGGCATCCAGTGCCCGGCGCGCCCGTCGTGCAGGTTCGGGCGTCAGATCGGTCGCGTGCTTCAGGAATGCTGCAGCGGCGGCGAATCCGCTGCGCGCCAGCGCACGATCCGCCGAACGCTCCAGCTCCGCGGCGGCTTCTTCGTCAGTGCCCAGCACGGCCTTCGCGCGGTGCCACGCGCGGCGATCCGGGTCGGCCCGCGGGTCGGTGGCGTCGGCCAAAGCGTGGTGGGCCTGACGATGCTGCGGCGGCGTGGCCGCACGGTAGACCGCCGAGCGCACCAGTGGATGACGAAACCGAACTCGGGAGTCGATCTCCAGCAGTCCTGCGGTTTCCGCGGGCGCAGCTGCGTCGCGGTCGATCCCCAGTTGCTCGGCCGCGCGCCACAGCAGCGCTACGTCACCGGTCGGCTCGGAGGCAGCCACCAACATCAGCTGCTGTGTCGCCGCCGGCAGGCTGCCCGAACGCCGTTGAAAGCTGTCCTCGATCCGGCGCGGGACGCTCATGACGTCGGGGAGTTCGAACCCGCCTGCGAACTGCACGCCGCCGGGGAGCTCCAACAGCGCCAGAGGGTTACCCCGCGCCTCGGCGACGATCCGGTCGCGGACCCCGCGATCGAGCGGTGCGTGAACAGCCGTCCTCAGCAAGGCTCGAGCGTCGGCCTCGCCGAGTCCGGCCAGTCGTAGTTCGGGCAAGCCGACCAGCGGGTTTCCGGGACTCTCGCAGGGGTCCCGTACCGCGAAGATCAGCACCAGCCGTTCTGCCGCCACCCGCCGCGCCACGAACGTCAGTACCTGCGCGGACGTCTGGTCGAGCCACTGTGCGTCGTCGACGATGCACAGCATCGGGCCCGCCTCCGCGAGGAGGTTCAGGACGGCCAGCCCGACCAGGAACCGGTCCGGCGCAGCGCCGCTTTGGTAGCCCAATGCCACGCTGAGGGCGTGCTGCTGTGGGTGTGGCAGCGTTTCGATGCGATCGAGTAGCGGCGCGCAGAGCTGATGCAGGCCGGCGAATGCGAACTGCGTCTCGGACTCCACGCCGACCGAGGATTCCACGCGAATCCCCAATGAGGCTGCGGTCTCGCGGGCGTGCTGCAGCAGAGCTGACTTTCCGATGCCCGCTTCCCCCCGCACCACCAGCACCCCGCTGCGTCCGGCTTGCGCCTCGGCCAGGAGCCGGCTGATGGTGTCGCGCTCTGCGCGTCGACCCAGTAGGTTCGCGGTTTTCGGCTGAGTACGGGCTCGGCCGAGTTCCTCGACCCGTACCGGCGGCTGCTCCACGAGCGTCACTGCAGGACGCCCCTCATGGAAGGTGGATGTGAGATCGGTGGTTGGGACACGCCCGGGATTGCGTCGTCCCCGCAAAGGATCTGCCGGGTGTACGGAGCGTTCTCTGAATCGGTGAGTTCGACGGGCACGGGCTCGTTTCCTTCGCTGCAGGGCGCCTATCCGTGCTGATCGGAGCGTTTCGAGCGGTGGCCGGCAGCGCCGCGCCGCCCGCCGGCAACGATACGAGGCCGCTCGACTCACGTCAATACGGAACGGACCGTATTGCATCAAAGTGGGCCTCGTCTCGCTTACGGTCTGCGGTATGCCTGCCCTCCGGAACGAGCAATCTCGTCGAGCAATTCTCGACGCAGCCATGTCGATGATCTGCGAGCTCGGGTACGACAAGATCTCCATCGAGGCGATCGCCCGGCAGGCAGGCGTCAGCAAGCAGACGATCTACCGCTGGTGGCCATCCAAAGGTGCAGTGATACTCGAGGCTGCGACCGAGAGCCTCGGTGCCGTCGTCGCGATACCCGACACCGGTGACATCGTCGCCGACATCCGGACCCAGCTGACAGCGATCCTGGACTTGATCACCACCACCGGGTTCGGACCGGCATACCGATCCCTGATCGCCGCCGGCCAGTCCGACCCCGACCTCCTGCGGGCCCTCTTCGACCAGATCATCGAACCCAACATCCAGGATTTCAGTGCCCGGACGGCCCTGGCACGACAGCGCGGCGAGATGCGCGGCGATGCGGACTGGCAGACCCTGCGCGACCTGCTGTACGGCGTCGTCGAGTACCGGTTGTTTCATTCGATGCCGCTCGAACCGGAGTACCTCGACGCCGTTCTGGAGATCGTGTTCCACGGGGTGCGTTGACGTTCGGCGCCACTCGGGAGCGGATGTCGTGCTCCTCGGAGCTACCCCGGCATCGAGTCGTGCGAACACCGCCGATCTCCGCTGCGGCCGGGGACGGTAGCAGCTGAGACCTACGTAAGGGACTTTCACCGACGCGAAGGCGCCGTCTGCGCTGCGAACCTTGTCGCATGGATGAGATTCCAGCCGGCCTATCGGCCTTCCTGGCTGCTGTGCAATCACGTGACGCAAAAGGTGCAGCGGCTCAGCTCGCCGAGTACGTGATTCTCGAGAGCCCGATAGCCGATGTGCCATACGTAGGCCGTGAACAGGTCGGGAATGTCATCGCTCGGCTCATCGATGCCTTCGATGAGTTCACCGTCACCGAAATCATCGTTGGTGATGGATATTTCGCGGTCGTGACCAACGCCCGAATCGGCACCACCGAGATCGACGGCGTGGATCTGGTCGGGATCAACGCGGAAGGCAAGGTCGCCTCGCTGTCGATCCACTCGCGTCCGCTGCGAGCCGTGGTCGAACTTCAGAATCGCCTCGCACCCGCACTCGCAATGCCGGTGCTCAAAGTGGCCGAAGAGCTCTAGGAGATCACCGTGATCAACGTCGAACCCGCTGTACCTCTGACCGTCAGCGACCACGTCATACCGGCCCAGGACGAGACCGACGCCGAGCTGGCAGCGCGTTTCGAGCGCGACGTTGTCCCGCTCCTGGACACGCTGTTCGGTGGGGCCATGAGGATGACGCTGCAGCGCGCTGACGCCGAAGACCTGGTACAGGAGACCATGGTGCAGGCCTACAAGGGCTTCAGAACCTTTCAGCAAGGAACACACCTCAAAGCGTGGCTCTTTCGCATTCAGGCCAATACCCACATCAGCAGGTACCGCAAGCAATTACGGCAGCCCGATGAGGTGCCCACCGAGACGATGGACGACTGGCGGCTGGTCGCCGACGCCGAGCGCGCACCGAGAGCGCTGCGCTCGGCGGAGGTGGAGGCGTTGGAGTCGCTACCCGACGACGACATCAGGAACGCACTGGATGCCCTTCCCGACCGGTATCGAATGACGGTGTACTACGCCGACATCGAGGGTCTCACCTACAAAGAGATCGGCGCGATCATGAACACGCCGATCGGCACCGTCATGTCACGCATCCACCGCGGTCGATCCCAACTGCGCGTCCTGTTGGCCGCCGTCGCCGCTGACCGTGGGTACTTCCGGACGCACCCTCGGGTGGCGTGACACTTCCCCACCGGTGACCACCATGCCGGATCGCTGTGACCATGCAACAGAGACTCGAAGCCAACTACATTGGAGATGACATCATGGCCCGAACCATCCAGTTCACCGAATACGGCGGCCCGGAAGTGCTCCGTGTCGTCGACGCCCCGGTGCCGAGCGCCGAGGCGGGGCGAGTGCGAGTCGCGGTGCGGGCAGCCGGGGTCAACCCCGTCGATTCGAAGATCATGCAGGGTTTCATGCGTGCGGTGATGCCACTTGACCTACCCGCGGGGCTCGGCTCGGATGTGGCCGGGGTCGTCGAGCAAGTCGGCGCCGATGTCACCGCGCTCCATGTGGGCGACGAAGTCATGGGTAGTTCACTGTCACCGGCACTCTCCGAGTACGCACTGGCAGATCCGGTCAACCTGATCATCAAACCGGCCGAGATCAGCTGGGAGGTGGCCGGAAGCGTCGCCGGTGCGGGCGGCACTGCATGGTCTGTACTCGACCGACTCCAGCTTCGCGCCGGTGAGACCCTCCTCGTCCACGCTGCAGCCGGCGGGGTGGGCACGTTCGCGGTTCAGCTCGCCGTGGCGCGTGGAGCGCGGGTGATCGGGACGGCCAGCGAACGCAACTTCGAGTATCTGCAGTCGATCGGTGCCGAACCGGTCCGCTATGGCGACGGACTTCTCGAACGTGTCCGCGCCCTTGCACCTCTCGGGGTGGATGCCGTCTTGGACGCGTCCGGCCGGGGCGAGATTCCGCTCTCTATCGAACTTGCCGGTGGCCCCGAGCGCGTGCTGACGCTGGTCGCCTTTGATGCCGCCGACAAGGGAATCCAGGTGTTCGCCGGCGGAACCGGCGATGAGCGTGGTCCAGCGCTGCGCGAGATCGTCTCGCTCATTCAGGAGGGATCTCTGAGCGTCCCCATCTGGCGCACCTTCCCGCTGGAAGAGACCGCTGCAGCCCTCCAAGAGAGTAGCGCCGGGCATCTCCGCGGCAAGATCGTCGTGGTGCCATGACCGGCCTGCGAACAGCCTCGTCAACCAACTTTTAGGAACACCGAGATGACTGATTCGATGAAGGCCGTTGTCCTCGCAGGGTTCGGCGGTCCCGAGGCGTTCGAGGTGCGCGAAGTGCCCGTAGCGCAGGTCGGGCCGCGCCAGGTGCGGGTGCGCGTGCACGCGACCGCCGTCAACCCCCTCGACTATCAGATCCGCCGCGGAGACTACGCCGACCTGGTGCCACTTCCGGCGATCATCGGGCACGACGTCTCCGGGGTGATCGATGACGTCGGCTCGCATGTCGGCGAATTCCGTGCCGGCGATGAGGTGTACTACACGCCCCAGATCTTCGGCGGCCCCGGCTCCTACGCCGAACAGCACGTCGCCGAGGTCGACCTCGTCGGCCGCAAGCCGGACAACCTCAGCCACCTGGAAGCAGCGAGCCTGACTCTCGTCGGCGGCACGGTCTGGGAGTCCTTGGTGACGAGGGCTCAGCTCACCGTTGGGGAGACGATACTCATCCACGGCGGCACGGGTGGTGTCGGCACGATCGCGATCCAGGTAGCCAAGGCGATAGGGGCACGCGTGATCACCACAGCGAAATCCGGGGACCATGAGTTCGTGCGCTCGCTCGGAGCGGACGACGCCATCGACTACGCCACGGAGGACTACGTCGAGGCCGCAGCCGAGATCACGCGCGGTGCGGGGGTCGACGTCGTGTTCGACACGATCGGCGGTGACGCGCTCACCCGGAGCCCACTGGCGCTCGCCGACGCCGGGCGCGTCGTCAGCATCGTCGACATCGCGCAGCCGCAGAACCTCATCGAGGCATGGGGAAAGAACGCCGCCTACCACTTCGTCTTCACCCGACAGAACCGCGGAAAGCTGGACGCGCTCACCACACTGGTCGAGCGTGGTCTCGTCAAACCGGTCATCGGTGCGACGCTTCCGCTCGCGCGAACGGGCGAAGCGCACGAGATCCTGGAGAACCGGCGGTCGTATGCGCTGCGCGGCAAGGTCGCCATCGATGTGGCGGGCGGGACCGTTGATCTTCCCTCGCGCATCGATTAAGGGCTGAGAAGAAGCGAATCGAACCCGGTCGGGCACCCGACGGCCCGCTGCAGCCATCACGGGCATCACCGATTGGTCGAGGAGATCCCAAGGGTGGACACTATGGCGTGGCTCTTTCCGCAACGGTGTTCAAGGTGGAACTCGGCGTCTCCGATGTCGATCACGGTTACTATGCCGATCACTCGCTGACCGTCGCCCGTCATCCCAGTGAGACCGATGAGCGGATGGTGTTGCGCTTGCTGGCATTTGGGCTGCGTGCGCACCGGTTGAGCGACGTCGACGGCGAGTTGACGTTCGGAGCGGGCCTGTCCACCCCTGGCGTACCGGACTTGCGACTCGCCGATTACACGGGCCGGATTCTGGAGTGGATCATCGTCGGCCAGCCCGATGAACGCGCCTTGAGCAAGGCGGCCGGCCAAGGCGAACAGGTGCTGCTGTTCCCGTTCGCCGCTGGAGTGCCCACCTGGTGGCGCACCGTCGGCCCCAAAGTGGCGGGGCTGTCGAATCTGTCCGTGGTGCAGATACCGCACGATCCGGTGCAGCGGCTGGCTGAGACCGTCGATCGGCGGATCGCGGCGCAGGTGATGGTGCTGGAAGGTCAGGTCACCATGACGGTGGGCGGAGTTGACGTCACCTTCACACCCGAGCAATTGATGTGATGGTCACGCAAGCCAGCATTCATGCACTACAGCTCAACCGGTCTGGGTACGAGCACGATGCGCCAGCCGTCGGGGTCCTCGAAGGTGAGCGCACCCGTGCTCACCCAGTAGGGGTTGTCGGCGTCGACGGGCACGTGTCCGAATCCCGCCAGCCGTTCGACGGTGTCATACATCGCGGCTTCGCCCTCGAAGTACAAGACGAGCAGATTCTCCCGTGACGGTGCCGGACATGGGCTGCCCGCATGGCTGCTGGTGAACTCGAGGTGATACTGCCCGCCGGGCAGGCCGAGCATGACGCCGTCGAAACCGTCGTGATCGACGAATCTGTACAGGACGGGCAATCCCAGATGGCTGGCGTAGAACTCTTCGACCTCCGCAAGCTTGTCGGTCGGTCGCGCGACCCGCACTTGAGCGACCCGTAACCCAGCGGGCCAGGAATCCTCGCGGACGAGAGTGGTTTCAGTCATGGAACTCCTGACGTCTTCGAGCACCAGGCGTGCGTGCACCAGATGTGTGGTCCAGCTTGCGCAGCCGAGCGTAGGACCTCAACTTTGGTTCAGGTCAAGCGGCGGGCTCCATCTGTCGGCGGCGGCCGAGGCGCACCTCGTCCGACAGGCGATCCGCATCGCCATGGTTCGCCGGTTCGTAGCCATCAGGCCCGGTCGTCTCCCGGGGGCAAAAAGCTCCCGGACTAAACCTGCGCACTACGCAATTTTGCGCGCTCCGCAATAATTGATTAACCTGGTGACCATGCCGAAGCCTTCAGTCTTGATCTCCGGTGCCAGTCTCGCCGGTCCCGCTACCGCGTACTGGCTCGTCCGAGGCGGTTTCGAGGTGACCATTGTCGAGCAGGCCCCCGCTCTGCGCGCAGGCGGCAATGGTGTCGACATCCGGGGTGAAGCGCTGGAAATCATCGACCGGATGGGCCTCAGCGCAGCCGTCCGGGCCCACGCGCTGAACAGCCAGGGCATGCGATTCGTAGACAGCCGCGATCGTCAACGCGCACGCGTCACTACAGCCGGCCTGCACGCCATGGTGGGTTCCGAAGACATCGAAATCACCCGCGGAGATCTGGCTTCCCTGCTCAACGAGGCAACTCGGGATGACGTCGAGTACCTGTTCGACGATGCAGTCACTGCCCTTGATCAAGACTGCGACGGAGTTGACGTGACCTTCCGCGGCGGGTCTCAGCGACGCTTCGATCTGGTCGTCGGCGCTGACGGAATCCATTCCGGCGTAAGACGTCTGGTGTTCGGGCCAGAGGAGAGCTTCCGCGTCTTCAAACATCACTATTACGCAGTCGCGAGCGCCGACCTTGCTGTGGGCGAGCGCCTGTGGACCACGTTCTACAACGAACCCGGCCGGTCGGCGGCCGTGTTCCGTGCTGAGACCGGGCAGGCGCTGATGAACTTCATGTTCCGCAGCAAGTACCCGCTGAGCTATGACTACCGCGATGTCGCCGCGCAGCGTCGGCTACTCAGGGAGGCGTTCGCCGGTATGGGATGGCATGTCCCCCAGTTGCTCGCTGCCGCTGACGCCGCCGAAGACTTCTATTTCGACGCCCTGGACCAAGTGCAGATGCCGTCCTGGTCGAAGGGACGGGTCGTCCTGGTCGGCGATGCCGCCTACTGTGCATCGCCCGCCTCAGGCGCCGGCGCGCTGTTGGCGCTGTCTGGCGCGCACCGACTCGCCGGCGAGATCGCTGTGGGCGGCTCGATCACCGCAGCATTGGACCGCTACGAAGCGGCCCAGCGCCCCTTGGTCGCACAGAAGCAGTCCGGACTCTTCACCAACATCTCGGTCCCCAGGACTCGACTCGGTATCCTCGCCCGGAACATGCTGCTGTCCACCCGATTGACGTCCTACCTGTTGGGTCACCAATCGGACAAGCCACGTAGCCTGCGCGAGTACGCCTTCGCCGACCGCAACGAGAATTCAACCCATGACCGCCCCTGACCATGACGACGGCCTCGGACTGCGCGAACGCAAGAAACGCCACACCCGCGCCCAGCTCAGTTCCATCGCGCTGCGGCTGGCAGTCGAACGAGGAGTAGCGCACGTCCGCGTCGAGGACATCGCCGCCGAGGCAGGAATCTCGCCACGCACGTTCAACAATTACTTCCCCAGCAAAGAGGCCGCCATCGTCAGCGTCGCGGCCTTTCGCGCAGACACCTTCTGCTCAGCCCTGCGCGCGAGGCCAGCCCACGAACCCCTCCACGATGCACTCACTGCAGCCGTGCTCACTCTGTTCCCCGGCGAACCCGACCGCGACTGGATCGCTCGGTCACAGCTGATCCGCAACGAACCATCCCTGCTCGCCGAGGAGCGAAAATCCGATGCCCAGGTCGAACAGGCCATCGCCACGGAAGTCGCCACCCGCACCAACTCGGACCCAGCAGAACTCAAACCCCGCCTAACGGCCGCACTGGTCGTCGCTGCCATCCACACCGCAGTCCAGTACTGGCTCGACACCCCTACCGTCGGCACACTGCGCGACGCACTGACCGCATCGATGCAGGAATTCCACCTCGAGAAGCACTAATCAGCGGCGGCTGCCGATTCTCCGGGTCCCTGTCATCCTCCAGCGCGCTGACCCGTGGTGTTCCCTCCAGTCTCACCCTCTGTCAACGGGTCTCAACCTCATCCACGTGTCAGTTTTCTCCGAGCTGCGCTAGGACTTTCGCCGCGGCACTGGTTGCGAGGCTCCAGGGATAACTCTGGTGGGCCGTGGGCGTTTCGGCGGATTGGAGGCGGGCGGCGTGTCCACCTTCTGTCCGCGCAGGCGAATTACAGGGAGAAGACCATGAGCTTGATGAATACCCGCAATACCGAGATCGGGGCTGTCGATGAACTGGTGCCGTCGCGATACGCGCTGCAGGTCGGCGATATCGACGTGATGGTGATCAGCGACGGCGTGCTGCCCATCACCGCGTCGACATTGGCCACCAACGCCGAACCTGACGACCTGAGGGCGTGGCTGGACGACAACTTCCTCCCACGCGGAGTATTGGACTGGCCGCTGAACGTGGCGGTGGTACGAAGCGGCGGAAAGACGATCCTCATCGATTCAGGTCTGGGGAAAGAGTTTCCGGACTTTGCCCGCGCTGGTCGGTTGGCGATGCGGCTGATCGCCGCCGGCATCGCGCCGTCAACAGTGACCGATGTGGTGCTGACGCATCTGCACATGGACCACATCGGTGGGCTGCTCGTCGACGGGTTGCGGGACCGGTTACGGCCGGATCTGCGCGTGCATCTGTCCGCCGCCGAGGCCGGGTTCTGGGAGTCGCCTGACTTCTCCCGCACCGTTATGCCGGACCCGATCCCGGAAGTGCTCCGACGGACCGCGGCGCAATTCCTCGATGTGTATCGCGCCCAACTGCGTCCATTCGAATCCGAGTACGAGGTCGCGCCCGGTGTGCTGGTCCGCCGTACAGGCGGTCATACCCCGGGTCACAGCATCGTGCGCATCGAATCGGGCGGCCAAGCCCTGACCTTCGCCGGTGACGCCTTGTTCCAGCCGGCGTTCGACAACCCCGGCTGGCAGAACGGTTTCGAGCACGATCCCCTCGAAGCGGCTCGGGTACGCGTTCGGCTGCTCGACGAACTGGCGGCCAGCGGAGAACAGTTGGTCGCGACGCACCTGCCGTTCCCATCGGTGTGCCGCGTCGCGCAGGCTGACAACGGGTTCCGGTTCGTCCCGGCCATGTGGGATTGCTGAGGACCGCGGCGCCCAGCCCAGGGATTCCGAGAGCGTGTCGGAACTCCTGGGCTAAGCACCGCGCGTTCTCCCTGGGGGGCAGCCCGCGGCCGGCACTATTCCTCGGGAGAGACTCGCAGGTGTTTGCGCGCGTCGAGCTCGTCGTCGTCGACCAGCACGAGCATGGGTTGGCCCGGAGCGCACAGCATCGTAACTGTGAAGCGGCATCTCATGTCGTCGCGGTTGTTGGCGTCCGAGTAGTGGATCACGTCGCCGCCGGGTTCCCAGAAGGCTTGCCCTGCCCGTACCACCCGGGGTGGCTGGCCTTCGACTTCGAAAAGCATTTCGCCCTCCAGCACCAGGCCGAATGCCGGCCCGCCGGGATGGCGGTGTGGTGGGGCGCCGGGGCTGCCCGGCGGGTAGTCCACGACGACCGTCATGGCGTGCGCACCGGACGGGATGAACGGGGGGCTCACCTCCTGCAGAACCGTCAACGCGTCTTCCCAGGAGGGATCGTATCGAGTGACCATTTCTTCCTTCGGGTATCTCAGATGGCGCTGCCGCCGCCGTCGGCGTGCAGCACCGAGCCGGTGATGAACGTGGCGCGCGGCGAAGCGAGGAACAGCACGGCCTGGGCGATCTCGTCGGGGCTGGCCGTGCGTCCCAAAGGCATTGAGCGCCCCAGCTGCTCGTTGGTTTCGCCCCACTCCGCCTCGACACCTTCGGTTCTGGTCGGCCCCGGGGCGACGCTGTTCACCCGGATCCCCGACGGACCGAACTCGGCGGCCCAGGTTCGGGTGAGGGATTCGAGAGCCGCCTTGGATGCGCTGTAGGCGCCGGCCCCGGGTACGCCTTTGGACGCGACCATTGTGGTGACGTTGACGATGCTGCCGTGCCCTCGGTCGAGCATGCCGGGCACGAGTCCGGCAGCCAGGAAGTAGGCGCCGCGGACGTTGGTGTCGAATGTCGTCTCGAACGAGTCGAGTTGCTGGTCGAGGGTCAACGCTGACGGGAAGCTCGCGGCGTTGTTGACAAGGATGTCAACCGCGCCGGCGTGCCGCACCAGTGCCCGCACCGACTCGACGTCGGCCAGGTCGGCTCGCAGGAATCGAACGGCGTCGCCGATCCCCGCGGCCGCGGCGACGCCGCGTGCCGCGTCACGTCCGGTGATGGCGACGGTAGCGCCCTCGCGGGCGAACAGGCGCGCACAGGCCAGTCCGATGCCCGCTGTCCCGCCGGTGATCAGGGCAGTCTTGTCTGCAAGTTCCATGGGGCTTCTCCACTCAGGCGACGACGGGCGCGGTGACGGATTCGGTACGGAAGCGGGTCCGGTGGGCCAGCGCGAGGCGCAGCCACTTGCGGGCGCGGAAGACTCGCGACATCACGGTTCCCGCCGGAATTGCGAGTATTTCGGCGGTTTCGGCGTAGGTGTAACCTTCGACATCGGCGTAGTACAAAACTTCGGCGAAGCCGTCGGGTAAGGCGCGCATTGCCGCTTTGATGTCGTCGTCGGGCAGTGATTCGAGTATCTCGGTTTCGGCCGATCGGCCGCTACCGGGCAGGTAGGACACCGTAGCGGCCAGGTCGCGATCGTCGATGCTGTACGTCAGCACCTCGGCGACCCGTGCCTGCTTCGCGCGGTAGCCGCTGATCCACCGGTTGTAGAGGCAACGGAACAACCACGCCTTGAGGTTGGTGCCTGCTTCGAAGGTGTGGAAGCCGGTGTACGCCCGCAACAGGGTGTCCTGCACGAGGTCTTCAGCGTCGGCCTCACACCGAGTGAGCCGCCGGGCCCGCCGGGTGAGGACGTCGCGGAGTGGCTCGACCTCCCTCGCGAATCTGGCGGCGAGGTCAGGGTCGGGTGTGGTTGCGGTGGGCAGATAGGTGACGGTCATGATCAGGTCTCCTCGGCAATTCCGGCTGCTGTCACATTTCACAATCGCGGCAGCGCGGGCGATGCGGACCCTTGGTCGTCCGTAGTGACGGTTCGGTAGTCCGTAGGTGTCGCCGGGGAATCCGCTGGTCCCCGGCTGCCCGACGCATCGAAAGGGGCCGCCTGGGTCAGCTCAGAAGGACAGTGCGCGCAGTTGCCTGCGCGAGGTGACCCCCAGCTTGGGAAAGACCTTCCGCAGGTGCCATTCCACGGTGTGCGAGCTGATGAACAGTTGGGCGCCGATCTCCTGATTGGTCAGTCCCTCGGCGGCGAGGCGGGCGATCTGTGCCTCCTGGGCAGTGAGTTGCCCGCCAGTGCGCGTCTGCTGCCGGCGGACCTTCTCGCCGGTGGCCACCAACTCGCGGCGGGCCCGTTCTGCGAATCCCAGCGCGCCCATCCGGTCGAAGGCTTCGTGAGCCGCGGCGAGCTCACGCCGAGCGTCGGTGCGACGATTCGCCCGCCGTAGCCATTCGCCGTACAGCAGCCGCGTCCGAGCCAGATGCACCACGACGGAAGAGCGGCTCAGTCGCTCGACGGCTTCGGTGAACAGCCCGTCGGTGGTGTCGTCAGCTGCCAGCATCGCTCGTGTGCCGGCTAAAAGTCCTAAGCCCCAGTCGGTTCCGCTGGCACCAGCACTGTCCTGGAGGCGCGAGACTGCTTCCTCTGCCGCATCGCCTTCTCCGCTGCGGGTGGCGGCCTCGACCAGTTCGTACAGACACCAGCCGTGAAAACCCAGATCCAGATGGCTGCACGCAGCGCGGGCGGCGGTGAACGCCTCGTCGTAGCGGGCCAGGCCGTTGTTCAGCACGGCGGACGCGTAGCAGGTGAGGCCGTGTAGTCGTCCCTCTCCGCGGAAAGTTCCGTCTTTGGCGGCGGTGTCGACGAGTTGGCCGGCGGTCGCGGAGTCGCCGCGCCATGCGGCCAGCAACACCGAGTGGTAACGCACCGGCGACCTGCCGGCGGTTGCCTCGGTGATCGAGGCGGCCTCTCCGAGTAGTTGCCCGGCCTGGTTGAACTCGCCTGAGAGTAGATGCACTCCGGCGCGGTAGGTCAACGCGCGCGGCAGACCAGCGAGCGCACCGGTGTCGCGCGCATGGTTCACCGCGGTCGTCGACAGGTGCCGCACAGCTTCTTCGTCCCACAGTTCGTGGGCCGCCGATTCCTGCAGGATCGGAAAGCCGGGCACCCGCAGCCAACGCCCGACGGCGGTCGGGTCTGTGTCAGCCTGGCGGCGCATCCCAGCGAGGGCCGCGCGCAACGTGTCGGCGCCACTCCGGAGACCGCCGGTGATCCTCTCCGCCATCCCTTTGAGCAGTAGGTCCACGGGTCGCAGGTCTCCGGGCGTATCGGCGAGGGCGGCGAGCGCGGCCTCGGCGACCTGCTGGAGGGCGGCCGGGTCGGCGAGGCGTCCGGCGTAGATCAGGGCTGCGATGGACTCGAGGTAGCACTCGCGCGAGCTGTAGTCGTCGACGCCTTCGAGCCTTCGGGCAGCATCGAGCAGTGCCGCCGCTGTATCGGCGACCCGTGGGGCGCCCGTCTCGCCGGATCGGCTGCGTACGAAGTCCATCTGGGCTCGTAGCCTCGCCACCTGTGCCTGTTGCAGCGGCGAGACATCGCTGGTCTCGGCGATGGTCAACAGATCGTGGGCCGCTGAGGTGTCGGCAGCGTCGCGCTTGGCCTGTGCCGCGGCCAGAGCCCTCGTACCTCGCAGCGTCGAATCCGCTGTCAACGCCGTCGCGCGCTCCAGAAAGGTCGCCGCCGCAGCGACTCCACCGCGGTGCTGAGCGCGCTCTGCCGAACGCTCCAGGTCGGCGGCGATCGTGTCGTCGGGGCCGGCGGCGGCCTGCGCCGCGTGCCACGCCCGACGGTCGGGGTCTGTCACGGGGTCCGTCGCATCGGCCAACGCGCGGTGGGCCGCCCTGCGGGCGGCCAACTCTGCCGCCCGGTAGGCGGCGGACCGAATCAGCGGATGACGAAACCGCATCTGCGGACCGAAGACGATCAGACCGTCCGCCTCAGCAGGGGCCAGAGCATCGACGGACACACCCAATTGTGCTGCTGCGCCCAGGAACAACCCGGCATCGCCGATGGGCTCGGCCGCGGCGACGAGCAGCAGCAGTTGCGTCTTCTCGGGCAGTGCCTGAATCCGGCGCACAAAACCCTTCTCGACAGCCGCCGGCGAGGAGCGCTTCCCCGAAATCCAGAAGCCACCCGACAATTCGGCGGAAGAGATACTTCTTGGCACCTCGAGAATTGCCAGCGGCAGGCCGCGCGTCTCGGCGACGATCCGGTCACGCACGCGCGGATCCATGCCACCCACCATCACCGATTCGAGCAACTCCCTCGCCTCGGCGTCGGACAGGCCGCTGACGGTCAGTTCCGGCAGTCCCTCCAACAACGCGGGACTGTCACGGACGGCGAAGACCAACGCGACCGGTTCAGCCAGCAGGCGTCGGGCCACGAACCCCAGCGTTTGCACCGTCACCTGGTCGAGCCACTGGGCATCGTCGATGACGCACACCACCGGCCGGACTGCGGAGGCCGCGGCCAGCAGACTCAGCACTGCCAACCCCACCAGGAAGCGGTCCGGCGCCGTCCCGACCGCTCTGCCGAACGCCACGTCCAGGGCACCGCGCTGCGGTTCCGGCAGGGCGTCGAGGTGTCCGGACAGCGGCGCGCACAGCTGCTGCAAGCCGGCGTAGGCGAGTTCCATGTCGGACTCGACGCCTGCGATCTGCACGACGTGATGCTCTCCAGCGCGCTCGACGAGATGGTCGAGCAAGGCGGTTTTTCCTGCGCCGGCCTCACCACGCAACACCAGCACCTGGGAGCTACCCGGTGAGAGCGCTGCGACGAGATCATCGAGAGCCGCGCACTCGGCGTCGCGACCGCGGAGCGGCACTGCCTGACCCCGGCTCGACATCGGCATCACCACGCCCGCTGCAGGGACCTCCACCGTCAACCTTGCCGCGGGCCGGTCCGGACTTGATCTGGCGAGGAGAAGTCTAGCCTCGCCTCGGTCTGCCTGTGCGGCTCCGTGGCCAGGACAGTTCAGCCTTTGGCCGCCGTCTGCAGGATCCAGTCCTCGAATCGCGTTGCGAACAGAGTTGCCTGCGGGCCGGGGACCAGGGTCCGCTCACCGAGATCGATTCCCCAGTACTTGGCTTCCGGGTCGGCCACCACCGTGCGACTGTCGCCGACTGCGGTCAGCGCGGTGCGCAGCAGATCGGGCAGGAGCACTGCCGCCGGGCCGCCGATCTCCACGGTGCCACCCACCGGGGCGTGGACCGCCGCGTTCGCGACGCCCTCGGCGACATCCGTCGCTGCCATCGGCTGAAAATAGGCCGGTGGCATACGGACTGAGCCGTCGACGGTCGCCGAGTCGGCAAGGGTGCCGAGGAACTCGAAGAACTGGGTGGCATGCACGATCGTGTACGGGATTGGTCCGCCGGCAATCAGCCTTTCCTGCAACAGTTTCGCGTCGAAGTAACCGCTCTGGGTGGCCAACTCTTCGGTGCCGACGACCGACAGCGCGACGTGATGGGTCACACCGGCCTCCTTCTCCGCGGTCAGTAGATTGGTCGTCGCGGACTCGAAGAACTCCCGCGCGGCGTCGTCGAGCGTCGGTGAGTTCGACACGTCGACGACGACGTCCGCACCCGACAGGACTTTTGCAAGACCCTCCCCGGTGTAGGCGTTGACCCCGGTCGACGGGGCCGCGGCGATGGCCTCGTGACCGCGTGCGGTCAGCGTTTCGACCACCTTCGAGCCGATGAGCCCGGTTCCGCCGACGACTACGATCTTCATGGTGAACCTCCCTGGTTGATGCTGACTGCCGTGCTTTCAACTCTCCAGAATCGATGGCAGCCCCCGAAGTCATCCCGATTCGCAGGATTTGTTCGACGACTCGGATATCGGCGGCTAGTCCACAACGAACGTGACCGTCTCGCGCATCGGGGCGCGTGCGGTGCGCGGGTGGGTCATGTCCGGGTTCTCGTAACCAATGGCCATCCCGCAGAACAGCATGAGCTCCTCGGGCGGAGCGACCGCGTCAGCAACGGTCTCGCGGACCTGGGACCAGGCCATCTGCGGACAACTGTGCAGCCCTTCCGCCCGCAGCAGCAGCATCACGGTTTGCAGGTACATGCCGAGGTCTGCCCACTGAGGCCGGCCCATGTGCCGATCGATATAGCAGAACAGCGCGGCCGTTGCGCCGAAGCAGTCCCAATTGCCGATCGCCGCGCGCTGACGTGCTTCCCAGTCTTCCCGCTCGATACCCAGCGCGCTGTACCGTTCGCGGCCGAACGCCGCCCGGCGGTCACTGTAAGGCGGCTTCAGCGCGCGAGGGTACATCTCGAATTCCCGCTCGTCCCAAGGTTCGCCAGCCACCACACGTGCGAGGGCGATCTTCTTCAGCCGTGCCAGAGGTGCGCCGGTGACGACATAGATACGCCACGGTTGTAGGTTCGATCCGGACGGCGCCCATCGCGCCGCGTCCAGGACACGTTCCAGCACCGGTAGCGGGACAGGCTCATCGGTGAACCCGCGCACCGCTCGTCGGCTTCGTGCAGCTTCGTATACATCCATTGTTCTTCCCTGCGCCGTTCTCAACTATCTCGTCCAGTCTGGTTATCGAGACATCGGCTCGAACCCTTGGAAATCCGTAGACGCCAAGGAAGAGGCAATGGCCTTCAATCGGTGCCCGTTGGCGCCGCATATCTGGCTCTGGCCAGTCGAGTGGATGCACCCACAGCCAGAATCAGACGACGGCGTCGTACACCACAGCCTGTAAACTTGACTCGCGCTCAACTGAGCTCGCTCAAGGCAAGCCTCTCAGTTGTCACCTACGGTCTCTGTGGTTGTCTCGCAGGATCAGACGATGACGGGGTTGCCTTGCAGACCGCCGTCGGCGCAGGGCCATATGCCGTCGCTCAAGGGGCCGAGCTGCGGGTCCCGAACGATGACCAGCTCGCCGGCCAGGTCGACGACGATGTGGCCGTCCTCGAGCAGCAGGACCCTGCCCATCAGTTCGGTTCTGAGTTCGAGGAGTCTGCGCATACGCAGGTTGGCGGTGACGGTCTGCAGCCAGCCGTCACGCCAGAACACCGCCGCGCCGTTGTTGTCGAGGGCAGGATAAGCGGTGTGATAACCGCTCAGCTTGGGTCCGCGATGCACATCGCCATCGGTGCCGAAGCGGACGAAATACTGCGCCCCTGAGGTATTTTGCGACTCGGGGCCTGATATCACCCCCCGGGGATCGATAAGCATCTGCGCATGCGTGGGCCACTCTTCTGTTGAGACACCGGCCGCATCGTATCGGCGGGTGATGAATACTCCGTACCCCTGAGAGCCAATGAGGAAAGTGCCCGGACCGGCAATGGCCTGCAGGTGCGTCGGTCCTGGTGCAGTCTTCCCGATCAGCCGTCCGGTATCGGTGTCTACGAAGAACGTCACTGCGATGCCGCTGTCACCGCACCTCACGGTGGCCGCGACACGCGATCCCGATACCAGCAACGCCGTCGGCCCGCCCGCCTCGACAATTCGGGGCGTCCAAGGTGGCGTCTGCAGAATCTTCCCGCCCGTGCCACGGCCGATATACACACAACCGCGGAAGGCAATGTCGCGCAACGGCAGAACGGTTGACCACTTCGCCCGACCGTCGAGGTCGTGGCGAGCCAGCCGGGCGTGCCGATATCCGGGCGCGGCGCGCGCGCGTTTGGTCGGGAACCACCGTCTCAGCCGGTCCCATTTGGACGGCAGCCACGGTGGCGCAACGTGGCCCTGTCCGGCCGGTAGCCACAACGCTATGAACCCGTCGGGCAGCACGACAAACGAACCGAGCACCTCCGACGGGTCGCACTGAGGTGTGCACGTATCGACGATCTTCCCGGTCACGTCCAGTAGAGTCAGTTCAGGGCATTGAGGACCGCTATGGGCGATCCAAACAGTTCGATCTCTGGTCAACCGTGGCTTAGTTGGTTTGCCCTTGAATCGTCTGTGCCATAACACCTTGGCGTTGAGGTCGACAGCGCCCACAACGGTGGTGTCGAGGTCGTTGCCCTCGACACCAGTAGTCAAGATCGGGCTGCTCGCGTCCCAAGCAGCCACAGAGCGCACGGTGCCAGGCAATCGCGCGCTGAGCTGCCGCCCAGTTGTCATTGGTCCATCCTGAACCAGACCATCCCGACGAGCAACGTGCCAAGCACCATCGGAAGGCTCGGACGCTCTTGTACTCCCGACACCTCCGACGGGTAGCTCAACTCTTTCTTCACCTGCGCTCTGTACACGAACAGGAAACACGCTCCCCTGCGCTCTTCGACGGACATAAGCCGTGGCGGTCAGTTCGCCGCGCTGCAGGACGCCCGGGTGGCACCGCTGGCCTGACGCCGTCGATACTGCTGGCCGCCGAGTTCGAGGGCGTGGCGTCAACTCGCCACGAGCAGCGGGTTCCAGACCTGGCTGAGTGACGGATGAGGCGCGACCACATGGCGCAGCACCGACAGCGGAACCTCGCCGACCACGGCAACGGTTCCCGCCTGCACCAGTTCCGCGACATCCGGTCCGACGAACGTGGCTCCCAGGAGCGTATCGCGGTCCGCGTCGATCACGAGCTTCCCCTCGGCGTCGAAGCCGTCCCGCAGAATAGACAGCTCTGCGAGCTCTCCGGGGTAGAGCGCGTTGCGCGTCGTCACATTGAATCCCGCCGCGCGCGCTGCAGATTCGGTATAGCCGACCTCCACCACCTGCGGATCTGTGACGATGATCTGCGCCAGGCGGCCGGAATCATGTGCGGTCGGGTCCGAACCGTCCCGCACGTCGCCCCGCGCGCGGCTTGCCACGCTATCTGCCACGATGCCGGCGTGGTACTGGGAAACGTGCGACAGCAGCGCGCGACCTGTCGTATCACCGATCGCGTAGAGCCACTCACCGTCAACCCCGGTCGCCGTGAGGTGATCGTCGACCGCGACGAAGTCACCCACGGGCAGGCCGACGGTCTCCAGGCCCAAGTCCCCGGTGTTGACCGAACGGCCTGTGGCGACGACGATTTCGTCAGCTCTGACATGGGTATCCGCAGTGGCGACGCTGACACCACCGGAATCATCTCGCGCGACCGCTCTCACCGTGGATCCGAGATGGATCTCGACACCGCGGTCTTGCAACGCGCGCGCCACACGCGCGCCGACGAAAGGTTCGGAACCCTGCAGCAGTGCGGGCCCACGCGCCAGCAGGGTGACGTCACTTCCGAGGCCGGACAGGATCGTGGCACTCTCCACACCGACGACTCCGCCCCCGAGAACGATGCTCCTGGCGGGGACGCTGGTCATGGTCGCAAGATCTCGATTGGTCCACGGTGCCGCATACCTCAACCCGTCGAGGTCGGGGACGAAAGGGCTTGTTCCGGTAGCGAGGACGACGGCGCGCTCGGCGTAGAGCCGACGCTGCGATCCATCGGGTTCCACGACCGCCACCGTGCGCTCCCCGTCGAGGCGGCCCCGGCCATGGACGACCTCGATGCCGGCCCGCCTCAGATTGGCGACAATGTCGCGATCGACGAGGTGCTCGATGATCACGTGTCTCTTGTTGAACACCGCCTCGACGTCCACGCTTTGGCTCGTCACGACCTCTCGCACTCCAGGAACCGCTTTGGCGAGTTGGAGGACCTCGATGGGGCGGATCAGCGTCTTGGTCGGATTGCACGCCCAGTAGTGGCATTCCCCGCCGACCAGCCGGTCTTCGATGAGGGCGACGGCGAGGCCCTGGGTTGCGAGGCGAACTGCCGCGGCCGCGCCGCCGGGGCCGCCGCCTATCACCACCGCGTCGGATCGGTCGGCTCAGCTCATGAATTCTCCTCGACAGTCGTTACATCACCGAATGTTTCGGCTCACTTGACGGACCTGAAGTGAAGGGCCGGACACGCCGGTTCAAGCGGTCCGCGCCCTTTTCGTCGCGTGCGGACGGGGAGGGCCCGTGAGTGCTGTGTCGACGACTCCCCGGAGGGCGCGCCGCAACGGCGCCACATCGCCAGTCACATTGGACAGCAGCACGCCGCCCTGGTAGGCCGCGAGCAGCGCGGAGGCCACCGTGCCGGCGTCCGTGCCCTTGTTCAGTCCTCCGGACGCATCCACGCGTTGAAGCCCGGTCTCCAGCAGCTGTTCCCATCGTGCGAAACCGGCGACCAATGTCCGGCGCGCCGCCACATCGCGATCCCCGAGTTGGTGAATCAGCGACCCGATCGGACAACGAATGGATGCGGTAGAAGCGGCGTGAATGGCGACGACCTCGTCGCACCAGGCGTAGACGTCGGATGCTGTCGACATCGACTCGAACGTCGGAGTGAGCCCTGCGACGACCCGTTCGACTTGAACGGCGACCACCTCGGCGACGAGGTCGGACTTGTCGACGAAGAAGTGGTAGAGCTGACTGCGTCCGACGCCAGCGGAAGCGCTGATCTCGTCGAGCGAGGTGGACTGGATGCCCTGTGTGCCGAATAGATCACACGCGGCGTCGATGATTCGCCCGATGGTCGCCCGACCGCGGTCCGTGGTCGGTGTCGCTTTGATGGTCGCCTCCTCGTTCCGCTGGCCGACGGGTGCTGTACCGAATAGTACATTTCTGTATCGCTCAGTACAGTCTGCGGCGCCGGGCGTCGGTGGCGCGCTGCTCAGTGCCTTCACCGTCGCCAACCCGCGTGGTACCGATGCCGAGCACCAGGAGTTTGGCGGTGCCCATCGCGACCGGGCGTCGGCGCGGACGTGGAGGTCCGCCGAGGCTATTCGTCGTCTGACGCCGAGTCGCCGTAGTCCCAAGACAGGGTTCGCGCGGGGGTGACGTAGATGTAGGTGGCACCCGGTCTCGGCGCGGTGGGCCACTCGGACTCCGGCACGCCGCGTGACCGGGCGCCGTGGCGTGCGAGCTCCAGCGTTTCAGCGGGTTCCCGAACGATGCGCGCGTGACCTTGGAACATCACCCCGCGGATATCCGCCATGGTTGAACCCTCTTCGAGCATGACGCTCACGTTCGGATTGCGCTCTACGTTGGCCACTTTGCGCGTGCCATCTCGCACACCCATGACGACGTCACCGTTCATCCGAAAGTAGCCCAGCGGCACGGTGTGTGGGAACCCGTCCTTATCGATGGTGGTCAGGATCGCCCAGCCCGGACGGCTGTCGAGGAGCGCCGTGATTTCGTCGTCAGTCAGTTTGCGCGGCATGTGGCGAGGTTACTCGTGGGCCGCTCTCGCCCGCATTGCAGCGAAAGCTCTACGGCAGCCCCTCGCTGTCGGTCGGCCCCGGCAAGCCGCTCACTTGGCGGCTTTGGAGTTCTTCGAGGTCTAACGTTGGCGGAATGGGTTTGTTCAGCCATGAGGAGTTCCGGGACCTCGCCGACCGCACTGCGGGCGGCGCTAGTGATGGGGTCGTCGAGAGGGCGCGCGGTGCTGAGGTGGAACAATTCGGGGCGGATGATCCTGTGGTGGTAGGTCCGGGGTTGCCGCCCGAGGATGGATCGTGCGGTCAATTCACGGTGCAGTTTCACGTGTCTACGTCACTGCTGATCGGGTTGAAACGTATCGCTGATATGCGCGGGGAGAGCGTGCCGGAGGTCTGCCGCCAGGTGATCGGTGTGTTTGTTGCCCAGCAGGAGGGCGAATTGGGTGCGCTGCTTGCTGCTGAGTCCGAGGTGGCTGACTACCGGCCGAGTTTGGGCCACTCGTAGTTGAGTCCCGCTGCGGAAGGATTACGCGGACTGAGGCCATGAGGAGTTCCGGACTTCGCCGACCGCACTGCGGGCGGCCCTAGTGGGGCGCTGCACAAGTGCAGTCCTGGTGCAGCGAAACGTGAGAAAGTGCAGGCGAATTTGAGAACCTACAAGCCCTGAAGGTTTACTTCGCCATGTTGGCGAACCGCGACAGGTGCAGCTGGTGCGCCACGGTCACGGTTCTCGTCGGGCCGGCGCGGTGCTTGGCCACGATCAGATCCGCCTCACCGCCGCGGGGGTCGTCACTCTCGAACGCGTCCGGGCGGTGCAACAGGATCACCATGTCGGCGTCCTGCTCGATGCTGCCGCTCTCTCGCAGATCGGACAGCATCGGTTTCTTGTCGGTGCGCTGCTCCGGGCCTCGGTTCAGCTGGCTCATCGCCACCACGGGAACTTCCAGTTCCTTGGCCAACAGCTTGATCTGCCTGGAGAATTCGGACACTTCCTGCTGGCGGGACTCGACCTTCTTGCCGGAGGTCATCAGCTGCAGGTAGTCGATGACGATGAGACGCAGATCCGCCTTCTGCTTCAGCCGCCTGGCCTTGGCCCTGATCTCCATCATCGTCAGGTTGGGCGAGTCGTCGATATACAGTGGCGCCTCGCTGATCTCACTCATCCGCCGCGCCAACCGCGTCCAGTCGTCGTCGCTCATCCGGCCCGATCGCATGTCGGCGAGCTTGATCTTCGCCTCCGCCGAGAGCAACCGCATCACGATCTCGGACTTACTCATCTCCAGCGAGAACACGATGCTCGGCAGATGGTTCTTGATCGAGCAGGACCGCATGAAATCGAGGCCCAGGGTCGAGTTGTGGGTCGGCACCATCGCTCGGCTGGCCAGGTACATGTGGTCGGCGTTGTCCACCTCGACACACCGCACCGGAACACTCGGGACCGGCCGGACGTCGGTGATGAACCGGGAGTGCGACCGTGCTGTGCTGGCCGCGCGACGCTCTTTGTGTAGCAGCTCTTTTCGATGCAATCCGAAAACCTGGTCGGATGCGGAGAAGTTCACCAGATACGCCGTCGAGGAAAGCTCGCTTCGGCCGTTAACCGCCTTAGTGGCGACCTGGCACCGGTAGCCGAGTGACACGATCAGTTCGACGACGTCGGCGGACAGCCGCCTGTTCGTCACCGTGAACTGGACGGTGCCACCGTTTGTCACGGTGCCGTCGGTATCAAGCAATCCGGCGAGCAGCGCGCGACGCTGACCCTCAGACGCTCGCAGGTACTGCAAGGGGATGTGCTTGTCCCCCAGCACCCCGAGGGTTCGCAGTCGCGCCTGGACGGTGCCCACCGCGTTACGGCAACGTTGGCACTGCCGCAATCCGGAGGACGGTTTTCCGCATCGCGAGCACCTGGGAGGAGACACCGCCTCCGACACGAAACGCGCGCGTCCCCCGCACGAACGACCGCAGGTCCGAACCTGGCTCGTCTGCGGCACGAACTCCTTTCCACACACGACGCAGGCTCGCGCTGACGGTCGTTCATCCTCGGGCAGCATCAGACTGTAGCGATAGAGCGCAGACGTGGATTTCTGAACGACTATGCCCTCCCCCTCGATGCGCATGACGATCTCGGGATCAGCCGTTGTGAGCTGGGCGCACGCGGTGGTCCCGTCACCCAACCAGGCGCCCAGTGTGTAGGGCGGCACCAACAGATCCTGTTCGGCACCTTGGATCGGCGCCGCATTGACGACCGAATGGTTCAGTCGACGATCGGCGGTCGCACACTTCAGCGTGTCGGCGATCTCGCGGGTTGTCCGCACCGACGCGGGCACGTTCGGGTTCCTGCGCGACGCACGGGTGTCGGTCAGCCACTGGTGCTGCTCGTCAGCGACGATGACGGTGCCGTCGGAGAACTCGACTTCGTAGCACGGCCGCCCGACCATGACGTCGGTGGCCGCCACCACGCGGGTGGGCCGTCCGTCGGCGCCGATCAGCTCGTCACCGACGCGAACCTCACCCATGGTGGTCCAGCCGGCCGGCGTCGGGAGCGGCGTGTCCAGCGCCAAGGCCTTCCCCATACCGGGCCTGGCCGCGACGACGACCATCTGACCGGGATGCAGTCCGTTGGTGAGCTCGTCGAGTTCCACGAAGCCAGTCGGTACACCCTTGGAGATGCCACCCTGCGAGGCGATGGCGTCGATCTCGTCCATCGTGGGCTGCAGCAGCTCTTCGAGCGCCACGAAATCCTCGGCGGTGCGCCGCTCGGTGACGTCGTAGATCTCGGCCTGCGCACGGTCGACGATGTCGTCGACGTCGGCGCCGTCGGCACCGGCGTAGCCGTACTGCACGACCCGGGTGCCCGCCTCCACCAGCCGGCGCAGCAGCGCCTTCTCGCTGACGATCCCGGCGTAGTACCCGGCGTTCGCGGCGGTTGGCACCGTCGAGATCAGGGTGTGCAGATAGGGCGCGCCGCCCACCCGGCGCAGCAGCCCGCGCCGGTCCAGTTCGGCGGCGACGGTGACCGCGTCGGCGGGCTCACCGCGGCTGTAGAGGTCGAGGATCGCGTCGTAGACGAGTTGGTTCGCGGGACGGTAGAAGTCGCCGGGACGCAGCCGCTCGAGGACGTCGGCGACGGCGTCCTTGCTGAGCAGCATGCCGCCCAACACGGCCTGTTCGGCGGCGGGATCCTGCGGGGGCTGGCGGCCGAAGTCCTCGTTTGGGGGTGGTTCTGTGCTTGAACGTTCGCCCGACCGACCCAAGTCATCGACGACAGCCACGCTGACCCGCACCCCCTCCTGAACGCGATCGAACGAACTTTCGAAGCAGCACGCCGCGACTGTAGATCCGGCCTCCGACATGTCCTCCGTGGAGACCTGAACCGATCCCGCGACGGATCACGTTAGAGGTTGCTGAGCGGGAATCAAGTCGGCCCTGTTGACCAACCTGTGGATGCCGTGTGCATAGGTCCGGTGAGCCATGTTGACTCGTTGGGGAGAACCTGTGGATCAAGGTCATCGTTCGTCCCATTCGCGCAGCTGAACGCACCATAGGTGGGCTGAGGAGCTGTGGATGGGAAATTGGTCGGCGTGTCGCGCGCGGTTGCCGGTTCGGGCGTGTTGTGTTTCCCCTCGGCGCCGGGCAGGTTAACAGCCGGTTATGTTCGCTGGCGCTGCTTTGCCGGGATTTGTTCGCCACCGGAAACGACAACGGCCGGGCAAAGACACGTGGTCTCTGCCCGGCCGTTGTTAGGAGCGCTTCGGCCAGCCCTGACTAGCCGGAAACGACGTCCAGCGACACCTGCGCCTCGACGTCGTGGTGCAACCGCACCGGCACCGTGTGGGCGCCGGTCGTTTTGATGTGCGCCTTGGGCAACGCGATGGTGCGCTTGTCCAGGTTCGGGCCACCGGCCTTCTTGATTGCCGTCGCAATGTCGGCCGCGGTGACCGAGCCGAACAGCTTGCCCGAGTCGCCGGCGGTCTTCACCGACAGCTGCACGGCGCCGAGGTTCTCGATCGCCGTCTTCAGCTCATTGGCGTGCTCGAGGTTCTTGACGCCCTTGAGCTCCTGGGTGCGCCGGATGGTCTCGGCCTGGCGCTGGGCGCCACGGGTCGCCACGATGGCCAGCCCGCGCGGCAACAGATAGTTGCGGCCGTAGCCGTCCTTGACCTCGACGGTGTCACCGGGCGAGCCGAGGTGCTCGACCTCTGCAGTCAGAATCAGTTTCATATTTTCGTCCTGTCTTCTTCTCGCCGTTTACCGCGCCGACGAGCTGAACGGCAGCAACGCGACCTCGCGGGCGTTCTTCACCGCGATCGCGACGTCGCGCTGGTGCTGAACGCAGTTACCGGTCACCCGGCGGGCACGGATCTTGCCGCGCTCGCTGATGTAGGTGCGCAGCAGCGCGGTGTCCTTGTAGTCGATGTCCATGTTCTTGCCCTTCTTCGAGCAGAACACGCACTTGCGAGTTTTGACCGGCTTCTCCGGAGCCGGACGGCGCTTTGTCGATTTCGCCATGTGTCTATCTCTTCCTCAAGAAAATTTATGAATATCGTTGTGTCAGAACGGTGGTTCGTCGTCGGCGCCACCGAAGGAGCCCGATGCGGGCGCGCTGCCCCAGGGATCCTCGGCCGGTGCGCTGTTGGCAGCCGCCGGGCGGGAACCGCCGCCGCCACCGCCACCGAATCCGCCGCCACCGCCGCCGCCGCTGCGGCTGGCCTTGTTGACCTTGGCGGTCGCGTAGCGCAGCGAGGGTCCGATCTCGTCGACCTCGACCTCGACCACGGTGCGCTTCTCGCCCTCGCGGGTTTCGAAGGAGCGCTGCTTGAGCCGGCCCTGGACGATGACGCGCGATCCGCGGGTCAGGCTCTCGGCCACGTTCTCGGCGGCCTCACGCCAGATGTTGCACCGCAGGAACAGCGCCTCGCCGTCCTTCCACTCACCGCTCTGGCGGTCGTAGATACGCGGCGTCGAGGCGACGGTGAAGTTGGCCACCGCCGCACCCGACGGGGTGAACCGGAGTTCGGGATCGGCGGTCAGGTTTCCTACGACAGTGATGGTGGTGTCACCAGCAGCCACGGGTTCCTCCTGAAGGTGGTGGTCGGCGTGTTGGGCGCGAGCCTACGCAGCGGTTCCGACGAGCGGCACCCTTTAGTGCTTGTCGGTCCGCATCACCTTGGTGCGCAGCACGGACTCGTTCAGGTTCAGCTGACGGTCCAGCTCGGAGACCGTCGCCGGCTCGGCCTTGACGTCGACCACGGCGTAGATGCCCTCGGCGTGCTTGGCGATCTCGTAGGCCAGCCGCCGGCGTCCCCAGATGTCGACCTTGTCGACACTGCCGCCATCCTTGCGGATCACGTTGAGGAACGTCTCCAGCGACGGAGCCACGGTGCGCTCGTCGAGAGTGGGGTCGAGGATGACCATGATTTCGTATGGACGCATAACTAACCCATCACCTCCTATGGTCGTTGCGGCCACGGCGTGTCCGTGGCAGGAGGGTCGCCTGCGTCGGCAACCGGGCCAGGTTACAGGAACGGGCGCTGATCTGCGAAATCGCGGCCCGGGCGGTCACTGAGGTGCGGCCGTCGCGCCCAAAGCCGTCACCGCAATCGCCTCCGGTTCCCGCCGCGGTCGCCGAACGTGAACCCCTTGCGAAATCGGCCCGAAGCCGTCGCCGACAGTGAACTCACTGCGAAAAATCGGCCTCGCAATCGCCGCTGATTCACACTCGGCGAGGAAGGCCTGCAGCGCGAAGGCTAGACCGGCGCCGCCTCCCGCGTCGCCGCCACGCTGGGGCGGGGGCGTAGCCAGTCCGGCAGCCACCGTGGTGGCGCGTCCGGCGCGCCATCGAACACCCCGCCCGCCGGGTCGTCGACCGCCCCGCCGGCACGCACCAGATCCTGCTGGGGCCGGTAGATCTGCCGGATCACCAACGCGCACAACCCGATCACCGCGATGTCACGCAGCAGCACCGTCGCGGTGAACGCTTGCTCGGGCAGCCCCATGTTCTGCTCGCCGAACAGGAACAGCATCCGCGGCACCCACACCAGCATGTCGATCGTCATCCAGGCCAGCAGCAGACGTCGATGCGGCAACGCCAGCACCGCCAACGGCACCAGCCACAGCGAGAACTGCGGACTCCACACCTTGTTGGTCAGCAGGAACGCCGCCACCACCAGGAACGCCAACTGCGCCACCCGTGGGCGGCGCGGAGCGGTCAGCGCGATGTAGCCGATCACGATGCAGCAGGCCGCGAACAGCGCTGCGCTGACGGCATTCAGCACGGTGGGGGGCTCCCAGAAGCCGAGGTCGGGATCGAAACCGGGCCACCCGGTGAACGACTTCACCACGTTGTACAGCGAGTCCATGTCGTCGCCGCGACGGGTGTTGAGCCGGAAGAACTCCGACCAGCCCCGCGGGAAAAGCACCATGATCGGCAGGTTGACCAGCAGCCAGGTGCCCACAGCTGCCGCCGCGGTCTTGCCGACCTCCCGCAGTCTCCCGGCCCGGATCGCCAGCAGCGTCAGCGGGATCAGCAGGAGCAACGGATACAGCTTGGCCGCCACCCCCAGACCGATCAACACGCCGGCGAGCACCGGTCTTCGGCGGGCCCAGGCGAGCAGGGCGCCCGCCGCGAAAGCCGTTGCCAGCGCGTCGAAGTTGGTGAAGATCTGGAAGATGACGATCGGCGAGGCGGCAACCAGCGCGGCGTCCCAGATGCGGCGCGGCCCGGCCAGCATCGCGGTGGCCCACAGAGTCGTCAGCCATGCCAGGGCCAGCCCGAACGCGGCGATGTTGAAGAACATCACCACCTCGGCCACAACCGGCACCGACACCAGCCTGGTCAGCGCCGAGTAGGTCTTGGCAACCGTCATCGACAGGTACTGGTAGATGCCGGTCAGCACCGGATACTCCATGTAGCGCACGGCGGGTTCGCCGTCGTAGGTGATCTGGGGCGTCCCGTCGTCGTCGGTCTCCACCCAGCTGGACTTGTACGGGAACTTGCCCAGATTCAGCAGCTCCGCGGTGTAGAGCGGCACGGTGTCCGAATAGCAGAGCTCGTAGTAGGCGCGGTTGTTCTCCCAGTTGGCGACCCGCTGCTCGGCGGTGCCGGAGCCGGTGGTCTGCAGGCACGCCGCTTTCGTCGAATAGCCCAGCGCCAGGAACACCAGCGCGATCAGCATCATCACCCGCAGCGGGGTCAGGAAGCGGGTGCGACCGATCAGCGCGTGCCGGCCGACCGGCCCGCCGATCGTGCCCGCCAGCGCGGCGCCGATCGTGTCGGTACGGCTGGGCAGGTCGCGGTCGTCGAGGCTCCGGAGGTCACCTGCCAGCCGAGCCGGCGACTCCCACCCCTCCGGCTGAGCCGGCGAATCGACCACCTCCGGCCGAGCCGGCGAATTCAACCCTGCCGGCCGAGCCGGCGAATCAAGCACCTCCGACCGAGCCGGCGAATCAAACACCTCCGGCCGAGCGGGAGAACCCGACTCCTCCGACCGAGCCGGAGCATCGACCTCGGATTCGGCCTCGTCGCCACCGTCCGTCACGGGGGCGGCGGCGGGGCTCCGGGCGCGACCGGCACGCCAGGCTCGTTCACCGGGGCGGGTTGACCGTCAGGGCCGGGCGGCACGGCGGCCGGATCCGGCGGCGGGGGCGGCGCGCCGGGTGCGGGCGACGCGGGCACCGTGGTCGGCGGCCCCCACGGAATCGTGATGCCGGGCGCGATCTCCAGCGTCGGCTGGATGACGGTCTCCGACGGCGGTGGGGGCTCGGTCGAGGTGGGCGGCGGCGGGGGCGGCGCCGGCACCCCGGCGTATCCGCCGATCTCCTCGGGCTTCGGGAACGACTCGGTATCGGTGCCGTCCAGCGCACCGTCCATCGTCGCCTTCCAGATGTCCGACGGCAGACCTGACCCGTACACCGGCGAACCCCACTGGTTCTCCAGCGGCTTGGTGCCCTCGGTGGTACCGACCCACACTGCCGTCGACAGCGACGGGGTGAACCCGACCATCCAGGCGTCGCGGTTGGCGCCGGTGTCACCGAGCTGGTTGGTGCCGGTCTTGGCGGCCGACGGGCGACCCCCGGCCAGCGCGTGCCCGCCGGAGTAGGCGGCGATCGGCTGCATCGCGGCGGTGACGTTGTCGGCCACGTCCTTCTCGATGCGCTGCTCGCCGGTGTTGTCCTCCTGGCTGGCGTCGTAGAGCACGGTGCCCTCGGCGTTGACGACCTTCTGCACGAAGTGCGGCTTGTGGTAGACGCCCGACGCGGCGAGCGTGGCGTACGCCGAGGCCATGTCGATCACCCGAGACTGGTACTGCCCCAGCACCACGCCGTTGTTGGGCGGGCCGCCCTGGCCGTCCTCAGACAGCGTGTGCTCCACCCCGGGGAAGCTCTCGGCGATGCCGGCGCGGTGCGCGGCGTCGGCCACATCGGCCGGACCGTTCTCCAGCTCCAGCATCAGCCGGTAGTAGCTGGTGTTCAGCGAACGCTTCAACGCCTCGGCGATGTTGCAGGTGCCGCAGCTGTTGCCCTCGACGTTGGAGATCTCGATGCCGTTGACCGTCACCGGCGAACTGTCCACCTGATAGCCCAGGCCCATGCCCTGTTCCAGCGCCGCGACCAACGCAAAGACCTTGAACGACGAGCCGGTGGGCAGACCGGCCTGGGCGAAGTCGAACCCGGCGGCGTCGGTGCCGCCGTAGTAGGCCTCCACCCCGCCGGTCTTCGGGTCGATCGACACGATCGCCGTGCGCATGTCGGGGTCCTGGCCCTCCATGTACTCGTCTGCGGCGTCGACCGCGGCGGCCTGCGCCTGCGGGTTGATGGTGGTGGTGATCTGCAGACCCTCGGTGTTCAGCGTCTGCTCGTTGATGTCGAAGATCTCGAGCAGCTCGTTGATGACCTGCCGCTCGATCAGTCCGTTCGGCCCGGTGGTCTGGTTCTGCGTGCTGGCAGCATCGGGCGGGATGGTCGGCGGGAACACCTGCGCCTGCCGGTCCTGCTCGGAGAGCGCCCCGATCTCCACCATGCCGTCGAGCACCCAGTTCCACCGTGCGGCCGCGGAGTCCGGGTCGACGGCCGGGTCCAGCGCCGACGGCCGCTGGATCAGCGCGGCCAGCAGCGCACCCTCGGCCACGTTGAGCTGCTCGACCGGCTTGGCGAAATACGCCTGCGCCGCCGCGGCCACGCCGTAGGCCCCGCGGCCGAAATAGATGATGTTCAGATAGGACTCCAGCACCTGGTCCTTGGACCATTCGCCGGACATCTTCGTCGAGATCACCAGCTCCTTGGCTTTTCGGACCAAGCCGCCGACCCCGGAGCGTGCGTCGCCGACCAGGGCGTTCTTGACGTACTGCTGGGTGATCGTCGACCCGCCCTGCAGGTCACCGCCGAAGATGTTGTTCTTGGCCGCGCGCAGGAAGCCGGTGAACGAGAACCCCGGGTTGGAGTAGAAGTCGCGATCCTCGGCGGCCATCACGGCGTCGCGGACGTGCACCGGGATCTGGTCGATGCTGACGTCGACCCGGTTGCCCTCGGGCGGCACCACCTTGGCGATCTCGCTGCCGTCGCTGGCCAGGATCGTCGACACCTGCGCGGTGCGGATGTCCCCGGGTTTGGGGACGTCGACGATCATGTACGCCATTCCGAACGTCAGCAGCGGAAGCACGATCAGCACCACGGCGGCGATCAGCGACCCGCGGCGCACCCACCGCCAGTTGATCCGGTCACGCCAGCTCGGGCCGCCCGTCGGACCGTCACCGCCCGACCCACCACCGCCGGTGGGCGGGGGCGGGGGCGGCGGCCGCTTGGGCGGGCCGCCGTCGAGCGCACGCTTGACCGAGTCGATCGGGTCGCGCAGGTGCGGCGGCACGTCATCACGCACGGGCGGCAGGATCGCGGTGCGCCGGTCGTCGGGTGCACCCGGTGGACGGCGCTGCAGGTCCGGACCGGGAGTACGGTGCCTCGGCCCGTCCGGCCGGTGCTGCGGGGGTCGCGCGCTCACGCCGTCAGCATGGTGCCCTGCGCGGGCATCCTGGCCTGACCGGTCGTGGCGCCTGTCGCTATTCACTGGCCGTGCGCGCACGGCTGCGCGCGGCTTGGGTGCGGCGTGATCCCTTGGGTGGTGGGATCGCGCCGAGCACATACGACTTGACCAGGTGATTCCAACTGCAGGTGCGGCATACCTCCACCACATGGACAGAGAACTCGTCGTACCGGGTCGCCAGCAGGACGAGTTCTTCGGCGGTGCGTGCAGACCCCGAGACAGCCCCCAGGTGATCGCCGAACACCCAGGACACCAGCGTCAACGGCTCCTTACGGCAGATCGGACACATCACCGAACTGGGCTTGCCGTGGAACTTGGCGGCGCGCAGCAGATACGGATTGGCGTCGCAGACCTCCGAGACGCCGGTGCGCCCCGAATAGACCTCTGCCAGCAGGGACCGTCGCCGAAGGGCGTAGTCCACCACCTGTCGCTGCAATCGCACGCAGACCAGAGTACGTCGGCCCATCGAGCACAGAAGCGTGACGGGCGAGCCGTGGCGCCATCGAGACGATCTCGAGGCCATCTGGCCTGCGGTATCGACGCGCCAACTCTTACGATCATCGACGTGGCCTCGGGCAGCTCAGCACGGCGGACGTCGGGCACGCGGGCAAAGGACAGCGACCGCAACTCCACCTGCGCGGCGCTGGACACCGCGCTGGCCGAAGGTCAGCTCTCCATGACCGAACACGGCGAGCGCGTCAAGGCCGCCACCACCGCGGCCACGCTCGGCGAACTGCAGGCGCTGGTCGCCGACCTGCAGATCGCGGCCCCGCCGATCACGCTGTCGCCGCCGGAAAAGCGGCGCCTGCCCGTCGCGCCCGGGTGGGGCATCAAGGCGGCCATCGCCGGCGTCCTGGTCGTGTTGGGCATCGCGATCGGCTGGGGGCTCTACGGCAACACCCCGTCGCCGCTGAACTTCACCTCCGACCCCGGTGCGAAGTCCGACGGTATCCCGGCCAAAGTGCTGACTCCGCCGCGGCAACTTCAGTCGCTGGGTGGGTTGAACGGCCTGCTGGAGCAGATGCGGCAGAAGTTCGGGGACACCTCGGGCTACTCGTTGACCGTCTACCCGGACTACGCGTCGCTGGAGCGCCCGGACCCTGCCGACGCCCGACGCGTGCTGCGCTACAGCTACCGCGGCGGCTGGGGTGACCCGTCGACATCGGCCAAGGACGAGCGCGATGTGCTGGTCGACCTGGCTGCGTTCGACGTCGAAGAGGTGGTGGGTCTGCTCCGCGGGGCGCCCGAGACCTTGGGCATCAACGCCGCGGACGTCGACAACATCTATCTGTCGATCGATCCGAGCAGCGACATCACCGCACCCCCCGGGGCGATCGACCTGTCGATCTATGTGTCCAGCGAGTTCGGCAGCGGCTACGTCGAGCTCAACGCCGACGGCACCGTCAAGCACATCAGCTACCCCAGTAACTGACCCGTCCGAAGATTGCGCGCGATTTGCGCGCACCGATGTAGCGATTAATATATCGGCGCGATACAGTTGGCTGACGTGTCGAGCCGTCGTAGCGACGGACAGGTTTCTCGAGGAGGTGTTCCCCAATGCTCGAACTCGCCGTCCTGGGGCTACTCCTGGAATCGCCGATGCACGGCTACGAGCTGCGTAAACGGCTCACCGGTCTGCTGGGCGCCTTCCGGGCCTTCTCGTACGGTTCGCTGTACCCGGCGCTTCGCCGCATGCAGGCCGACGGCCTGATCGTCGAGGACGCCACCGGAGACGGCACCCTGAAGGTGCGCCGCGCCCGCCGGGTGTATCAGCTCACCGACGCCGGAAAGCAACGTTTCAGCGAGTTGGTGGCCGACACCGGTCCCCAGAACTTTTCCGACGACGGTTTCGGGGTCCACCTCGCGTTTTTCAACCGCACACCGGCGGAGGCGAGAATGCGGATCCTCGAGGGCCGTCGTCGTCAGGTGGAGGAACGCCGCGAAGGTCTGCGCGAAGCCGTTGCGCGGGCGAGCAGCTCGTTCGATCGCTACACCCGGCAGCTGCATCAGCTGGGCCTGGAGTCCAGCGAACGAGAAGTCAAGTGGCTCAACGAGTTGATCGCCGCAGAGAAGTCTGCACAAGGACACGCCGAACAGACCTGAGCCAGGTCTCGGTGCCAGTCGAAGCAGTGAGTAATCCCGACAGTAGTTCTCGAAATACAGGTCGAGTTGGACAAGAGGAGAAGCCGTCATGACCGCAAGCAATGACGTCCGGGTCGCGATCGTCGGCGTGGGCAACTGCGCGTCATCGCTCGTTCAGGGCGTGCAGTACTACAAGGATGCCGACGAGAACGCCACCGTTCCCGGGTTGATGCACGTCAAGCTCGGCCAGTACCACGTGCGCGACGTCAAGTTCGTCGCCGCATTCGACGTGGACGCCAAGAAGGTCGGCTTCGACCTGTCCGAGGCCATCTTCGCCTCCGAGAACAACACCATCAAGATCGCCGACGTGCCGCCCACCGACGTCGTCGTACAGCGCGGACCGACCCTCGACGGCATCGGCAAGTACTACGCCGACACCATAGAGATCTCCGACGCCGACGCCGTCGATGTGGTCCAGGCGCTCAAGGACGCCGAGGTCGACGTGCTGGTGTCCTACCTGCCCGTCGGGTCCGAGGAAGCCGACAAGTTCTACGCGCAGTGCGCCATCGACGCCGGTGTGGCGTTCGTCAACGCGCTGCCGGTGTTCATCGCCTCGGATCCTGAGTGGGCCAAGAAGTTCGCCGACGCCGGTGTCCCGATCGTCGGTGACGACATCAAGAGCCAGGTCGGCGCCACCATCACCCACCGCGTGATGGCCAAGCTGTTCGAGGACCGCGGCGTCGCGCTCGACCGCACCTACCAGCTCAACGTCGGCGGCAACATGGACTTCCTGAACATGCTCGAGCGCACCCGGCTCGAGTCGAAGAAGGTGTCCAAGACCCAGGCCGTCACGTCCAACCTGTCCGGCTCGCTGGCCGGCAAGGTCGAAGACAAGAACGTTCACATCGGCCCGTCCGACCATGTCGCGTGGCTCGACGACCGCAAGTGGGCCTACGTGCGCCTCGAGGGCCGCGCCTTCGGCGACGTGCCGCTGAACCTGGAGTACAAGCTCGAGGTGTGGGACTCCCCCAACTCGGCCGGCGTGATCATCGACGCCGTGCGCGCCGCCAAGATCGCCAAGGACCGCGGTGTCGGTGGGCCCGTCGAGGCGGCCTCGGCCTACCTGATGAAGAGCCCGCCCAAGCAGCTCGCCGACGATGTCGCGCGCGCCCAGCTGGAGAACTTCATCGACGGGAAGTAACCCGCCAAACCCTCGTTGAGGCTGCGCTCACGGTGGAAGTCACTCGCACTTCCTCGCCGTGGGCGCAGCCTCAACGCATTTGAGTTAGAAGCCGAAGCCGAGCTGCGCGGGTACGTCGGAGGCGAACGCGGCGTCCAACGCCGCCACCAGCCGGGGGTTCGCGCAGCGCAACCGGCCCGCCGTCGCGAACGCCGACGCCCGGTGCGCCCCGAAGTACAGCGACCCCAGCACCGACAGATCGGTGTGCACGTCGACGTCCGCCGTCGTCGGGACGCAGCGGGCCCGGCCGTCACGCACCTCCAGCGCGAACCGGCCGCCCCCGCCCAACACAGCGTCCGAAATGTCCAGCACCACCGATACATCAGCCGCGTAGGTGCGCGCCCGCAACGCGGCAGGGACATCGATCAACCTCAGCCACAACCCGTCGTCGACCCCGGTGGTGCGAACCAGACGCGGGTCGGTCAGCAGATACGGCAGCGCCTCCCCCGGATGGGTGTGCACCGACACCGAATCCATCAGGTCCATGCCGAGCAGCGTGCGCCACAACGCCACGTGCGCGTCCGCAGTCACCGCGGTGAACTTGGTGATCTCGATGCGGTCTTTACGTTCCCCGCCGTGCACCCGGTACAACGCGAAACCGTCGGGGTGCAGCAGGCAGAACAGGGCGCTACCGCCGTCACGGGCCTCGGGGCGGTCGGTGAGCACCTCATCCCACAACTGCCGCGGACTGTGCAGACCGCCCGGCGTCTGCCGCCGCCACCGCTCGAAGATCTCCTCGAGCTGCTCGCGGTGCTCGGCGGCGTGGGCGAGGCGCACCCCGCCGGGGTCCGCGACGCTCTCGTGGAAGCGCGCCGACCCCCGCTCAACGGTGAGTCGATGCGCCTCCGTCGCGCGCCCGTAGCCGAAGCGGCCGTAGATGCCGGCCTCGCTGGCCTCCAGGCCCGCGATCGGGAAGCGGCCCATCCTGGTGTGCAGCTCGGCGAACATGGCCCGCAGCACACCGCGGCGGCGATGCGTCGGCGACACCGCCACCCACGACACCCCCGCCATCGGCAGCACCGCGCCGCCCGGCACCGTCACCTCGAGGTCCAGCGCCACGGCGGTGCCCACGACATCGGATCCGTCGCACGCCACCACCGCGCAGCCCGGCGCCACCAGGCTCTGCCACATCTGGCGCGCGTCCGGCGGATGCCACAGCCCGAAACAGGTCGCGGCGAGTAGCGCCATTCCCGGCCAGTCGCCGCCCTCGACGCCCCGGACGATCACCTCCGACGATGCAGTCACCTCCCGACGTTGACACACCACGGAGGTAGGCCGCATCTGGATTTCGCCGGTGCGTACTGTTTCAGCATGGACGACACCGACGACGAGCTGGCCAGCCTGTCCGAGTTCATCTTCCTCCAGGAGAACGCGCGCCAGGCGGGCGTCTCCGGTCCCCTGCCCGCGGCCGCGCGCATCGAGCACGGCCCCGTCAGCGCCGTGAAATTCGGCGACGACGCGCCCCGGGTGGTGTTCCTGCACGGGGGCGGCCAGAACGCGCATACCTGGGACACCGTCATCGTCGGTCTGGGTGTTCCGGCGCTGGCCATCGACCTCCCCGGCCACGGCCGCTCGGCGTGGCGCGACGACGGTGACTACGGCCCCAAACTGAACGCCACCGCCGTCGAACCGATGATCCGCGAACACGCCGCCGACGCGGACCTGGTGGTCGGCATGTCGCTGGGGGGTCTGACCGCGCTGCGGCTGGCGGTGAGCGCCCCGGAGCTCGTGCGCGAACTCGTCCTCGTCGACGTGACCCCCTCGGCGCCCGAGCGGCACACGGAGATGACCGACGCGCAGAAGGGCACCGTGGCGCTGGTGCAGGGTGAGCGCACCTTCCCCTCGTTCGACGCGATGCTCGAGGTGACGGTGGCCGCTGCTCCGCACCGGGACCGGGAGTCGTTGCGGCGCGGGGTCTTCCACAACGCCAAGCGTCTCGAGGATGGCACCTGGACCTGGCGGTATGACAGCATCACCAAAGCTGAGGGCTTCGAGGGACTGTGGGACGACGTGCCCAGGCTCGACACCCCCACGACGCTGATCCGCGGCGCCAACTCGTTTTTCGTCAACGATGAGGACGCCGATGCCTTCGCCCGCACCGCGCCCGGCTTCCGGGGCGTGCACGTCGTCGCCGATTCGGGCCACTCGGTGCAGAGCGATCAGCCCCGCGTGCTGACCACACTGCTGCGAGGGATTCTCGAAAGCTGACGCGCGCGGGCCAGGTAACCCCCGGCTGTTCACCTTCTGATTGCCTGCTGCTAGCCCGGCTGCCGTAATTTTCCGCGAGTCCCGGCCCTCAGCCCCGGCCGGTAGTCGACCGTGGAAGGAACAGCACCGCCATGGCGCTCGTGCCGCTCAATCTGTTTGTCACCCATGACGGAAAGTCCAAGCGACAGCACATCACGTGCGTCTACAAGTGCGGTGACGCCTGCTCCAAGCCGGTGCCCAACCGCAGCGACAACGAGTACTTCGGCGATGTCGTCAAGGCCTTGTCGCGGCGGTCGATGTTGCAGGCCGGGGGCGTCGCGGTGCTCGCCGTCGGCGCGGGCTCCGTCCTGGCCGCGTGTTCGAGCGAGTCTCAGCCCGCGGCGTCGTCGACCGCGTCGTCGGCCGCTCCCGCTGGGCCGCCTCCCGGCATGAACTTCGCCTCGGTCGCACCCAACAGCGAGGACGCGGTCGTCGTCGCCGACGGTTACCAACAAGCCGTCGTGATCAGCTGGGGGGACCCGGTGCTGCCCGGCGCGCCGGCGTTCGACGTGAACAACCAGACCGGCGACGCCCAGCGCGGCCAGTTCGGGTTCAACAACGACTTCGCCGGTCTGCTGCCCATTCCCGGCAGCCGCAACCGTTTCCTGCTGGTCACCAACTTCGAATACGTGACACCGCAGTTCATGTTCTCCGGTTACGACCCCGACGCGCCCACCCGTGAGCAATTCGATGTCGAGATCGCCGCGGTCGGCATGGGTGTCGTCGAGGTCGAGCGCACACCGGACGGTCTCAAGCCGGTGATGGGCCGTTACAACCGCCGCATCACGGCCGATTCGCCGATGACACTGACCGGGCCCGCCGCCGGCAGCGAGTTCGTCAAGACCGCCGCTGATCCCGAGGGCCGCACCGTCGCAGGCACATTCGCCAACTGCGCCGGCGGTGTGACGCCGTGGGGCACGGCGCTGTCCGGGGAGGAGAACTTCCAGGACTACTTCGGTGCCGCCGAGGGCTCCCCGGCCCCGGCGCCGGTGCAGGCCGACCGTCTGGACCGCTACGGCGTCTCGCTGGAGCCAACCGAGCTGAAGTGGGAGACCTTCGACCCGCGCTTCGACCTGGTCGCAACACCCAACGAGCCCAACCGGTTCGGCTACGTCGTCGAGCTCAACCCGTGGGATCCGAACTCCGCACCGGTCAAGCACTCCGCGATGGGTCGCCTCAAACACGAAGGCGCCAACATCTACATCACCGACGACGGCACCGTGGTCGCCTACACCGGCGACGACGAGCGCTTCGATTACATGTACAAGTTCGTGTCGTCGAAGAAGATGCAGGACCCCGGACCTGACATGAGCAATACCGCGGCGATGGCGCACAACATGACGATCCTCGACGAGGGCACGCTGTATGTGGCCAAGCTGTCCAGTGACATCCCACCCAGCGAGATCGACGGCTCCGGTGAACTGCCGCCGAGCGGGTCCTTCTCCGGCACTGGAACGTGGCTTCCGTTGCTGCGCAGCGGCCCCGACGGACAGGCCGAGTCGCTGGTGGACGGCATCACCGCCCATGAGGTGGCGGTGTTCACCCGGATGGCTGCCGACAAGGCCGGCGCGACCAAGATGGACCGCCCCGAGGACTTCGAGGCCAATCCGAAGACCGGCAAGGTGTATGTCGCGCTGACCAACAACAGCAAGCGGGGCGCGCCAGGAGAGGCCGGCCCCGACGCGGCCAACCCGCGCAACGACAACAAGAGCGGTCAGGTCCTCGAGATCACCGACAGCCACGCGGGGACCGACTTCACCTGGGATCTGCTGCTGGTGTGCGGAGATCCCGAAGCCGCCGACACCTACTACGGCGGCTTCGACAAGTCGAAGGTCAGCCCGATCTCCTGCCCCGACAACCTGGCCTTCGACAGCCACGGCAACCTGTGGATCTCCACCGACGGCAACGCCCTGGACTCCAACGACGGCCTGTTCGCCGTCGCGCTCGACGGCCCGAACCGCGGCGAGGTCAAGCAGTTCCTGACGGTGCCGCTCGGCGCCGAGACGTGTGGGCCGGTGGTCACCGACGATCTCGTCACCGTCTGCGTGCAGCACCCCGGCGAGAACGACGAGAACAGCATCGACGACCCGCAGTCCCGCTGGCCCGAGGGCGGCAACGGCACGGCGCGCCCGTCGGTGGTGGCGGTGTGGAAGAACAACGGCCAGATCGGCGTCTGAGCGCTTGCGCGAAGACGAGACAGCAGAAGTCTGAGCGCTTGCGCTGGCCTGCGCCGAAACTGCGGTGAGATCGCCCGTTCGCAAGAATTCACGATCTCACCGCAGTCTCGCGCCGCTGGGTGCCTAGGTTGGAGACATGACTTCCTCCACTCGCCCCATCCGCATCGGCGTCCAGCTGCAGCCACAGCACGCGCCCCGCTACAGCCACATCCGCGACGCGGTGCGCCGCTGCGAGGATCTCGGCGTCGACGTCGCCTTCAACTGGGACCACTTCTTCCCGCTTTACGGCGATCCGGACGGTGCCCACTACGAATGCTGGACGATGCTCGGCGCGTGGGCGGAGCAGACCTCGCGCATCGAGATCGGCGCGCTGGTGTCCTGCAACTCCTACCGAAATCCCGAACTGCTGGCCGACATGGCCCGCACGGTGGACAACATCTCCGACGGCCGGCTGATCCTGGGCATCGGTTCGGGCTGGAAGCAGAAGGACTACGACGAGTACGGCTACGAGTTCGGCACGGCGGGCAGCCGACTCGACGAGCTGGCCGCCGCGCTGCCGCGGATCGAGTCGCGGCTCGGCAAGCTCAACCCGCAGCCGGTGCGGGACATCCCGATCCTGATCGGCGGGCAGGGCGAGAAGAAGACGTTGCGCATGGTCGCCGAGCACGCCCACATCTGGCACGGCTTCACCGATGCGTCCACCTATCCGGGCAAGGCCGAGGTGCTCGACCGGCACTGCGCCGACGTCGGTCGCGATCCCGGTGCGATCGAACGGTCCTCCGGCGTGCCCGAACGCAGCCCGGAGGCCGCTGTCGAGGGTGCCGAATCGCTGGTCGCGTTGGGCGTCACGTTGCTGACGATCGGCGTCAACGGACCCGATTACGACCTGACCGTGGCCGAGGCGCTGTGCCGATGGCGCGACTCGCGCCAGTCCGGCGTCAGCTGAAGCCGCCGAACGTCGACGGTGGGCCGTCGCCGCGTGAGAGACTGGCGCGGCCATGCCGAAGAAGTATGGGGTCAAAGAGAAGGACCTCGTGGTCTCACACGTGGTCAATTTGGTCCTGACCGGCAGGCTCCGGTCGGGAGATCGCCTGGACCGCAACGAGATCGCCCAGGAGCTCGGCCTGAGTCGCGTTCCGGTCCAAGAAGCGGTGGTGCAGCTCGAACACGACGGCATCCTGTCGACCCGCTACCACCGCGGCGCCTACGTCGAGCGTTTCGACGAGTCCACGGTCCGCGAACACCACGAGTTGTACGGAGTGCTCAGCGGCCTGGCCTCGTCGCGCGCCGCTCAAGCCTCCGACCCGGAGATCGTCGCCGCCCTCGACGAGCAGATGTCGGCGATGCGCGGCGGCAGAGACTCCCGCACCTTCGACACCCACGCCCGGATGTTCCGCAACATCGTCAACGGTGAATACGCCGGGCCGCGGCTGCAGGCGATCATCGACTCGTCGCAGACGATGATTCCGCAGGCCTTCTGGGAGACTTATCTGGGCCATCGCGACGAGCTGCTGCCCTGCTACGAGGCGGAGCTCGCGGCGATTCGCGACGGCGACCCGGACGCGGCGAAGGGTGCGTGTGCGCAGCGAGCGGCGGTGATGGCGCGGATCCTGGTGGCCGAACTGGTCCGTCGCGGGGTGCTGCGGCCGACGGCACTGGAGCAGCCGGACGGCCCACGTTGACGCCCACCTGCAGCCCACGTCGGTCTTCACCTGCGGCCACGTTGAGGCTGACCTGCGGCCACATCATTGCTGACCTGCGGTAAGGCCGCGTAAAATTCGCTTGCGAAACCCGGCGACATCGTCTCCGCCCGGTCAGAACCGGTTAGACTGACTGAATTATGGTCGAAGCAGATGCACAGGTCAGCGAGCTCGCCGGAGAGCTGCAGCGCGTGCTGTCCAAGGTGCTGGCCGTGCTGCGGCACACCGGGCGAACCTCGACGTCAGGGGATCTGACCCTGGCCCAGCTGTCCATCCTTCTCACGCTGTTCGACCAGGGCCCGATGCGCATGACGGAACTGGCCGCGCATGAGCGGGTCCGCACCCCCACGACCACGGTGGCGATCCGCCGGCTCGAGAAGCTCGGGCTGGTGAAACGATCCCGGGACCCCTCGGATCTGCGTGCCGTGCTCGTCGACATCACCCCCGAAGGTCTGGCCCAGCATCGAGAAGCACTGGCCTCGCGGCAGGCGCATCTGGCGTCCCTGATCAGCAAGCTCAACGGCGAGGAACTCGAGGCGCTGGCCAAGGCGCTGGCACCGCTCGAGCGGATCGCCGAGTAGCACCGACCGCCACCAAGTCAGCCCAGCCAGTCCAGTACCGCGGCCGCGGTCCACGACTGCTGCATGCTGCCCAGCGGTTCACCGGTGAACGGCTCGTAGTACTCCGCGAAGGTGCCGTCGCTGGCTTGGCGCAGGCCCTCCCGCCGCAGGAACGAGGACCGCTCGGCCCACCCCCGCCGCGCGAAGCACCACGCGAACAACCACGTCATCACCGGCCACACCGGACCGCGCCAGTACTCGCGCGGCCGGAAGTCGCGCGACACCGGTGACGTCGACGGGATCAACGCGTACGCCAGATCCGGGTGACCGCAGAACCGCGGCCCCTCCAGCAGACGCAGCAGGGCCCTCTCCCGGTCGTGCGGCAGACCTCCGCAGAGCAGCGGCGCGAACTGCGCGACCGTCTCGGTGGCGATCCACCTGTCCGCTCGCACATCGTAATCCCTTGCCGCGCCGGTTCTCTGGTCGGTGGTCTCGATGACCCCCGACCGGAACCGGTCGGCCCACGCATACAGGTCTCGCACGTCGGCGTGCGGGCGTTTGTAGTCCTCACCGATCTCGGCGAGCACCTGACAGGCCACCGACAGGATCGCCGAGACGAAGACGTCCTCGACGGCGAAGCTCACCGACTTCGACATCAGTTCGTCGTCGTAGCGGGCCGCTTTCATCTCCTCGACCAGCCAGAGGTACCGGTCGTACTCGAGGTCGCTGGGGCGCTGGCTGGCATCGGTGTTGATCTTGTTGTCTTCGCGCTGGTACTCCGGCACGTCGCCGGGCACCACGTTCGCGTAGGCGGCGTCCCACCGGGGTGAGTTGTCCATCCCGGACTCCCAACCGTGATACAGCGTCACCCGGCCCCGTTCGTTGAGGTCGCGGCATTCGGCGAGCCAGCGGTGCCAGCGCACCAGCTCCGCCCAACGGCGGTCCAGGAACGACTCCGCGACCGCACGGGTGGACCGGCCACGGGTGCGGGCGTGGTCGAGGATGCGTTGCACGGCGATCGCATGCACCGGCGGCTGGGTGATCCCGGATGTGTGCCGGGCCCCCGGGGCGTTGGCCGCCAGCGCCGAGCAGGCCCACCGGGCCGGCCCAGGAAAGTAGCCGTCGACGCCGTTGGCGAACACGATGTGCGGGATCATGCCGTTGCGCCACTGCGCCGACAGCAGCGTGTCGAGTTCCACCACCGCCCGCTCGACCGACAGCGGAGCCAGTCCGATGGACACGAACGCGGCGTCCCAGCTCCACATATGGGGATACAGCAGCGGGGCCGCGGTGGTCATCACACCGAGGTCATTGCCCCGCAACAGATAGGCTGCGCGGGCCGCGAGCTGCGTGGGCGTGAAACTGGGATCGTGGGGCATCGCCCTTCATCATGCGACGAGTTCGCCCGCCGCGCAGATCGGTAAGGTGCGATTCGTGCCTACCGCCATGATCACCGGTGCCTCCGGCGGACTGGGCTCCGCCCTGGCCGACGCGCTGGCCCCCACCCACACGCTGCTGCTCGCCGGCCGCCCGTCCCCCCGCCTCGATGCCGTCGCCGAGCGCCTCGGCGCCACCACATGGCCGATGGATCTCGCCGACCCGGACTCGCTGGCCGCGGTCGTGGAACCGATCGTCGAGCTCGACGTGCTCATCCACAACGCCGGGGTGGCCTACCCAGGCCGGGTCGCTGAGACCTCGGTGGACGAGTGGCGCTCCTCCATGGCCGTCAACGTCATCGGCGCGGTGGCGCTGACCCTGGAGCTGCTGCCCGCGCTGCGCGCGGCGCAGGGCCATGTGGTGTTCATCAACTCCGGGTCGGGTATCAATCCGTCCCCCGGGCTGGCGTCGTATTCGGCGAGCAAGTTCGCGCTGCGCGGATTCGCCGGTTCGCTGCGCGCCGACGAACCGTCCCTGCGTGTCACCTCGATCCATCCGGGCCGCATCGCGACCGCGATGCAGGAGGATCTGGTCGCCTACGAGGGCCGCGACTACGACCCCGACCAGTTCTTGAGCCCGCAGACCGTCGCCCGGGTCACTGCGGACGCCGTCAACGCTCCCCGTGACGCCCATGTCCACGAGGTGATCGTCCGCCCGCGGTGATCTCGGCGTGCTCGTCGTCGGGCCACGACCAGAACCTCGCCGAACCGCCGGCTACAGGACCACGTTGACCAGTCGGCCGGGGACCACGATGACCTTCTTCGGGGTCCGGCCGTCGAGGAACGCCACGACTTTCTCCTCGGCCAGCGCCGCGGCCTGCACCGCGTCACTGTCGGCGTCCGCGGCGACGGTGACCCGGCCGCGCACCTTGCCGTTGACCTGAACCGGGTACTCCACGCTGTCCTCGACCAGATAGGTCTCGTCGGCGACCGGGAACGGCCCGTGCGCCAACGACGCCTCGTGGCCGAGGCGCCGCCACAGCTCCTCGGCCAGGTGCGGCGCCAGCGGCGCGAGCATCAGCACCAGCGGCTCGAGCGCGGCCCGGCTGGTCACCGACTGCTTGGTCAAGTGGTTGGTGAACTCGATCAGCTTGGCCGCCGCGGTGTTGTTGCGCAGCGCGGCGTAGTCGTCTGCCACGCCTGCGATCGTGCGGTGCAGCAGCCGCAGCGTGGCATCGTCGAGCTCGTCGTCCGTGGCCACCGTGGCGCCGCTGTCCTCGGAGACCACCAGCCGCCACACCCGCTGGAGGAAACGGTGCGCTCCGACAACATCTTTGGTCGCCCACGGCCGCGAAGCCTCCAGCGGACCCATCGACATCTCGTAGACGCGCAACGTGTCGGCGCCGTAGTTGTCGCAGATCTCGTCCGGTGAGACCGAGTTCTTCAGGCTCTTGCCGATCTTGCCGAACTCCTGCTTGACCTCGATCTCGCCGTCGGGTCCCAGCCAGAAGAAGCGGCCGTCCCGTTCCACCACCTCGGCGGCGGGCACGTAGGCGCCGCGCGGGTCGGTGTAGGCGAACGCCTGGATGTAACCCTGGTTGACCAGACGCCGGTAGGGCTCACGAGAGCTGACGTGGCCCAGGTCGTGAAGTACCTTGTGCCAGAACCTCGAATACAGCAGGTGCAGCACCGCGTGCTCGACACCACCCACGTACAGGTCGACACCACCCGGATCGTCGGGGCCGTGCTCGGCCGGCCGAGGACCCATCCAGTACGCCTCGTTCTCCGCGGCGCACATCTGGTCCTGGTTGTGCGGATCGGTGTATCGCAGTTCGTACCAGGAGCTTCCGGCCCACTGCGGCATCACATTGGTGTCGCGGGTGTACTTCTGGACCCCGTCGCCGAGGTCGAGCTCGACGTTGACCCAGTCGGTGGCCTTGGCCAGCGGAGGCGACGGTTCGCTGCCGGCATCGTCGGGATCGAACAGCACCGGCGAGTAGTCCGGCACGTCCGGAAGTTCCACCGGCAACAACGATTCCGGCAGCGGGTGCGCCCGCCCGTCGGCGTCGTAGACGATCGGGAACGGCTCGCCCCAGTACCGCTGCCGAGCGAAAAGCCAGTCACGCAACTTGTATTCGACGCGCGCCCACCCGCGGCCGTCGGCGGCCAGCTTGTCGGTGATGGCTGCCTTGGCCTGCCCGACAGTCATCCCGTCGAGGAAACCGGAGTTCACCAGCTCCCCGTCACCGGTGTACGCCGCCTCGGTGACGTCACCGCCCGAGACGACTTCGACGATCGGCAGCCCGAACTCGGTGGCGAAGTCCCAGTCGCGCTGGTCACCACTGGGCACCGCCATGATCGCGCCGGTACCGTAACCGGCCAACACATAGTCGGCGATGAACACCGGAACCTGTTGGCCGTTGGCCGGATTCACCGCATAGGAGCCCAGGAACACCCCCGTCTTGGTCTTGTTCTCCTGCCGTTCCAAATCGGACTTAGCCGCGATCGCCGCCCGGTAGGCGGCAACCGCTTCCACCGGCGTCGCCGCCCCGAACGTCCAGCGTGCATCGACGCCGTCTGGCCAGGTCGGCGTAGCGAGGGCGTCCACCAGGTCGTGTTCGGGGGCCAGCACCATGTAGGTGGCCCCGAACAACGTGTCCGGACGGGTGGTGAACACCTCGATGTCGCCGGCGTCGGTGCCGAACAGCACCGAGGCTCCGGTGGAACGCCCGATCCAGTTGCGCTGCATGGTCTTGACCTTGTCCGGCCAATCCAGCACATCGAGATCCTCGAGCAGCCGGTCGGAGTACGCGGTGATCCGCATCATCCACTGCCGCAACCTCTTCCGGAACACGGGGAAATTGCCCCGCTCGCTGCGTCCGTCGGCGGTGACCTCCTCGTTGGCCAGCACGGTGCCCAACCCGGGGCACCAGTTGACCACCGAGTCGGACAGGTAGACCAGGCGGTGCCCGTCGACGACGTCGGCGCGCTCGCCGGCACTCAGCGCCGACCAGTCCCGCCCGTCCGCGAGCGGGCGTCTCCCCGCGTCGAACTCGGCGATCAGTTCGGCGATCGGGCGGGCCCGGCCGATCTCGGGATCGAACCAGGCGTTGTAGATCTGCAGGAAGATCCACTGGGTCCACTTGTAGTAGTCGACGTCGGTGGTGGAGAAGCTACGCCGCGAGTCGTGGCCCAACCCGAGTCGTCCGAGCTGGCGCCGGAAGTTGACGATGTTGGCCTCGGTGCGGGTGCGCGGGTGGGTTCCGGTCTGGATCGCGTACTGCTCGGCGGGCAACCCGAACGCATCGAAACCCAACGCGTGCAACACATTACGGCCGGTCATCCGGAAGTAGCGGGCGTAGACGTCGGTCGCGATGTAGCCGAGCGGGTGCCCGACATGCAGACCCTCACCGGACGGATAGGGGAACATGTCCTGGACGAACATCTTGTCGGCGGGCACCCTCTTGTCGATGGGCAGCGCCGCACTGTCGGCGGGGGCCAGCGAGCCGACCGGGTTGGCCACGTCGAACGTTCCGCGGGCCTGCCACTCCTGCTGCCAGCCGCGCTCGATGTCCCCGGCAAGCTCGGCGGTGTAGCGGTACCGGGGGGTGTCGGCGTCGGCGGCAGGCTGCGCGGTCGGCGTTTCGGTCACCTCACCAGGGTATAAGCCCGCCGATCGCGATTTCCCGGGCCACGGGTTGATATCGGTTCCGTTGCGGATGCGTCAGGGGTTGATTCCAGGTCGGTCCCGGCACTGGTGGCTGCGCGAACCGCATGGATACATTCGTCGCCTGAACCGGGTGAGCTGCCCGGAACCGCAGGAACACACGTCGGGAGAGGAACGGGAGGGCTGCACTCGATGAGCGAAATCACCCGCCAGTGGCGGGTCATGGCAGGAGGAATCGGGGCGTGCGCCGCAGGCGTCGCCGGAGTCCTCGGTTTGGCGGGCACGACCGCGTCGGCGCAGCCGGCGATCCCCCAGCCGCCGCTGCCCGCTCCAGCACCCGCGACCGTCACCCAAACGGTCACCGTGGCGCCGCAGGCCGGCGATCAGGCCCTGGCCCAGGCCGGGGCGACCCCAGCAGCGGCAGGTCCCGCCGCCGTCCCGGCCGGCATCAGCTCCCCCGCCCTGCCCGCGCCGCCCCCGTCGACCATCGCGCCGGCGACCTCGGGCACACTGCGGGAGTTCTTCGCCGCCAACAACGTCACCCTCGAGCCGCAGTCCAGCATCGGATTCCGCGCGCTGAACATCGTGCTGCCCATGCCCCGCGGCTGGGAACACGTGCCCGATCCCAACGTCCCCGACGCGTTCGCCGTGATCGCCGACCGGGTCGGCGGCAACGGCCTCTACACATCCAACGCCCAGATCGTGGTCTACAAGCTGCTCGGAGAGTTCGACCCGAAGGAAGCCATCAGCCACGGCCTCGTCGACAGCCAACAGCTGCCGGCCTGGCGGTCCACCGACGCCTCGCTGGCCGACTTCGGCGGGATGCCGTCGTCGCTGATCGAAGGGACCTACCGGGAGAACACGATGACGCTGAACACCTCGCGGCGCCACGTCATCGCCACCTCCGGCGCGGACCGCTACCTCGTGTCGCTGTCGGTGACCACCAGCGTCGACCAGGTCGTCGCCGCCGCCGACGCCACCGAGGCGATCGTCAAGGGTTTCAAGGTCAGCGTCCCCGGCGCCACCCCACCTGCACCGGCGGCCGCCCCGCCGGCACCCGCCGCACCGCCGGCGCCGGCCGCGCCCGCCGCGGCACCTCCAGCTCCCGCCGTCCCCGCAGCGGTCGCCGCGCCGCAGATGTTGGGACTGCAGGGATAGAGCCGTCGTCCCCCGGGCGAAGCCTGGCGCCCGGGGGACGGCACCCTGACACGCCGTATTCTTCTGGTCATGTTCGTCGCCGCACTCGTCTGTCTGTGCGCCGCCGCCGTGACCGGCGCGCTCGGCGCGTGGTTCCTGACGCGGCCGCCGTCGCCGGACTACGTCCTGCGGGTCCTGCGCGCGGTCGCCCCGACCCAACTCGCGGCGGCCGCGATGCTGGTCGCCGGTGCGGTCATCGGGTTCGTCGCGCCGGCTCCGACGTCGACGCTGCTGCTGATCCTGTGCGTCCTCGGGGCGGTCGGAACGGTCGCCGCCGGGTGCTGGCAGGCCGCGAAGGCGGTGGCGCTGACGCAGGCCCGTGCGCAGGCCGACCGGCAGGCGGGCGGTGGATGCGCGAGCGAGAGCGGTGGTGGGTGCGCCACCTGCACGCTGTCCTGCTCGGACCAGAAGGGTTAGTTTCGGCTCAGATCTATCGGGTGGGTGGCCAGCATGGCCAGCGGCATCGGCTGACGCCGGAGCACCCGAGCCCACAGATCGACCTGCGGCTCGACCAGGACATCCGACGGCAGCGCCGACAGCACGATCCAGTCGTCGCGCTCGATCTCACCCTCGAGCTGCCCGATCGTCCAGCCCGAGTAGCCGGCGAAGATCCGCACCCCCTCGACCAGCGGGGCGATCGTGGCCGGATCGGCATCGAGATCCACCATCACCATCCGCCCCTGTATGTGGCGCAGCCCGGCCACCGCACTGTGATCCACCCCGACCCGCAGCGTGGCCAGGCACAGCGCGGCGTCGCGTTTGACCGGGCCGCCGATGAACATCGTCTTTGGCTTGGTCGCCAGCTGCGCCCATTGCGGCAACACGTTGTAGACCGCCGTCTCGCTGGGCCGGTTGAGCACCACCCCGAGCGTGCCGCCGTCGTTGTGCTCGACGACGTAGATCACGCTGCGGCGGAACGTCGGCTCCAGCAGATCGGTGTTAGCCAACAGCAAGGTGCCAGCACGCACGCGGTGCGCCGCGGGCGCGACGAAATCCTCCGGATCCTCTGGCTGACCCATCCGCCCATCATGTCATCACCGGGGGCCGATGGTGGCGCGCAAGCGCCGGACGACACCATATTTGTAGTGTGGATGCGGTCGCGGACATCCGCCCATCAACGCTCGTGTGAAGCGTCGCCGGACCCCCGACGTTCCACCACCGTCAACAGGATGTGAAACCCGTGCCCAACCTTCGCGCGCTGGCCCACGTGTGGCGTTCGGTACGCGCGCTGCCCGAATTCCGGCGCCTGCTGGAGCTGCGCGCGGTCAGCCAGTTCGGTGACGGCCTGTTCAACGCCGGACTGGCCGGGGCCATCCTGTTCAACCCGGAACGCGAGGCCGCGCCCTGGGCCATCGCCGGCGCCTTCGCGGTGCTGTTCCTGCCCTACTCGCTGCTCGGCCCCTTCGCCGGCGCGTTACTGGACCGCTGGGACCGGCGGTTGGTGCTCATCGGGGCCAACACCGGCCGGCTGGCTCTGATCCTCTGCGTGGCCGCGTTGCTCAGCGCCGGGGTCGGTGATCTGCCAATCCTGTTGGGCGCGTTGATCGTCAACGGGTTCACCCGCTTCGTGTCGTCGGGAATCTCGGCGACGCTGCCGCACCTGGTGCCGCGCGAGCAGGTGGTCGCGATGAACGCGGTCTCCGTGGCCACCGGTGCCGCGGCGGCGTTCTTCGGGGCGTTCTTCATGCTGGTGCCGCGCTACTTGTTCGGCGCCGACGACACCGGCGGGGCCGCGGTCATCTTCCTGGTGTCGGCACCGGTGGCGATCGCGCTGTGGCTGTCCGTCCGGTTCCCCGCAGGCATGCTCGGGCCCGACGCGAGTGCCCGCGCGGTACACGGGTCCGTGGCCTACGCGGTGGCCACCGGATGGGTGCACGGGGCTCGCACCGTGGTCGCGGTGCCCACCGTGGCCGCGACCCTGTCCGGCCTGGCCGCCCATCGCATGGTCTTCGGCCTGAACACCCTGCTGGTGCTGGTGCTGGTGCGGCACGTCGAGGCGGCCTCGGTCGCCGGCCTGGGCACCACCGCGCTGTTCGTCGCCGCCGCCGGCACCGGCTCGTTCCTCGCCACGGCGATCACGCCCGCCGCGGTGCAGCGGTGGGGCCGGTACACGACACCGAACGCGGCGCTGGCGTTCGCTGCGGTGGTGCAGCTGTGCGGCGTCGGGCTGCAACTGCCGGTGATGGTGGTGTGCGGCTTCCTGCTCGGCGCCGCGGGCCAGGTGGTCAAGCTGTGCGCCGACACCGCGATGCAGGTCGACGTCGACGACGCGCTGCGCGGCCACGTCTTCACCGTGCAGGACGCGTTGTTCTGGATCGCGTTCATCGCCGCCATCGCGGCCGCCGCCGCGGTTGTCCCGGCCGACGGCCATGCCCCGGCCATCGCGCTGGCCGGCTCGGGCATCTATCTCGCCGGTCTGGCGGCACACGCCACCGTCGGCCGCCGCGCCACCCCACGCGGTTAAGGTGACCGGCATGGCCGGAGCCGCCCCGATCGTCGACGATCTACGCGCCGAGAGCGACGCCCTCGACGAGCTCGTCGCTGACCTGCCCGCGCAGCGGTGGACCACCGCCACCCCGGCCGCCGGCTGGACGATCGCCCACCAGATCGCGCACCTGCTGTGGACCGACCGGGTCGCGCTCATCGCCGTCGAGGACGAGCCCGGGTTCACCGCGGTCCTGGGTGCCGCGGCCGAGGATCCGTCCGGCTTCGTCGACGTGGCCGCCGAGGAACTGGCCGCCACACCACCCGGTGAGTTGCTCGCGGACTGGCGCACGACGCGCACGGCATTGCACGATGCGCTGCTGACCGTGGCCGAGGGCCGCAAGCTGCCGTGGTTCGGACCACCGATGAGCGCCGCGTCGATGGCCACGGCCCGGCTGATGGAGACCTGGGCGCACGGCCTCGACGTCGCCGACGCACTCGGCGTGACCCGGGCGCCGACCGCGCGCCTGCGCTCCATCGCCCACATCGGCGTGCGGACACGCGACTTCGCGTTCGCCGTGCACGGGCTCACCCCGCCGGCGGCACCGTTCGTGAAACTGAGTGCCCCGGCCGGTGCACCGGACGACGTGTGGACCTGGGGCCCTGAGGACGCCGAGCAGCGCGTCACCGGGTCGGCAGAGCACTTCTGCATGCTGGTGACCCAGCGCCGTCCGCACGCCGACCTCGACGTGCGGGCCGAGGGCCCCGACGCCGAACGGTGGCTGGGCATCGCGCAGGCATTCGCCGGACCACCCGGCACCGGTCGCGGCTGACGCACCGGGGCGTTGAGCCCTAGGGCGTTGAGCCCCCGGGCCGGGACGCACCGGGGCGTTGAGACTGCACACCGTGCGGGAAAGTGCGAGTGGACCCCGCGCTGGACGCAGTCTCAACGTCTTTCAGGCTCAACGTCCCTCAGGCCCCGCCCTGGACATCACGCCTAGGGAGACCCGACCGTGTCGGCGCGGCCGTCGCCGTCGGTGTCCCCCAGGCGCAGATCCCAGCGGCCGTCACCGTCGGTGTCCACCCACGCCGACCCTGCACCGAACGCCCGGTCCGCCAGTCCGTCACCGTCGGCATCGGCCAACCGCTCGGCCATCCCGTCACCGTCCAGATCGGCGACGTCGGTGCCGAGATGTTCCAGCCCGTCCAGACCGAACCACCGCAAGGCCCGGTCGGCGCTTAACGCCCAGGTGCCGGTCCCGTCGTCGGTGACGGACAGCTCAGCCGTGCCGTCGTCGTCGACGTCGAGCAGCGCCTCGTCGGCCACCCCGTCATCGTCGGTGTCCAGCAGCATGTCGTCGAGCAGACCCTCGCGGTCGACGTCGATCCCGCCGACCTCCGGCCCTCCGTCGACCGTCCACATCGTCGCCGAACCGTCCGGCTCACCCAGGCAGTAGTCCATACCTGCTCAGACGCCGGCGCCGCCCTGCTGGTTCCACCACGTCAGCAACTCGGCGATCGCCTCGTCACGCTCGAGCGGGCCGCGGTCCAGCCGCAGCTCCTTGAGGTACGTCCACGCCTTGCCGACCTGCGGGCCGGCCGGGATACCGAGGATCGACATGATCTCGTTGCCGTCGAGGTCCGGGCGGACCCGCGCCAGGTCCTCCTTGGCGGCCAGCTCCTCGATCCGACGCTCCAGATCGTCGTAGTTGGCCTGCAGTCGCGCCGCCCGACGCTTGTTGCGGGTGGTGCAGTCCGCACGCACCAGCTTGTGCAGCCGGCCCAGCAGCGGACCGGCGTCGGTGACGTAGCGGCGCACCGCCGAGTCGGTCCACCGCCCGTCCCCGTAGCCGTGGAACCGCAGATGCAGGTACACCAGCTGCGAGACGTCGTCGACCATCTGCTTGGAGTACTTCAGTGCCCGCATCCGTTTGCGGGTCATCTTGGCGCCGACCACCTCGTGGTGGTGGAAGCTGACCCCGCCGTCGGGCTCGTGCCTGCGCGTGTCCGGCTTGCCGATGTCGTGCAGCAGCGCCGCCCACCGCAGCACCAGGTCGGGGCCGTCCGGACCCTCCAGGTCGATGGCCTGGCGCAACACCGTCAGCGAATGCTGGTAGACGTCCTTGTGCTGATGATGCTCGTCGATCGCCATCCGCATCGCCCCGATCTCGGGCAGCACCACCTCACCCAGCCCGGTCTCGACCATCAGGTCGATTCCGGCGATCGGGTCGGCGCCGAGCAACAGCTTGTCCAGTTCGGCGGCCACCCGCTCGGCGGTGATCCGGCCCAGCTGCGGGGCCATCTGCTCCAGCGCCGTGCGGACCCGCGGCGCGACGGTGAACCCGAGCTGCGACACGAAGCGCGCCGCCCGAAGCATGCGCAGCGGATCGTCACCGAAGGACACCTCCGGCGCCGACGGGGTGTCCAGCACACCCGCCCGCAGCGCCGCCAGCCCGCCCAGCGGGTCGAGGAACTCCCCCGGCCCCTCGGCCGTGATCCGCACCGCCATCGCATTGACGGTGAAGTCGCGCCGCACCAGGTCGTCGGCGAGGTTGTCACCGAAACGCACCTCCGGATTGCGCGACACCTGGTCATACGTGTCGGCCCGGAAGGTGGTCAGCTCCAGCCGGTCGGCACCCTTGCCGACGCCGAGGGTGCCGAACTCGATGCCGGTGTCCCACAGCGCGTCGGCCCACCCGCGCAGGAAACGCTGCATCTGCTCGGGGCGGGCGTCGGTGGTGAAGTCCAGGTCGGCGCCCAGGCGGCCGAGCAACGCGTCACGGACACTTCCGCCGACCAGATACAGCTCGTGGCCGTGCTCGGCGAACAACTGCCCGAGACCGCGCAGCACCTCCGCATGACGATTCAGCGAAACCTGGGCAGCAGCCAGCAGCTCGACATCGGTTTCGCCGGGTGCGGTTTCTCGCCTGGGGTCGGGCACGTCCGATGAGCCTACTGGTCACAGCCGTATCACCGACCGGCGAGTGCGGCGAGAAGCACCGTTGACGGCAGCTACTATCGCTTGGGTGTCGGACGGGGAGCAACCCAAACCCAGACGGCGCCGAGGTCGGCGCCGCGGCCGACGCGCGGCAGGTCCGCCCGAACCCGGTAGCCAGGCCCCCGACAGCGCCCGGACCGCCGGCGCGAAGCAGAACGCATCCACCGCGTCCGGGCAGAACAACACCCCCTCCCCCAAAGCCCAGAAGTCGCGGCCCCGCCGACCCCCGGACCGGCTGCGCACCGTGCACGAGACGTCGGCCGGCGGGCTGGTGATCGACGGGATCGACGGGCCCAAGGACCGCCAGGTCGCCGCGCTGATCGGGCGTGTCGACCGCCGCGGCCGCATGCTGTGGTCGCTGCCCAAGGGCCACATCGAGATGGGTGAGACGGCCGAGCAGACCGCGATCCGCGAGGTCGCCGAGGAGACCGGCATCCAGGGCAGCGTGCTCGCCGCCCTGGGCAGCATCGACTACTGGTTCGTCACCGAGGGCCGCCGCGTGCACAAGACCGTGCACCATTACCTGATGAGGTTTCTCGACGGTGAGCTCTCCGACGAGGACATCGAGGTCACCGAGGTGGCCTGGGTGCCGCTGCACGAGCTGCCCGCCAAACTGGCCTACGCCGACGAACGGCGGCTGGCCGCGGTCGCCGACCAGCTGATCGACACGCTGCACACCGACGGGCCCGAGGCGTTGCCGCCGTTGCCGCCGACCACCCCGCGCCGGCGCGGCCAGACCCATTCGCACACCCGCAGACACCGACCCGACCCCACCGCACAACCCCAGAACGGCCGGCGGACGAACGGCTGCGGACAAGGACCGTGACGAGGCGGGCACACCGGGCATGGCTGCGGCTGGCCATCGCAGTCCTGGCGTTGTCGTTCGCCGTGGCGCCCACCGCAGCGGTCGCTGCGCACGCCCAGCCCGCGGCCAACCAGTTCCTGCGACTGACCATCGACACCGTGACCCCGGACGTCATGACGACCACCAGCGAACCCCTGGTGACCGTGACCGGCACCGTCAGCAACGTCGGTGACCGGCCGGTGCGTGATGTGGTCGTCCGGCTCGAACACGCGCCGGCGGTGACGGCCTCGACGTCGCTGCGCACCGATCTGTCCGGCAACCTCGACCAGTACCAACCGGTGTCGGACTTCATCACCGTCGCCCCGGAGATGGCCCGCGGCCAGGAGGTGCCGTTCCGGCTGGCCGCCCCCGTCCGGTCCGCCACCTACGCGTCGCTGGACATCGACGACCCCGGCGTCTACCCGGTCCTGGTCAACGTCAACGGCACCCCCGACTACGGCGCGCCGGCCCGACTCGACGACACCCGCTTCCTGCTGCCGGTCATGGGCGTTCCGCCCGAAGCCGGCGCTGAACGGTCCGGGGCGAACACGCTGGAGTCGGCGGTGCCGCCCGACACCACCCGCCCGGTGGGTCTGACGATGTTCTGGCCGCTGGCCGACCGGCCCCGACTGGCCGCCGGACAGCCGGGCGGCACTGCCCCGGTTCGACTGATCGACGACGAGCTCGCGACGTCGCTGGCCCCGGGCGGACGGCTGGACACGATGCTGTCGGCGGTGGAGTTCGCGACCAGCCTGGAGGTCGATCCCGCCGGCGAGGTGACCCGCGCGCTGTGCCTGGCGGTGGATCCCGATCTCCTGGTCACCGTCAACGCGATGACGGGCGGCTACGTCGTCAACGACGCCGCCGACGCCGGCGCGGGCACCCCGACGCACCCGGGCACCGGCCAGCAGGCCGCCACCGACTGGCTCGCCCGACTGACCGCACTCGCCCAACGCATGTGCGTCGCGCCCACGGTGTACGCCCAGGCCGACCTCGACGCGCTGCGGCGGGTGGGCGACCCGGGCCTGTCGACGATCGCGACCACCACAGGCGCCGACATCGTCGACCGCCTGCTCGGCACCACCGCGATCCGCGGCGCGACCCTGATCGGCGACGGCCCGGTCACCGCGCCCGCCGTGCGCCTGTTGTCCGACGTCTACGGTCCCGCAGGGACCGTCGCCATCGGGGCCGCACCACTGGCCGGCCCCGGCGATGCGCTGGACGCCGCCCCCGCCACCGCCGACGCCGCGCCGGTGCGGTTCACCCCCGGCGTCACCGCGGCGCTGTTCGACCCCGCGGTCGGGGCGGCGCTCGGCGGCGCAGGCACCACCCCGGAGACACCGACCTACCTGGAGCCGTCGCTGGACATCCCGCTCAAACAGGATTCCGCCGTGGCCCGCCGCCAGGACGCGCTCGGCGCCATGCTGTGGCGGACACTGAATCCCGACCTCGCGCCGCGCGAGCAGATCCTGATGCCGCCGCTGGTGTGGAATCTCAGCGCCGACGACGCGCAGTCGATCCTCACCGCCCTCGCCAGCAGCATCCGATCCGGTCTCGCCGAGCCGCGCCCACTCCCCGAGGTCATCGCCGACGCCGCCGCGACGACCGAGTCGGCCCCGCTGCCGCAGGGAGCGCAGGGCAATCCGCGAGGCCGCTTCGACGACGGCGTGATCTCGGGCATCGCCGCCGTGACAGGCCGGCTGTGGGGGCTGACCGCCGCGTTGACCACCGACGAGCGCACCGGGCTCACCGGGTTCAGCTACACCGACCCGCTGCGCGAGGATCTGTTGCGGGCGCTGAGTCAGTCCGTGCCGCCCGACGCCCGCAACGGCCTGGCCCAGCAGCGGCTGACCACCGTCGGGCGCACCGTCGAGGACCTGTTCAACGCCGTCACGATCGTCAATCCGAGCGGCTCCTACACGCTGGCCACCGAACGCAGTCCGCTGCCGCTGGCGCTGCGCAACGACCTGCCGGTGCCGATCCGGGTCCGGCTCGACATCGACGCACCGCCGGGTATGACGGTGACCGACATGGGTGAGATCGTGCTCCCGCCGGGCTTCCTGCCGCTGAAGGTGCCGATCGAGGTGCACTTCACCCAGCGGGTGGCGGTCGACGTCGCGCTGCGCACCGCCGACGGTCTGCCGCTCGGCGAACCGGTGCGGTTGTCGGTGCATTCCAACGCCTACGGCAAGGTGCTGTTCTTCATCACGCTGACCGGCGGGGTGGTACTGGTGCTGCTGGTGGGCCGGCGACTGTGGCACCGGTTCCGCGGTCAGCCCGACCGCGCGGACCTGGACCGCCCCGACCCGATCGAGGTCGCGCTGGCGTGGGACGACGGCGACGACGGCCACGCGACCGGGGACCGTGCCACCGGTGCCGGCCAGGACCGGGCCGCCCCCGGACCCGACGGTTCCCGCGGGCGACGCACCTCGACGACCACCGGTGGCACCGGTGAGTGATCCGGTGCGGCGCACCGCGGAGGGGCCCGCGCCGCGCCCCGAGCTGTCCGATTCGGCGGTCGTCTCGCGCTCGTGGGGGATGGCAATAGCCACGCTGGTCAGCCGGCTCACCGGGTTCGCCCGGATGGTGCTGCTGGCCATCCTGCTCGGCGGGCCGCTGCTCAGTGCCTTCACCGTTGCCAACCAGCTGCCCAACCTGATCGCGGCGCTGGTGCTGGAGGCCACGTTCACCGCGATCTTCGTGCCCGTGCTCGCCCGCGCCGAACGCGACGACCCCGACGGCGGAGCGGCGTTCGTGCGCCGCCTGCTCACGCTGGCCACGACGCTGCTGCTGGTCGTCACCGCCGTGTCGATCGTGGCGGCGCCGCAGCTGGTGAACCTGATGCTGGGGTCCGACCCGGAGGTCAACCGCCCGCTCACCACCGCGTTCGCGTATCTGCTGCTGCCGCAGATCATCTTCTACGGCCTGTCGTCGGTGTTCATGGCGATCCTCAACACCCGCAACGTGTTCGGGCCACCGGCCTGGGCTCCGGTGGTCAACAACATGGTCGCCCTGGTCACGCTCGGGCTGTTCGCGCTCGTCCCCGGCGAGCTGTCCATCGACCCGGTCGCGATGGGCACCGCCAAACTCCTGGTGCTCGGCATCGGTACCACGCTGGGCGTGATCACCCAGGCCGCCGTGGTGTTCGTGGCGCTGCGTGCCCGCCACGTCAGCATGCGGCCGCTGTGGGGTATCGACGACCGGCTCAAGAAGTTCGGCATGATGGCACTGGCGATGGTGCTCTACGTGCTCATCAGCCAGGCAGGTCTGGTGGTGGGCAACCGGATCGCCGCCGGCGCAGCCGATTCGGGGCCGGCGATCTACAACTACACGTGGCTGATCCTGCAGCTGCCGTTCGGCATCATCGGCGTCACCGTGCTGACCGTGGTCATGCCGCGGCTGTCCCGCAACGCGGCCGCCGAGAACGGCCCCGCGGTGCTCGCCGACCTGTCGCTGGCCACCCGGCTGACCATGGTCACGCTGATCCCGATCGTCGCGATGATGACCGTCGGCGGGCCCGCGATCGGCAGCGCCCTGTTCTCCTACGGCAACTTCGGCGCCGCCGACGCCGGCTACCTCGGCGTGGCGATCTCCCTGTCCGCGTTCACGCTGATCCCATATACCCTGCTGCTGTTGCAGCTGCGGGTCTTCTACGCCCGCGAGGAGCCGTGGACCCCGATCGCGCTGATCGTCGTGATCACCGCGGTGAAGATCGCGGCGTCGGTGGCGGCGCCGCACCTGACCGACGACCCGAAGCTGGTGGCCGGCTACCTGGGTCTGGCCAACGGGCTGGGCTTCCTCGCCGGGGCCGCGGTCGGCCACTTCCTGCTGCGGTCCCGGCTGGATCCGCCGGACGGGCACCTGCTCAGCCTCGACGTGGTGCGGACCATCCTGGTCACCATCACCGCGTCGCTGGGAGCGGGCCTGCTCGCGCACATCGCCGATCGCATGCTGGGTCTGGAGGTGCTGACCGATCAGTGGGGCGGCGGGGGCTCGCTGCTGCGGCTGGCCGTCCTGGGCCTGATCATGGTGCCCGTCATCGCCGGGGTGCTGCTCGCGGCCCGGGTACCCGAGGCCGAGGCCGCACTCGCCGTGGTGCGTCGCCGCCTCGGATCCCGCCGGGCAACCCCGCCCGCCCGCGCTCTACCGTCCGTCCCGCCACGATCCGAGCGGCCCCTCACGTACCCTGATCGCAAGAGTTCGTCCTCGCCGCACCGCCACCAGCAGCCTCATCCGGTGCAGCGCGGACCTTCGGCCGACGTCGCCGACGACTGGAGGAGGGGGAGAGGATCCGCGGTGAGCGACAGACCCGCAAACGGTTCTCCGGCCGATCACGATTCCGCGGACAGCCCTGAAACCACTCGTCTCCCCCGGCCGACCGGTCCCGCGGCAGACGACTTCCAGCCCGACGTACCCGCCGCCGCGAAGCCCGATCCGGTGTCGGCACCGGAGGGTCGCAGGCCCGCGAACGACTACGCCGGTGACCCGACCCGCGAACCGGTGGCGTTCGAATCCCCGCGCGAGCAGACCGTCGAGACGCCGTTGTCCGGAGACGACGTCCACCTCATTCCCGGCGCGACGATCGCCTCCGGCCGCTACCGGCTGCTGGTTTTTCACGGCGGACCCGCCAACCTGCAGTTCTGGCAGGCCCTGGACACCGCGCTGGACCGACAGGTCGCGCTGACGTTCGTCGACCCCGACGGCACCATGCCCGACCACGAGGTGCAGGAGATCCTGACCCGCACCCAGCGGCTCGGACGCATCGACATGCCCGGCGTGGCACGTGTCCTCGACGTCGTCAGCAGCGGCTCGGGAGGCCTGGTCGTGTCGGAGTGGATCCGGGGCGGATCACTGGCCGAGGTCGCCGACACCGCGCCGTCCCCGATCGGCGGTGCCCGGGCCGTGCAGTCGCTGGCCGCGGCCGCCGACGTCGCGCACCGGCAGGGCGTCGCGTTGTCGGTGGATCACCCCAGCCGGATCCGGGTCAGCATCGACGGCGACGTCGCACTGGCGTTTCCGGCCACGCTGGCCGACGCCACCCCCGAGAACGACATCCGCGGGATCGGCGCCGCGCTGTACGCGCTGCTGGTCAACCGCTGGCCACTGCCCGAACGCGGTGAGCCCAGCGGCCTGGCGCAGGCAGACCGCGACGCCGCGGGTCAGCCCGTCGAACCCAAGACGGTCGACCGCGACATCCCGTTCCAGATCTCGGCTGCGGCCATCCGGGCCGTCCAGGACGGCGGGGCGATCCGCAGCGCGGGCACCCTGCTGAACCTGCTGCAGCAGGCCACCGCCGTCGCCGACCGCACCGACCACCTCGCCCCCGTCGAGGCCGCGCCCGAACCCGCCGCCGAGGACTGGAAGCCCGAGCCGGATCCCGAGGCCGAGGCGCGCCGCCGCAAGGGCCTGATCATCGGCCTGAGCGTCGGCGCGGCCGTGCTCGTGTTGTTCGTGGTGCTGATGGGCACCGTGCTCAGCAACATCTTCGGCGACGTCGACGACGGTCTGGGCGGCGACGAACTCGGCCTGAACTCCCCCACCGAATCCTCGGAACAGACCAGTGAACCGCAGGCCGCCGGGCAGGTCATCGAACCCAGCTCGGTCACCGTGTTCTCCCCCGAAGGTGAGGCCGACGCACCCGACCTGGCCGAGCTCGCCATCGACGGCGACCCGAGCACGGTGTGGCCCACCGACACCTACAGCGACCCGGAGCCGTTCCCGAACTTCAAGAACGGGTTGGGCCTGATGCTGCAGCTGCCGGAACCGGCGACGCTGGGATCGGTGACGATCAACCTCAACAGCACCGGCACCTCCGTGCAGATCCGTTCGTCGTCGACCGCCACCCCGTCCTCGCTGGAGGACACCACCGCACTGACCCAGCCGACCGCGCTTCGGCCAGGCTCCAACACCATCGACGTCGAGGACGCGGCACCGACATCACACGTGCTCGTGTGGATCACCAAGCTCGGGAACGTCGGCGGGGAGAGCCGCTCCGACATCGCCGAGATCACGCTGCGCGCCGCGTCCTGACCGGTCATCCCCAGCACCGCGCCGGGGTCTGCGCAGATGAGGGTGGTTGCCGGAAACTGGTGTCCGACACCCCCTGTCGTTGCCCTTAGTGTTCGGCTGTGGGGATCTTCGGGGCACATCGGGACGGGCCGGACCAGCCGCTCGGTGACGCCGAACTGCGCAGTGACGCCGAACTGCTCGCCGCGCATGTCCGCGGCGACCGGTACGCCTTCGAGGAACTGTTCCATCGCCACCATCGGCAGCTCTACCGGCTGGCGAAGCTGACCAGCCGGAACCCCGACGACGCCGCCGACGCGCTGCAGGACGCCATGCTGGCCGCGCACCGGTCCGCGCACCGGTTCCGCCACGACTCCACGGTCAGCAGCTGGCTGTACCGCATCGTCGTCAACGCCTGCCTGGACCGGCTGCGGCGCAACCGCGTGCACTCGTGCGAGGAACTGGACGAGCAGGCCGGTCCGACTGCCGACCCGACCGGCCGGCTGGTCACCGCTCTCGTCGTGGAGCGCGCGCTGCTGGGCCTGCCTGTCGAACAGCGAGCGGCGGTCGTCGCGGTCGACATGCAGGGCTACACCGTCGCCGAGACGGCGCTGATCCTCGGTGTGGCCGAGGGCACGGTGAAGAGCCGCTGCTCACGGGCCCGCGCCAAGCTGGCGGGCGCGCTGGACGGGTTGGCCGCCGGTGCCACCGCCGGATGACCGCAGTCGGTTAGCCTCGAACGGTTCGCAGGAGTCGACGAGCAGCCGGGGGCAGCCATGGACGGTCACGCGGGCCGTGACCCCGACACCGATCCCCCGGAACTCACCGCCGCGGTGCTGGCCGACCTGCAGGCCGGTCTTCTCGACGACGCCACCGCGGCCCGCGTCCGGCGCCGCGCCCGCGACGATCCCGAGGCCGCGCGCACCCTCGCCCGTTTCGACGCGGTGCGCGGTGAGCTGGCCCGGCTGGGCACCGATGCGTCCTCCGCGCCCGACGCGCCGCCCGACGTCACCGCCCGGGTCGGTGCCGCATTGCGTGCGGCGTCCAGCACACCCGTACACCGCATCGCCCGGCCCAGCCTCAGCCGCCCTCAGCGGGTGGCGGTCGTCGGCAGTCTGCTCGCCGCCACCGCGGCGGTCGTGATCGGCGCCGTGACACTCACCCGCGACCCCGGGCCCGCGTTCCCGGCCGGACCGACCGCCTCGCGGATCACCGTCGCGCCGGAGGACTTCCCGATCCCCGAGTCCGAGTTACGCGCGCTGCTCTCCGCGCCGGCAGAGCTGGGCGCGCTGACCGATCCGCAGCGGCTCGCATCCTGCCTGGCCGGGCTCGGCCACTCCCCGGGCGGACCGGTGCTCGGCGCGCGGACCGACCGGGTCGCCGGCCGTCCGGCCGTGGTGCTGGTCCTTCCCGACGACGTCCCCGGCCGGGCCACCGCCGTGGTCGTCGCCCCCACCTGCAGTGCCGACGACACCGGCCTGCTCGCGCGACGGTCTCTGAACCTGTCGTGAACCACCGACACCCCCACTGGGCAGGTCCGCGGGAACACCCGGGCATACCCTGTTGTTAGAACCCGTGCCGCAGGCAGAAAGGCTCGCATGACCTCCTCACCTACCATCCATGACGTCATCGTCATCGGCTCCGGTCCGGCCGGTTACACCGCCGCCGTGTACGCCGCGCGTGCCCAGCTCAAGCCCCTCGTCTTCGAGGGCAGCCAATTCGGCGGCGCGCTGATGACCACCACCGAGGTCGAGAACTACCCCGGCTTCAAAGACGGCATCATGGGCCCCGAACTGATGGACCAGATGCGTGAGCAGGCCCTGCGCTTCGGCGCCGACCTGCGCATGGAAGACGTCGACGCGGTCGACCTGACCGGACCGGTCAAGACCGTCACCGTCGGCGACGAAACCCATCACGCCCGCTCGGTGATCCTGGCCATGGGTGCCGCGGCCCGCCATCTCGGCGTCCCCGGCGAGGACACCCTGCTCGGCATGGGCGTCAGCACCTGCGCCACCTGCGACGGCTTCTTCTTCCGCGACCAGGACATCGCCGTGGTCGGCGGCGGCGACTCGGCCATGGAGGAGGCCACCTTCCTGACCCGGTTCGCCCGCAGCGTCACGCTCATCCACCGTCGCGACGAGTTCCGCGCCTCTCGGATCATGCTCGAACGGGCCCAGGCCAACGACAAGATCACCATCCTGACCAACACGGCCGTCACCGCCATCGAGGGTGACCCCAAGGTCAGCGGCATCCGGTTGCGCAACACAGTCACCGGCGAAGAGTCCGAGCTGCCCGTCACCGGCGTGTTCGTCGCCATCGGGCACGACCCGCGCTCCGAGCTGGTCCGCGGCCAGATCGACCTGGACGACGAGGGTTACGTCAAGACCCGCGGGCGGACCACCTACACCTCGGTGGACGGTGTGTTCGCCGCCGGTGACCTGGTGGATCACACCTACCGGCAGGCCATCACCGCGGCCGGCACCGGATGTTCGGCCTCGATCGACGCCGAACGCTGGCTGGCCGACCACGAGGAGACCCCGACCGCTCCCCCCACCCCGACCACCGCCGACGGCAGCGACCTGATAGGAGCACAGCAATGAGCGATTCCGGTACCGAAACAGCCACCGTTGCGGTGACCGACGACTCGTTCTCCCAGGACGTGCTGTCCTCGAGCACTCCGGTCCTGGTCGACTTCTGGGCCACCTGGTGCGGACCGTGCAAGATGGTCGCTCCGGTCCTGGAGGAGATCGCCTCGGAGAAGGCCGGCTCGTTGACGGTCGCCAAGCTCGACGTGGACGAGAACCCGGCCACCGCGCGGGACTTCCAGGTGGTGTCGATTCCGACGATGATCTTGTTCAAGGACGGCGAGCCGGTCAAGCGCATCGTCGGCGCCAAGGGCAAGGCCGCGCTGTTGCGCGAGCTCGCTGACCTGGTCTGACGGCGGGCTGAGCTGCTGCGGGGGCGGCCGCCGCGGACCGGAACAACGCGCCGACGTTTTCCGAATTGCCCTGCTCTTCTGAGACAATGACGGCTATGTCGAGCTTGCGTCGCGGTGACCGCGGGGGTGCGGTCACCGAGATCCGGGCCGCGTTGGCGGCCCTGGGCATGATCGACAACCCCGACGACGATCTGACCACCGGCAGGCATGTCGCGGTCGACGTCTTCGACGATGACCTCGACCACTCCGTGCGCGCGTTCCAGCAGCATCGCGGTCTGCTGGTGGACGGCATCGTCGGTGAAGCCACCTACCGAGCGCTGAAAGAGGCGTCCTACCGTCTCGGTGCCCGCACCCTCAACCACCAGTTCGGCGCCCCGATGTACGGCGACGACGTGGCGACGTTGCAGGCGCGCCTGCAGGATCTCGGTTTCTACACCGGCTTGGTGGACGGTCACTTCGGTCTGCAGACGCACAATGCGCTGTCGTCGTATCAGCGTGAGTACGGGTTGTATCCCGATGGCATCTGTGGCCCGGAAACGTTGCGGTCCTTGTACTTTCTGGGCTCGCGGGTGACCGGTGGTTCGCCGCACGCCATCCGCGAGGAGGAGTTGGTGCGCAGCTCCGGGCCCCGCTTGTCCGGCAAGCGGATCATCATCGATCCGGGTCGCGGCGGTGATGACCACGGGCTCATCATGAACGGGCCCGCCGGCCCCATCAGCGAAGCAGACATCTTGTGGGACTTGGCCAGTCGACTCGAAGGCCGGATGACCGCGATCGGCATGGAGACGTTTCTGTCCCGACCGGCCCACCGCTCCCCCACTGACGCCGAGCGCGCCGGCACCGCCAACACCGTCGGCGCCGATCTGATGATCAGCCTGCGCTGCGCGACGCAACCCAGTCCGGCGGCCAACGGCGTGGCGTCCTTCCATTTCGGTAACTCGCACGGCTCGGTGTCCACGATCGGACGTAACCTCGCCGATTTCATCCAGCGAGAGGTTGTGGCCCGCACCGGGTTACGTGACTGCCGCGTGCACGGCCGGACCTGGGATCTGCTCCGGCTGACCCGGATGCCGACCGTCCAGGTCGACGTCGGTTACGTCACCAATCCCGGCGACCGCGCCACGCTGGTGTCCGCAGAGTCGCGTGATTCCCTCGCCGAGGGAATCCTCGCCGCGGTGAAACGGCTCTATCTGCTCGGCAAGAACGACCGCCCCACCGGCACGTTCACCTTCGCCGAGTTGCTGGCCCACGAATTGTCCGTGGAGCAGGCCCGCCAGGGCTGATCGACCGCGCCGGTGTGAACGGGTCCTCGGGCTCGATCGGTTGAGCCACAACGTTTTCGGGCCGGGTCAGGCGAATTGCACCGAGGACGCCCCCGAGCCGACCGTTTGCAGTTGAGCGCTCTGCAGCAGCCGCTCCAGGGCTGCCTCCACATCGGCCTTCCAGCCGAGGCCCTGCTCGAGCTCCAAACGCAGCCGGGGGAAATACGTGTGGTGAGACACGACGACGAAACCGGCGTCGAGCAGCAGGTCGCTGTCGAGCACGCATTGTTCCACCGAACAATCCCCCAGCGCTTCCATCACCGGGATGACGTCGGCCGGCCGCTGAGCGGGATCGCTCAGCGCGGCGACCTCTGCGGTCCGCCCGAACGCCTCCAGCGCGCGGACACCGCGCCGCACCAGATCTCCGACCACGGCAGCGATCAGCGTGCGCGACAACTCCTGCGCCGCCTCGCCAGGGTCGATACCCAACGAGGTCAGTAACACCGCGTCCGCACTGACCGGACCGGTGGGAAAGCGCCCCGCCCGCGGCACCGACCGGGGCGGGGCGTAGAACACGTACCCCAGGCATGGTTCGTCGCCGGTGTCGGATGCGGGTTCCTCGCCAACCGCGACGTCCTTGATGTCGACGGCCAACTGCCCGCACGAACCCCATTCGAGCATGACCATCGACAGCCACGCTTCCTTCTCGAACTCGGGGTCGGACAGGTGGCCTTCTGCGCCGACAGTGAGCGGGTCGACCTCCCAGTACACGCAGCGCCGTGCATGCTTCGGCAACTGCTCGAAAGCTTCGAGCCGAAGAGGCGTGATGCGAGCGGCCACTACACCCCCGGGTCTTGTCGCCGTTCCGAAACGGACAGTTGCCACTCCAGGATAGAAGGCGCCGGTCTCAGCGGGCCGCGGCGGCCCGCATTCGGGACGTAGCGCCGGTCCGGAATCCAATTATGTTGACCGGCAACACGTTTGCCGCTCACCGTGCGATCTGCCAGACCAGTCTGCCGGGCTGTGTCACAGTGACGTAATTCGCACGGGTGGTAGGTCATCGCGAGGACGCGTTCATCAAGTCGACAATGCGCTGCAAGTCGTCGACCGAGCCGAATTCCACCACGATCTTGCCCTTGCGCTTACCCAGGCTCACCGTCACCCGGGTGTCGAAGGCCGAGGACAGCTGTTCGGCGACATCCTGCAGACCCGGCATCTGGATCGGCTTACGTCGTGGAGCGGACGGCGGTGCACTCCCATCCCGGTTCGCCAGTGTCACGGCTTCTTCGGTGGCCCGCACCGACAGACCCTCGGCGACGATCCGGGCGGCGAGCTCCTCCTGGACCTCCGGCCCGCCTTCGAGCGACAGCAGCGCCCGCGCGTGCCCAGCGGACAGGACGCCGGCGGCGACACGGCGCTGCACCGCGATGGGCAGCCGCAGCAGTCGGATCATGTTCGTGATCAGCGGCCGGGAACGTCCGATTCGCGACGCGAGTTCATCGTGGGTGACGCCGAACTCGTCGAGCAACTGTTGATATGCGGCCGCCTCTTCGAGGGGATTCAGCTGGACGCGATGAATGTTCTCCAGGAGCGCGTCGCGCAGCATGCTGTCATCGGCGGTCTCCCGCACGATCGCGGGAATCGTCGCGACGCCGGCTTCCTGGGCCGCACGCCAACGGCGCTCCCCCATCACCAGCTGATAGCGCGGAGCTCCCGCGGCATCGTCCGGAGATGCCGGAGCGGCCCGTACGACGATCGGCTGCATCAAGCCGAACTCGCGGATGGAGTGCACCAGCTCAGCGAGCGACTCCTCGTCGAACACCTGGCGCGGCTGACGCGGGTTGGGCTCGATCTGCGCGGGGTCGATCTCCCGGTAGACCGCCCCGGCCGGGTTGGACTCCTCCGGCTGCGGTGTCACGGTCGGCCCACCGAGCACCACGTCGGCAGCGGCCGATCCCATCCGCGGGCCGAAGGTCGACGGTTCGCCGTCTTCCGCCGGGCCCGTCGGGATCAGTGACGCCAGCCCGCGGCCGAGTCCGCTGCGTTTACGCGCCGGGTTGTTCATCGATTACCCCTTCTCCTCACCAAGGATCCACGCCGATCGACGCTCACCGCGTCTGCCCTCCCGCTCCTCGGTAGGCCAACTCCCGGCTGGCGTCCAGGTAGCTCATCGCTCCCCGCGAGCCTGGGTCGTAATCGATGATCGACATTCCGTAGCCCGGCGCCTCTGACACCTTGACACTGCGCGGAATCACCGTCTGCAGCACCTTGTCGCCGAAGTGTGCCCGAACATCCATCGCGACCTGGTCCGCCAACTTGGTCCGCCCGTCGTACATCGTGAGCACGACGGTGGTGACATCAAGAGCTGGGTTCAGGTGGGCCTTGACCATCTCGATGTTGCGAAGCAGCTGCCCCACACCCTCGAGCGCGTAGTACTCGCACTGAATGGGGATCAGGACCTCCGGTGCGGCGACCAAGGCGTTGATGGTCAGCAGACCCAGCGACGGCGGGCAATCGATGAACACATAGTCGAAGTCGTACTGCTCGAGTTCGGACAGCGCGGTGCGCAGTCGCCCTTCCCGGGCGACCATGCTCACCAACTCGATCTCGGCGCCGGCGAGATCGATGGTGGCGGGGATGCAGAACAGCCGTTCGTTGTGCGGGCTCTGCTGGACGGCCTCGCCGACGTCGATATCGCCGAGCAACACCTCGTACGACGAGGCGGTGCCGGGACGATGTTCGATGCCCAACGCGGTGCTGGCGTTGCCCTGCGGGTCGAGATCAATGACCAGGACGCGCATGCCTTGCAGCGCCAATGCCGATGCGATGTTGACCGCGGTCGTCGTCTTCCCGACGCCGCCCTTCTGATTGGCGATGGTGAACACTCGCTGGCGGTCCGGCCGGGGCAGCTGGCCTTGAGCCGCGTGCATCATCCGGACGGCGCGCTCGGCCTCCGCCCCGATCGGCGTATCCACGTCCTGGCTGTCCCAGGTTTCACGTGAAACATCCGTCGGAGCGCCGGTCGGCTCTCCGGGAATCGACGTCACTTGGGGTTCCTTCCCACTGGCGGCTGCTTCCCTCGCGTCATACTCCGGAACCCTACGACCACGGTTGCGGGCGGGTCCACGTATTGCGCCCCACATCTCTTCACCTTCACATCGGTCATGCCGAGCGACGCCATCGCTCGCGCGTGCTCACGTACCTCATCCTCGGCGCGCTCCCCCTTGATCGCGAGCATGCGGCCGCCCACGCGAAGCAGCGGACAACTCCAACGCGTCAGTTTGTCCAGGGATGCCACCGCGCGAGACACCACGACGTCGACCTCCCCCACCTCGTCCCGGACTGCTCGGTCCTCCGCACGGCCACGGATCACCACACATTCGATACCGAGCTCGTCCACCACTTCCCGCAGAAAGTCGCTCCGCCGCAGTAGTGGTTCGATCAGCGTCACCCGCACTTCTGGGCGTGCCAGGGCCAACGGTATCCCGGGCAGGCCGGCTCCACTCCCGATGTCCGCTACCTTCTCGCCGGGCTCGAGCAACTCGGCAATCACCGCGCTGTTGAGCACGTGCCGGTCCCACAACCGCGCCACTTCACGCGGGCCCAGCAGTCCGCGCTCGACACCGGCTCCGGCCAGGATCTCTGTGTAGCGCACCGCCGCGTCAGCGGCAGCACCGAACACCGCGTCCACCGCGGGCGGTGGCGGCGCAACCTCGGCACGTTTCACGTGAAACATCCTCCGACCGAACGCGCGATGGACGAACTACATAGGTGTAACTCGGGGTCAGTCGACCAGGACGACGACGCGGCGGGAGGGCTCAACACCCTCGCTCTCACTGTGCACGCCACTGACCGCGGCCACGGCGTCATGCACGATCTTGCGTTCGAACGGCGTCATCGGGGACAGCTCTTCGCGCTCCCCGGTCTCCAGCACCCGGCGTGCCACCTTGTCGCCCAACGCCGTCAACTCCTCGCGGCGGCGCTGACGCCACTGCGCGATGTCGAGCATCAGCCGACTGCGCTCACCGGTCTTCTGGTGGACCGCCAGACGAGTCAGCTCCTGAAGCGCATCGAGCACCTCGCCCTTGCGGCCCACCAACTTCGTCAGGTCGGTCCCGCCGTCGATGCTGACGACCGCCCGGTCGCCCTCGACGTCCAGATCGATGTCTCCGTCGAAGTCGAGCAGGTCCAGCAGCTCTTCGAGATAGTCACCGGCGATCTCGCCCTCGGCCACCAGCGGGTCGTCCAATTCGTCTCCCCCATCGGCGCCCGCGGTGTCCCCCGCCGCGACGTCACTGTCCTCGGCCGCCGTCGCGGCACCGCCATCGGCTGTGCCAGTGCCTCCACTGTCGGTGTCCGTGGTTCCGGTGGCGCCGGCATCCTCAACCGTTTCGGCGGCTCCGCCGTCCGGTGCGGTCTCGAACTTCGTCATGCGTACCTCTTTCTCATGCGCGCTCGCCTGCGCGTCAACGTTTCCGTTTCTTCGGCCGGGCTCCCGGTTTCGGGGTTCGGTTCACCGCCCCGTTCCGCGACCCAGACTTGGCCGCGGAGTCGGTGTTCGACCCCGACGTGCTCTCGCTCGGGTCCACCGTGGCCGCGCCGTTGCTCTCGGGCTCCGTGCCGTCGACCGCGGCGGAGCTGCTGTTGGCGACGCCTGCCGAATCGGCCTTCTTCTTCCGAGGCTTGGCACCCGGCGCCGGAGCGTTCGCCGCCCGCCGCTCGATCGCCTCAAGCTTCTTCTGCTCTTCTTCCTTCTCGATCTTGCCGAACACGTAGTGCTGCTGACCGAAGGTCCAGATGTTGTTCGCGAACCAGTACAGGATGATCGCCAGAGGCAGGAACGGCCCACCGACCACCACGCCGAGCGGGAAGACGTACAGCGCCAGCTTGTTCATCAACGCGGTCTGCGGATTGGCGGCCGCCTCCGGGCTCTGCCGCGCGACCGAGGCGCGGCTGTTGAAGTAGGTCGCGATACCGGCCGCGATCATGATCGGCACACCCACCGCGATCACCGCGGTCCGGTTGAATTCGGTGAACGCCTCCAGACCCGCGGACTGGGTCATGTAAGCCCCGAGCGGTGCCCCGAACAGGTTGGCGTCCAGGAAGTGACGCACATCCTCGGCGCTGAAGAAATAGTTCGCGAGTTGGGCGTTCTCCTCGACGCTCAGGTTCAGGTGACCGAACCCGATCCCGCCGGTGCGGTTGAACGACCGCAGAACGTGATAGAGGCCGAGGAACACCGGGATCTGGGCGAGCATCGGCAAGCAACCGAGTATCGGGTTGAACCCGTGCTCGCGCTGCAGCTTCTGCATCTCCAGCGCCATCCGCTGGCGATCCTTGCCGTACTTCTTCTGCAGGGCCTTGATCTGGGGCTGCAGCTCCTGCATCTGCCGGGTCGTGCGGATCTGCCGGACGAACGGCTTGTACAGAATCGCGCGCAGCGTGAACACCAGGAACATCACCGACAGCGCCCACGCGAAGAAGTTCGTGGGACCCAGAAGGAACGCGAAGACCTTGTACCAGACCCACATGATCCCCGACACCGGGTAGTAGATGATGTCGAGGCTGAAGAAATTAAACACGCGGTTGACTCTTCCCTTGGTGGTCCGGGCTGACCCGGTGTTCGGTGACGCCATCCCGGTACGGGTCGGTGGCCTCACTGTGGTTGTCCGGTCGACCGTCCCGATCCGGGATCGGGTCCCATCCTCCGTTATGCCATGGACCGCACTTGCCCAGTCGCACCAGGGCCAGCCATCCGCCGCGCAGCAAGCCGTACTCGCTCAACGCGTCGACGGCGTATTGGCTGCAGGTGGGAGTGAACCGACACGTCGGCAGTCGCAGCGGAGAGATGGTGTGGCGGTAGAGCTGGATGAGAAAGACCAGCGCGCGCACCGGGGCTGATCGCACATTCATGCGCCGGCCCCCGCCCGGGCCGAGATGCGCTCGAGGGCGGTGCGCAGTTCCTGTTCGAGCCGGCGCGACAACGCGTGCCGACTGCCGGGAAGGGCCCGGATGACGAGGCGGTCGGCGGGGGTCAGATCATCGATGACGGCGCGCGCAACATGGCGCAGCTGCCGCGACACCCGATGGCGTTGCACCGCATTACCCACCGCTTTGGAGACGACCAGGCCGATCCTCGGTCCGGGGTCACCGGTCTGGTCAGAACGCAACCGGTATACGACGAGGTCGGGCTGAGCGGCCCGGATCCCCTGACTGACTGTGGCACCGAACTCGGCCGACCGCGTCATCCGGTTCCGAGCCGGAAGCACCGCGTCAGACCTTGGACCGGATCACGCAGTCAGCGAGCGACGGCCCTTGCGGCGCCGATCCGAGACGATGGCACGCCCGGCGCGGGTGCGCATCCGCAGCCGGAACCCGTGCACACGCGCGCGGCGACGGTTGTTCGGCTGAAAGGTCCGCTTGCCCTTGGCCACGTCAGTCACTCCTTGTTGCGTTTGACCGCCACGCGCCAGCCCGCATGATGTCGGTCATGCCAGGCGCGACGCGGACGGCCGTTGGTAAGCTCGTCACTCTTGCCGGCGCGGTCCCCGGTGGCACCGGGTCGCAGCCGTATCACCACTTGCGGGCGACTGTTCGAGGGTACTGACGAGATTTCGCTCGGTCAAACCTACGGTCAGCGCCCCGATCACTGTCACCGTCATCACACCGGACCCAACTGTCACGCTCGTCTGGAACTATTGGGCCAGTGGCGATCTCCGCACCCGACGTCCACACGTTCACGGCCCTCGGAATGTTGCAGAACTGTTGGCACTCGGAGAGAAAACTGTTAGCTTCTGGCAATGCCGATTCCACACCGGATCGGCGAACGACAACGAAGCGAGGACGCCTCCTCCGCCGCGAGCCCACTGAATGATCATTTGTGACGCGCTCCGGTGTGGAGCGTTCGCGCCGGTAGACAACACAACGACGACGGGCGTCCCATATCCACAGTCTGTGGATAACTTTGTGGACAATTCGTCTTCGTTCGTCAGGTCGACCCTCGCGTCGGCCCCGAGGGGGTTGAGTGTCTGTGAGCGCTGACCCCGACCCCCCCTTCGTCACCATCTGGAACAACGTCGTCACCGAGCTGAACGGCTCACCGGGCGCGGGTGGTCGCACGCTGACCCCACAACAGCGGGCCTGGCTCAAACTCGTGCAGCCGCTGGTGCTGACCGAAGGGTTCGCGCTGCTGTCGGTGCCCACCCCGTTCGTCCAGAACGAGATCGAACGTCACCTCCGCGAACCGATCGTGGCGGCGCTCAGTCGCCAACTGGGCCAGCGCGTCGAACTCGGCGTCCGGATCGCCGATCCGGCCACCGCATCCACCGACGAACCTGGCCGAGACGGCCACAACGGACGGACCAGCGCGGCATCGACCATGACCGCACTCGATCCCGAAGCCGTCACGGGCGACGGTGCCGCCGGGACCCCCTTCGAGGACGGCGACGACGACGTCGACGACGACCTGGCCGCACGCGCCAGCGCCGAGGAGAACTGGCCGTCATATTTCGCCAACCGCGCGGCGAATTCCGCCGGCGACGACGCCACGGGTATCACCCTCAACCGGCGCTACACCTTTGACACGTTCGTCATCGGCGCGTCCAATCGCTTCGCCCACGCGGCATCGCTGGCCATCGCTGAAGCGCCCGCGCGGGCCTACAACCCGCTGTTCATCTGGGGCGAGTCGGGTCTGGGTAAGACCCACCTCCTGCACGCGGCCGGCAATTACGCCCAACGACTGTTCCCCGGAATGCGGGTCAAGTACGTCTCGACCGAGGAATTCACCAACGACTTCATCAACTCGCTGCGCGATGACCGTCGAGCGTCGTTCAAACGCACCTACCGCGACATCGACGTCCTGCTCGTCGACGACATCCAGTTCATCGAGGGCAAAGACGGCATCCAGGAAGAGTTCTTCCACACGTTCAACACCCTGCACAACGCGAACAAGCAGATCGTCATCTCCTCCGACCGGCCGCCGAAGCAACTGGCCACCCTCGAGGACCGGCTGCGCACCCGCTTCGAATGGGGTCTCATCACCGATGTCCAGCCTCCGGAGCTGGAGACGCGGATCGCCATTCTGCGCAAGAAGGCTCAGATGGACCGCCTCGATGTGCCCGGTGATGTCCTGGAGTTGATCGCCAGCCGCATCGAGCGCAACATCCGCGAACTCGAGGGCGCGCTCATCAGGGTCACCGCCTTCGCGTCTCTGAACAAGACCCCCATCGACAAGTCGCTGGCCGAGATCGTGCTGCGGGATCTCATCTCCGACCCCACCACGATGCAGATCAGCACCGCGGCCATCATGGCCGCCACCGCGGAGTACTTCGAGACCAGCGTCGACGAACTGCGAGGGCCGGGCAAGACGCGTGCGTTGGCCCAGTCGCGCCAGATCGCGATGTATCTGTGCCGCGAACTCACGGATCTGTCCCTGCCCAAGATCGGTCAGGCATTCGGGCGCGACCACACCACGGTCATGTACGCCGAGAAGAAGATTCGCGCCGAGATGGCCGAACGGCGCGAGGTCTTCGACCACGTCAAAGAGCTCACCACTCGGATCCGCCAGCGCGCCAAGCGCTGAACGCGCAGCCTGTTCTCCACGGCCACGACGGCGCCTGCACGCCATGATCGTGGCCTTCGTGGTGCGCCCACACGCTGCCCCGGTGCGCCCGTGCTTTCTCCCGGCGGCGCCGCCAGTGCCCCGAACGGGCCATGCGATGCCGCCCAGGGCGAAAACGACAGAAAAACTTCTGTACCCACCGCCCCACCTGTCACAGCACCGGGCTGTGCACCGCACTGTGCACTACCTGAGGTCAACCGTGCGATTCACTCGACGGCGCGTGCACAACGACAGCGTGGTCCACAACCCGTCACCAACCGCGCCGCCGATATCCACAGTCTGCGCACAGGTCGATGACCCCGCTGGCCAGCGCGGACGCCACGTTGTCCCCAGTATGCACACCACCTACTACTGTTACTGATCTCAATACATCGATTTCTTCTAGAAGAAGCGTCCTGGGGACACCGTGCTCACATGCCGTCCGAGTGCCCTGAGCGTCGCCGATGTCGGCGCGATGGATTAGCTTTCAAGTTGAGACGGAAAGCTCTACGGTGGTTCATCGACAGCCGTTGCGCTTGCCGCGCTGCGTCCACCTGGGCGCACCGTGCGGTGGCGGGAAAACCGCTGATTGAGGCTTTATCGGGGTGTGCATCGAAGGGACGCTATGAACGTGGCGACGACAACGGCTGGTCTCACGGATTTGAAATTTCGACTGGCCCGCGAAGACTTCGCCGATGCGGTTGCCTGGGTAGCTCGCAATCTGCCGTCCCGGCCCACGGTCCCGGTGCTGGCCGGCGTCCTGCTCACCGGCACCGACGAGGGTCTCACGATCTCCGGGTTCGACTACGAGGTCTCCGCCGAGGTGCAGATTCCAGCCGAGATCGCTTCTCCAGGAAGCGTTTTGGTATCAGGCCGGTTGCTCAGCGACATCGTGCGCGCGCTGCCGGCCAAGCCGGTCGACGTCAGCGTCGAGGGCACGCGAGTCGCATTGAGCTGCGGAAGTGCACGTTTCTCGCTGCCCACCATGGCGGTCGAGGACTATCCGACGCTGCCCACCCTGCCCGACGAGACCGGAGTGGTGTCCTCCGAGCTGTTCGCCGAGGCCATCGGCCAGGTCGCGGTCGCGGCGGGCCGCGACGACACGCTGCCCATGCTGACCGGTATCCGGGTCGAGATCTCCGGCGAGAAGGTGGTTTTGGCCGCCACCGACCGGTTCCGCCTCGCTGTGCGGGAGCTCACCTGGTCCACCGATGCGGCCGGCGTCGAGGCCGCCGTGTTGGTCCCCGCCAAGACGTTGTCCGAAGCAGCCAAGGCCGGCGCTGACGGCACCGACGTGCACCTGTCCCTCGGCTCGGGCCCGGCGGTCGGCAAGGAAGGTCTGCTCGGTATCCGCAGCAAGGGCAAGCGCAGCACGACCCGCCTGCTCGATGCCGAGTTCCCCAAGTTCCGTCAGCTGCTGCCGACCGAACACACCGCGATGGCGACGGTGGGAGTCGCCGAGCTCACCGAAGCCATCAAGCGTGTGGCCCTGGTCGCCGACCGCGGCGCGCAGGTTCGGATGGAATTCGCCGACGGTGTGCTCCGGCTGTCCGCGGGCGCCGACGACGTCGGTCGTGCCGAGGAAGACCTCCCCGTGGAATTCGCCGGCGAGCCGCTCACCATCGCGTTCAACCCGACCTATCTGACCGACGGCCTCGGTTCGCTGCACTCCGACCGCGTGACATTCGGGTTCACCACACCGAGTCGGCCGGCGGTGTTGCGTCCGGCCGGCGATGACGACGCCGCGGCCACCGGAGCCGGGCCGTTCCCGGCGGCACAGACCGACTATGTCTACCTGTTGATGCCGGTTCGCCTTCCCGGCTGACCGGTGCGAACACACGAAAAGGGGCGTTGACATGCAGCTGGGTCTGGTTGGCCTGGGAAAAATGGGGTTCAACATGCGCGCGCGCCTGCGCGACGGCGGCCACGAGGTCGTCGGATATGACCCTCGGCCCGAAGTGTCCGATGTCGCGTCGCTGGAGGAACTGACAGAGAAGTTGCCCTCTCCCCGGGTCGTCTGGGTGATGGTGCCCTCCGGAACGGTCACCAACGAGACCATCGTCGGTCTGGCCGGGGTGCTCGAGAAGGGCGATCTGGTGATCGACGGGGGCAACTCTCGTTACACCGAAGACCAGCCGCACGCACACCTGTTGGCCAATAAAGGAATTGGGTTCATCGACGCCGGTGTGTCGGGTGGTATCTGGGGGCTGACCGAAGGCTATGGCCTGATGGTGGGCGGTTCCGAGGCCGACGTCGAGCGCGTCATGCCGATCTTCGACACGCTGCGCCCGCCCGGACCCCGTGAGGACGGGTTCGTCCATGCCGGCCCGGTCGGTGCGGGTCACTTCGCCAAGATGGTGCACAACGGGGTCGAGTACGCGTTGATGACTGCCTATGCCGAGGGTTACGAGATGCTGGCCGCCGAAGAGCTGGTTCAGAATCCGCAGGCGGTCTACCAAGCCTGGACGAACGGCACAGTGGTGCGGTCGTGGTTGCAGCAGCTGCTGGCCAAGGCGCTCAAGGAAGACCCGAATCTCGCCGAGATCAGCGGCTACACCGAGGATTCCGGCGAGGGACGCTGGACGGTGGAGGAAGCGATCAGGCTGCGTGTGCCGGTGCCCGGCATCGCGGCATCGCTGTTCGCGCGGTTCCTGTCGCGGCAGGACGACTCCCCCACCATGAAGGCGGTGTCGGCACTGCGCAACCAGTTCGGCGGACACGCGGTGAAGCGAATCAGCGAGTCCGGCTGAGCGAGAAGATCGGTGTACGTCCGCCACCTCGTCTTGACCGATTTCCGGTCGTGGCCGCGAGCCGAGCTCGAGCTCGCTCCGGGGCGGACGGTGTTCGTCGGGCCCAACGGCTTCGGTAAGACCAATCTTGTTGAAGCACTGTGGTATTCAGCGACTCTGAATTCCCATCGGGTTGCCACGGACGCTCCGTTGATCCGGGTCGGCGCTGACAGGGCGATCATCTCGACGATCGTCGTCAACGAGGGCCGCGAGTTGGCCGTGGACCTGGACATCACGTCCGGCCGGGCGAACAAAGCCAGGCTCAACCGCTCACCGGTCCGATCCGCCCGCGAGGTGCTCGGGGTTCTGCGCGCGGTGTTGTTCGCCCCGGAAGATCTTGCCCTCGTCCGTGGCGACCCGGCAGAACGGCGGCGCTATCTCGACGAATTGGCCACCACGCGGCGGCCGACGATCGCCGGGGTCCGCGCGGACTACGACAAAGTGGTGCGCCAGCGCACCGCGTTGCTCAAGACCGCCGCCGGTTCCCGGTTCCGCGGTGACGACAGTGCCCTGCAAACCCTGGACGTGTGGGACGGCCACCTCGCCGCCCACGGCGCCCAACTGATCGCTGCCCGAATCGATCTCGTCAACGAGCTGGCTCCGGAGGTCGAGAAGGCCTATCAGCTGCTCGCGCCTGCGTCGCGGCCTGCGTCGGTGCGGTACCGCAGCCGCGTTGACGTCGTCGAGCACGAGGCTGCCGCCGGTAACACCGATGTCGAGGTGTTGGAGGCGGCGCTGCTCGACGAGCTGAGTCGGCGCCGGCCCGCCGAACTGGAGCGGGGAGTCTGTCTGGTGGGTCCCCACCGTGATGACCTCGAGCTCAGACTGGGCGAGCAGATCGCCAAAGGGTTCGCCAGCCACGGTGAATCGTGGTCCATGGCGCTGTCGTTGAGGTTGGCGTCCTACGAGTTGCTGCGCGCCGAAGGGAGCGATCCGGTGCTGCTGCTCGACGACGTGTTCGCCGAACTGGACACCGCACGCCGCGAGGCCTTGGCGCAGGTCGCCGCGTCGGCCGAGCAGGTGTTGGTCACCGCCGCGGTCGCCGAGGACATCCCCGCCGACTGGGACGCGCGGCGCATCGACATCACCATGCGGGACACGGATTCCGGCCGGATCTCGGAGGTGCAGCAGTGAGCGACGAACCGGACAACACCGAGGGCGCTGCCGGCCCGCCGGCACATCTGTCCCATCTGTCGGGCATGGATCTGGTGCGCCGCACCCTCGAGGAGGCCCGGGGCGCGGCGCGTCAGCAGGGGAAAAACGTGGGGCACGGCCGCAGCGCGCCGCCGCCGAGGCGGGTCGCCGGTGGCGGGCGGCGGCGCTGGTCGGGACCGGGGCCGGACGGCCGCGACCCGCAACTGTTCGGCAATGTCACCAACGAACTGGCCCGCAGCCGCGGATGGTCGAACCGGGTCGCCCAAGGGGCGGTGTTCGGCCGGTGGCGGTCCGTGGTCGGCGATCAGATCGCCGCCCACGCCTCCCCGACCTCACTGCACGAGGGTGTGTTGACCGTGTCCGCGGAGTCCACGGCGTGGGCCACCCAGTTGCGATTGGTGCAATCGCAGCTGCTGGCCAAGATCGCCGCAGCCGTCGGCGACGGTGTCGTGACATCGTTGAAGATCCAGGGACCGGTCGGACCGTCCTGGCAGAAGGGCCGCTACAGCGTGCGGGGTCGCGGGCCCCGCGACACCTACGGGTGAGTTCCGGGCGCTGCGGCTGAGAGCCACCAGGACGCGAGCGCAGAGTTTCCGAGGCGTCAAGACCTATCCTGAATCGAGAAATTCCGTGCACGGCGCGATTAGGTGCGTAGAAACGCCGCCACAGAATCGGTCCTGACGGTCGGTGACGGTAGACTGTACGAAGACCTGCGAGCGGTGCTCGATCGCTTGCCTGCGAAACATCCAAGGAGACGCGTCCAACGTGGCTGCCCAGAAGAAGAATGCTCCGAGCGAGTACGGCGCCGATGCCATCAAGGTCCTCGAAGGCCTGGAAGCGGTACGTAAACGTCCGGGTATGTACATCGGTTCCACCGGGGAGCGCGGTCTGCACCACCTGATCTGGGAAGTGGTCGACAACGCCGTCGACGAAGCGATGGCGGGTTTCGCCACCAAGGTCGATGTGCGCATTCTCGAGGACGGCGGTGTCCAGGTCACCGACGACGGCCGCGGTATCCCGGTCGCCATGCACTCCACCGGCATCCCCACCGTCGACGTGGTGATGACGGTGCTGCACGCCGGCGGCAAGTTCGAAGAGGGCGCCTACCAGGTCTCCGGTGGTCTGCACGGTGTCGGTGTGTCGGTGGTGAACGCACTGTCGACGCGGCTGGAAGCCGACATCCTCAAGGACGGCTACGAGTGGTTCCAGACCTACGACAAGTCGGTGCCGGGCACCCTGAAACAGGGTGAGAAGACCAAGAAGACCGGCACCACCATCCGGTTCTGGGCCGATCCAGACATCTTCGAGACCACGGTCTACGACTTCGAGACCATCGCGCGACGACTGCAGGAGATGGCGTTCCTGAACAAGGGACTGACCATCGAACTCACCGACGAGCGGGTGGCCGCCGAAGAGATCACCGACGAGGTGGTCAGCGACACCGCCGAAGCGCCCAAGACCGCCGAGGAGAAGGCCGCCGAGGCGACCGCCCCGCACAAGGTGAAGCATCGGGTCTTCCACTACCCCGGCGGGTTGACCGACTTCGTCAAGCACATCAACCGCACCAAGACCGCAATCCAGCCCAGCATCATCGACTTCGAGGGCAAGGGCGACGGCCACGAGGTCGAGGTCGCGATGCAGTGGAACGCCGGCTATTCCGAATCGGTGCACACGTTCGCCAACACGATCAACACCCACGAGGGCGGTACCCACGAAGAAGGCTTCCGCACCGCGCTCACCTCCGTGGTGAACAAATACGCCAAAGACAAGAAGCTGCTCAAGGAAAAAGACGCCAACCTCACCGGCGATGACATCCGGGAGGGATTGGCGGCCGTCATCTCGGTCAAGGTCTCCCAGCCGCAGTTCGAGGGTCAGACCAAGACAAAGCTCGGCAACACCGAGGTCAAGTCGTTCGTCCAGCGCATCTGCAACGAGCAACTCAGCCACTGGTTCGAAGCCAACCCCGCCGAGGCGAAAACCGTAGTGAACAAAGCGGTTTCGTCGGCCCAAGCGCGCCTGGCCGCCCGCAAGGCACGGGAGCTGGTGCGGCGCAAGAGCGCCACCGACATCGGTGGTCTGCCCGGCAAGCTGGCCGACTGCCGTTCCACCGATCCCCGCAAGTCGGAACTCTATGTGGTGGAGGGCGATTCCGCCGGTGGTTCGGCCAAGAGCGGCCGCGATTCGATGTTCCAGGCGATTCTTCCGTTGCGCGGCAAGATCATCAACGTCGAAAAGGCCCGCATCGACCGGGTTCTGAAGAACACTGAGGTCCAGGCGATCATCACCGCGCTCGGCACCGGCATCCACGACGAGTTCGACCTCGCCAAGCTGCGCTACCACAAGATCGTGCTGATGGCCGACGCCGACGTCGACGGCCAGCACATCTCGACGTTGCTGCTGACGCTGTTGTTCCGGTTCATGAAGCCACTGGTGGAAAACGGACACATCTTCCTGGCGGCGCCGCCGCTCTACAAGCTCAAGTGGCAGCGCAGCGAGCCGGAGTTCGCTTACTCCGACCGCGAGCGCGACGGTCTGCTCAAAGCCGGTCGCGAGGCCGGCAAGAAGATCAACGTCGACGACGGTATCCAGCGCTACAAGGGTCTCGGCGAGATGGATGCCAAGGAACTGTGGGAGACCACGATGGATCCGTCGGTGCGGGTGCTGCGCCAGGTCACCCTCGACGACGCGGCGGCCGCCGACGAACTGTTCTCCATCCTGATGGGCGAGGACGTCGAAGCGCGCCGCAGCTTCATCACGCGCAATGCCAAAGACGTTCGCTTCCTTGACGTTTAGTTACTGATTCTGCGATAGGGCCAGGGAAAACTCTATGACTGACACCACGTTGCCGCCAGGCGACGAAGCCGGCGACCGCATCGAACCGGTCGACATCCAGCAGGAGATGCAGCGCAGCTACATCGACTATGCGATGAGCGTCATCGTCGGGCGTGCGCTGCCCGAGGTGCGGGACGGTCTCAAGCCGGTGCACCGCCGGGTGCTCTACGCGATGTTCGACTCCGGGTTCCGGCCCGACCGCAGCCACGCGAAATCCGCGCGCTCGGTGGCCGAGACGATGGGTAACTACCACCCGCACGGCGACGCGTCGATCTACGACACCCTGGTGCGCATGGCGCAGCCGTGGTCGTTGCGCTATCCCCTGGTGGACGGGCAGGGCAACTTCGGTTCGCCGGGCAACGATCCGCCAGCCGCGATGCGCTACACCGAGGCGCGGCTGACTCCCCTGGCGATGGAGATGCTGCGCGAAATCGACGAGGAGACAGTCGATTTCGTCCCGAACTACGACGGTCGGGTGCAGGAGCCGACGGTTCTGCCAAGCCGGTTCCCGAACCTGCTGGCCAATGGTTCGGGCGGCATCGCGGTCGGCATGGCCACCAACATCCCGCCGCACAATCTCGGCGAGCTCGCCGAGGCGGTGTACTGGTGCCTGGACAACCACGAGGCCGACGAGGAAGCCACCCTGGCCGCGGTCTGCGAGCGCGTCAAGGGTCCCGACTTCCCCACCCACGGCCTGATCGTCGGGTCCCAGGGCATCGAGGACACCTACAAGACCGGTCGCGGATCGATCCGGATGCGTGGCGTCGTCGAGATCGAGGAGGACTCGCGCGGTCGCACCGCGATCGTCATCACCGAGTTGCCCTATCAGGTCAACCACGACAACTTCATCACCTCGATCGCCGAGCAGGTCCGCGACGGCAAGATGGCCGGGATCTCCAACATCGAAGACCAGTCCAGCGACCGGGTCGGTCTGCGCATCGTCGTCGAGATCAAGCGCGACGCGGTGGCCAAGGTGGTGCTGAACAACCTCTACAAGCACACCCAGCTGCAGACCAGCTTCGGCGCGAACATGCTCTCGATCGTCGACGGCGTCCCGCGCACCCTGCGCCTGGACCAGATGATCCGCCACTACGTCAATCACCAACTCGACGTCATCATCCGGCGGACCACCTACCGGCTGCGGAAAGCCAACGAACGGGCCCACATCCTGCGCGGCCTGGTCAAGGCGCTCGATGCGCTCGACGAAGTGATCGCGCTGATCCGGGCCTCGGAGAGCGCCGACGTCGCCCGCACCGGCCTGATGGAACTCCTCGACGTCGACGAGATCCAGGCGCAGGCGATCCTCGACATGCAGTTGCGCCGGTTGGCCGCTCTGGAACGCCAGCGCATCGTCGACGACCTGGCCAAGATCGAGGCCGAGATCGCCGACCTCGAGGACATCCTGGCCAAGCCGGAACGCCAGCGGGCCATCGTGCGCGACGAACTCAAGGAGATCGTCGACAAGCACGGCGACGCGCGCCGCACCCGGATCATCCCGGCCGACGGGGACGTCGCCGACGAGGACCTGATCGCCCGCGAAGAGGTGGTCGTCACGATCACCGAGACCGGTTACGCCAAGCGGACCAAGTCCGACCTGTACCGCAGCCAGAAGCGCGGCGGCAAGGGTGTGCAGGGCGCCGGCCTCAAGCAGGACGACATCGTCAACCACTTCTTCGTCTGCTCCACCCACGACTGGATCCTGTTCTTCACCACGCAGGGCCGGGTGTACCGGGCCAAGGCCTATGACCTGCCCGAGGCCTCCCGCACCGCGCGGGGCCAGCACGTGGCCAACCTGCTGGCGTTCCAGCCCGAGGAGCGCATCGCCCAGGTCATCCAGCTCAAGAGCTACGAAGACGCGCCCTATCTCGTGCTGGCCACCCGCAACGGACTGGTCAAGAAGTCGAAGCTCACCGACTTCGACTCCAACCGGTCCGGCGGCATCGTCGCGGTGAACCTGCGCGACGGCGACGAGCTGGTCGGTGCGATCCTGTGCTCCGCGGACGACGACCTGCTGCTGGTGTCGGCCAAGGGCCAGTCGATCCGCTTCTCGGCCACCGATGAGGTGTTGCGCCCGATGGGGCGGGCCACCTCCGGTGTGCAGGGGATGCGGTTCAACACCGACGATGCTCTGCTGTCGCTCAACGTGGTCCGTGACGACACGTATCTGCTGGTCGCGACCTCCGGCGGGTACGCCAAGCGCACCGCGATCGAGGAGTACCCGGTGCAGGGCCGCGGCGGCAAGGGTGTGCTGACGATTCAGTTCGACCGGCGTCGTGGCACGCTGGTCGGAGCGCTGATCGTCGACAACGACACCGAGCTGTACGCCATCACCTCCGGTGGTGGGGTCATCCGCACCGGTGCTCGACAGGTCCGTAAAGCCGGGCGCCAGACCAAGGGCGTTCGCTTGATGAACCTGGGTGAGGGCGACACACTTATCGCGATCGCGCGCAACGCCGAAGCCGGCGACAGCACCGACGAGGTCAACACCGACCCGGGCGCGCCGACCAGTGAGGAGTCGTAGGTGAGCTCACCCAACGAGCCGGGTTCTGCTCATGACGCAGGTTCGTCGGGCGGCCAGGCGCCGCGTGGGGGGCCGCAGCAGTCGGGCTCGTCGCCGGCGCATGTGGCCGAGTCCGGCGACGTCCCACCCTGGCAGCGGGGGCCGGCAGCCCGCGCTCGCCAGCAGCAGACTCCGGACGGATCGGCCGGTGAGGCCCGGCGCAGCGGCGGGCAGCAGGGCCTGGATGCGCGGCTGAACCGCTTCATCGCGGGCGGTTCCCCGGCCGAGGGCGACACCACCTCACGCAATGAGCGCACCGACACGATCCGACCCGACAACGCCAGAGCGGACAGTGCCAGACCGGACACTGCCCGGCCGGAGGCCGGGCGTGCCGACGGTGCAAGGCCAGAGGCCGGCCGCCCGGAGTCGCGGCCCGAGGGTCCCCGCCCGGATGCGCGGCCCGAAGGCCCCCGACCTGAAGCGGGCCGTCCCGATGCGGGGCGTCCCGATGCGGGGCGTCCCGACGGCAGCCGCACCGAGCAGGCCGCCCGGCCGGAAGGCGGCAAGTACAACAGCGAGCTGCCCGACCTGTCCGGTCCGATGCCGCGTCCGGCGCAGCAGCGCAAACCGGCCGAGCGTCCCAGCGGGGAGCAGCGCCCGCCACAGCCGAACAGGGGCGTGCAGGTCGCGACCCGCCAGCACAAGGGTCCGGTGCGGGCAAGCATGCAGATCCGCCGCATCGACCCGTGGAGCACGCTGAAGGTGTCGCTGCTGTTGTCGGTGGCGTTGTTCTTCGTGTGGATGATCGCGGTGGCGTTCCTGTATCTGGTCCTCGGCGGAATGGGCGTCTGGACGAAGCTGAACAGCAACGTCGGCGACCTGCTGACCAGTGCCAGCGGCGCCTCCGGCGGTGAGCTGGTGTCCAGCGGCACGATCTTCGGCGGCGCGGCACTGATCGGCCTGGTCAACATCGTGCTGTTGACGGCAGCCGCCACGATCGGGGCGTTCATCTACAACCTGACCACCGACCTGGTCGGTGGTGTCGAGGTGACCCTCGCCGATCGCGACTGACGGTTTGGGAGACAGCGACACCGTACGGTAATCTCGTCGCTCGGCCCGTGTGGTGCACGGGGCTATAGCTCAGGCGGTTAGAGCGCTTCGCTGATAACGAAGAGGTCGGAGGTTCGAGTCCTCCTAGCCCCACGGAAAGGTTCACATCGATGAAGTTGGTGTTCCTGCTCGCAGCCGGCGTCGCTGTGGCCGCCGCCGTGGTGTGGCGGACCCAGCACGAACCCGAGGTGTGGCACACCTTGCCGGGCCGCCTCGCCGATGTTCCTTCCTGATCGGGGGCCTTAGCTCAGTTGGTAGAGCGCTGCCTTTGCAAGGCAGATGTCAGGAGTTCGAATCTTATCTCTAGGAGAGGTAGATGAAAGTGGGTGTGACCAGCGGTGATACCGCCACGGTCATATCCATGACGGGGCCATAGTTCAACGGTAGAACGGGGCCTTTGCAAGGCTCAAATCGGGGTTCGATTCCCCGTGGCTCCACCTTTGGTCGGTACGGCCGGCGGTGACACTACGCCCGTCTGATCCGCCCGATGCCGGGCAGGAACCGGTCGACAGCCTCACAGTAGTCGCGGTAGGCCTGGCCGTGGGTGGCGGTGAGGTAGGGCTCTTCGATCAGGCGGACCTGCAGTTGACTACCGATGATGATCATCACGACGCCGGCGAGTGCAATACCGTTGGGAACCGCAAAGGTTAGTCCGATAACCATGACGTTGATCGACGTGTAGATGGGGTTGCGCACGATCGCGAAAATGCCGGTGGTGACCAGTGGCGGGCGTTCGGTGGGGTCGACAGTGGTGCGCCACGAAGATCCCATTGCGCGTTGGGCGCCGAACGCGGCGAACACGCCCAGTGCGGCGAGCATGATGCCGGCGACGCGGCTGGGCCCGTGGTCCAACAGTGGCACTGGCTGCAGGCCCAGCAGTTCGGCGATGGGGGCGGCGATGCCGGGCAGCAGCATGCCGGAGGCCAGGGTTCCTCGGGCCCACCACTGTTTGGGTGTGCGAGGGATGCGGATGCCGCTGTCGCCGGTGCGATGGCGTTGAATACGGGCTCGCACGTAGCCGTCGAGCAGCCAGAAAGCCGCGACGAGGAGCAAGGCGATGATGGCGTACATCGCGGACATCGTGGTCGGCTTTCGTGGTCGCGGGGGTGGCAGGTCAGATCTTTCGGGCGGCCCCGATGAAGAGGAGCCCGCGAAGGTGGTGTTCGATGCGGGCGGTGCCGTGCAGGCCGTGGCGGGCCAGTTCAGCGGCGAATTCGTCTGACTCGAAGCGGTTTTCGCGTGGGTGCACGGTGAATGTGCGGAACGCCCAGGTGTCGAGCATGCGGCGTGGAACTTCCTCGAACAACAGCAGCCCACCGGGGCGCAACACTCGGGCGATCTCGGCGACGGCCAGCTGCCAGTGCGGGACGTGGTGGATGATGCCGAAGTCAACGACGGTGTCGTGGCTGGCGGTCGGCTGATGGATGTCGCAGACATCGCCGACTGACAGGGATACGGGCCTGTGATGGAGGCGTTTGCGGGCGAGCTCGACCATGGTGTCGTCGAGGTCGAATGCGGTGACGTGGCGGGCCTGGAGCCGGTCGAGGATGACTTCGGAGCCGACACCTCGTCCGCAGCCGGTCTCGAGTACGTCCTGGCCGGTGAGGTCGCCACCGGCGAGGCGGCGAAACCATGCGGCTTCCCGATGGTGTTGATGGGCAGCCCGAATCGGGTTGTTCATCGCTGCCCGTTCGATGGTGTTGAGCTTCACCGCGCCACCTCAGCCTTCATCAATCGCAAGCGCTGTCATCGACTAATTCCGATCAATCTATGTTGTAGGCTATCATCGCGATATGTCGATGAAAAGTATGGGTGCTGCGCCGCCGAGTGCATCGCGCGACGAGTTGGCGGGGGCGGTGGCGTTGTTTCACAGTCTGTCCGATCCCACCCGGTTGGCGATCGCCCGCCGCCTAGCTGGTGGTGAGGCTCGGGTGGTGGATCTGACCGGTGAGTTGGGATTGGCGCAATCGACGGTGTCGTCGCATCTGGCGTGCCTGCGCGACTGTGGGCTGGTGGATTTCCGGCCCCAGGGCCGCGCCTCGGTGTATCGGCTGGCCCGGCCGGAACTGCTGGACATGTTTCGCGCGGCCGAGGCGGTGTTGGAGGCGACCGGCAACGCCGTCGCCTTGTGCCCCAACTACGGCCACCCGACTGAACGGAAGGTAGCGCGATGAGCGAGGCGTGCGGCTGCGGCAGCGACGACCGCAACGAAGGCGAGCAGGAACCCGAACGGCTCTGGGAGATCACCGAACTACGCGCGGCCGCAGCCGCGGGGGTGGTGCTGCTGGCCGGCTATGCGGTCGGCTGGTCCGGCGGCCCCCATGTGGTCGAAATCGGCCTGTATGCGCTGGCGTTGGCGATCGGGGCCTACACGTTCGTACCCTCGACGCTGCGCCGGTTAGCGCAAGGCAAGATCGGGGTCGGCACGCTGATGACGATCGCCGCCATCGGCGCGGTGATCCTCGGCGAGGTCGGCGAAGCCGCCATGCTGGCGTTCCTGTTCTCCATCAGCGAGGGCCTCGAAGAATACTCACTGGCCCGGACCCGCCGGGGACTGCGCGCGTTGTTGGCGCTGGTGCCCGACGAGGCCACCGTCCTGCGCGACGGCGCCGAAATCACCATCCCGCCAGCGGAGTTGCGGGTCGGTGACCGGATGCTGGTCAAGCCCGGCGAACGGGTCGCGACCGACGGCACCATCACCTCGGGGCGCACCGCACTGGATGTCTCGGCCATCACCGGCGAATCCGTTCCGGTGGAGGCCGGACCCGGCAGTGATGTGTTCGCCGGATCGATCAACGGCACCGGGGTGCTCGAAGTCGAGGTCACCTCCAGCGCTGCTGATAACTCGTTGGCCCGCATCGTGGCGATCGTGGAGGCTGAGCAGTCCCGCAAGGGCGCCAGCCAGCGCCTGGCCGACCGCATCGCCAAACCGCTTGTTCCGGCGATCATGGTCGCGGCCGCGCTGATCGCCGCCATCGGTTCCGTGTTGGGTGATCCGCTGGTGTGGATTGAACGTGCCCTGGTCGTGCTGGTGGCCGCCTCCCCGTGCGCGCTGGCCATCTCGGTGCCGGTCACCGTCGTCGCCGCGATCGGCGCCGCCTCCAAGCTCGGCGTCCTCGTCAAAGGCGGCGCCGCGCTGGAAGCCCTCGGCGCGGTGCGCACCGTCGCGCTAGACAAGACCGGCACCCTGACCGCCAACCAGCCCACCGTCATCGACGTCGCCACCACCAACGGCAACAGCCGCGACCACGTGTTAGATGTGGCGGCGGCGTTGGAGGCCCGCAGCGAACACCCGCTGGCTGCAGCGATTCTCGCCGCCACCGAGGGGCCGGTCCAACCAGCTGAGGATGTGGAGGCGGTGACCGGGGCCGGACTGCTCGGCCACCGTGACGGCCACCGGCTACGGCTCGGGCGCCCCGGCTGGCTCGACCCCGGACCCTTGTCCGAACACGTCGCGGCCATGCAGGCCGCCGGCGCCACCGCCGTGCTGGTCGAAGACAACGGTCAGGTCATTGGGGCGGTCGCGGTGCGCGACGAACTGCGGCCCGAAGCCGCCCAGGTCGTCGAACACCTGCGCCGCGGCGGCTATCAGGTCGCCATGCTCACCGGCGACAACCAAGCGACCGCCCAAGCCCTGGCCCGCCAGGTGGGGATCGATACGGTGCATGCCGATCTGCGGCCCGAAGACAAGGCGGCGCTGATCGGTCAACTGCGCCAACGCTCCTCGACGGCCATGGTCGGTGATGGCGTCAATGACGCCCCCGCTCTGGCCACCGCCGATTTGGGGATCGCGATGGGTGCGATGGGCACCGACGTGGCCATCGAAACCGCCGACGTCGCCCTCATGGGTGAAGACCTGCGCCACCTCACCCAGGCCCTGGCCCACGCGCGGCGAGCCCGGCGCATCATGCTCCAAAACGTCGGCCTCTCACTGGGATTGATCGCAGTGCTCATCCCGCTCGCCCTCACCGGTGTGCTCGGCCTGGCCGCGGTCGTCGCGGTGCACGAACTCGCCGAAATCGTCGTCATCGCCAACGGTGTCCGGGCCGGGCGCACCAAACCACTGGCACAGCCAGGCCGGGACCATGATCCGGTGGCCGAAGTAGCCGCCTCCGCGATATCGCGTTGACCACCGGCATCATCCATCGCGTAACCAGCCAGGCGAGGAGGTCAGCAAGGTGTGGTGTTTGCCGATGACTTATCACGCCTTTGCGTCACGGCCGGCAGCGGTCAGGCCGAGACTGTGCGCTCGCCGCCAGGCGGCCGCCAGGTTTGCGCTTCGGCTCTTGCCTGATACCTGGCAGAGGTACGTGCTGCATTCTTTGTTGTTGGTCTGCCACCGCAGTTCGGCGTAGATACGCAGGTATCTGCGCCGCAGGACGACCCGTCCGAGCGCACCACCACTGTCGTTCACCACACGGCATCGGCGGCCGCCTGCGGCGTGGTCCTGCTCAAGGGCTTGCCCCTGCTTGGTCCAGTGGACCGGCGCTTTCCACTGCTCGTCGCGGACCGGGGTGCGATTCCAGCCCACGATCGCGCCCGGTGTTTAGACCATCGTGAGGTGCCGGGCGCCGGGCCTGTCGCTTACGCCGAAGAGCGCGCCGCGTTGCGCGCCGGTGAGCAGCGTAATGTCGTCGAGTTCACTGGCGGTGTAGCCGCCGGCCGCGAGTTGGCCGAGTACGTCGCCGACGAGACGGGGCATCTCCTCGGCCACGCCGGGGCGGGGGCCATACATGCGGCCGGTCTCGTTGAGCAGCCGGAACATCGAGCGGTACTGGTAGTCGGAGAGCACACCTCGCTCGCGGGCCCGCACGACCAGCGACGACGCGCTCACACCCCAGGTGAGGCGCAGCTCATCGAGTTCATGCACGGCCCGCACTGACACGCGGTCCAAGTCAAAGCCGATGTCGGCGATGGGGGCGAGGAACTCGGCGGCGAAACTGTTGGCCCGCCGCTCGGCCTCGGCGGGGCTGACCAGCGTCATCGCATCCATGACCAGGTGGCCGAGTTCGTGGGCCAGCGTCATCCGCATGCGGTCGGGCGGCCGGGCCGCGTTGACGTACACCAGGTGCGGGTGATACTCGCTTGCTCGCAGGGTCACCGCGTCGATCTCGTCGTCGAGGAAACCATCGACCACAACGAACACCCCTGCGGCTTCGAGCAATTCGGTCATCGAGCGGATCGGGCCGGCGACGCGCCACAGGCGGCGCAGAACCTGGGCGACGGTGATCTCTCCGAGCTCGGAGGCGTAGTCGGCCGGGTCGAGATCGGGAAGCGCAAGCTTGGGGTTGATGTCGGCGCGGGACACCAGGCGGCCGATCCGCATCGCGACAAGATTCGCGCGCGCCCACACGCGGTCACGCTTCCACTCGGCCGCACTCAGGTTGGCCCGGAAGTGGCTGCCCTGGGCCGGGGACCGGGTGAAGGGCACGCACAGCGCTTCCGGGCGGCATTCCATGGCCTGCGCGTAGTCGAGCAAGGCCTTCCCTGCCAGGGGCAGCAGCCCCGCCTCGACCCTGCTGACGTGCGAGGCCGACACCCCGGCCTCGTCGGCCAGGCGCTTTTTCGACCACCCACGCGACAACCGGGTCAACTGCACCATCACGCTGTTCGCCGCGTCGTCGTACGGGTCCGGTGCCGTCACAGATCGCCTCCCCAACCGTCTCGGTGCTGTCTTTCGACACTAGCCCGCCGCCGCCGCGAATTCGCGCAGAAACACCGTTTGATCTGCGTTTTCCCAGTTCACGCCCACTAACGGACGTGGGGCGTGTGTGGCTGGTGTGACGATAGCGCAACTCCAGCCCGTGACGCCTGCAGACCGGCTGCTCCGTATGCGATCGGCGTGTCTTCCGGCCTCAAACTTTACCCCGGTCCGCACGATTCTATGCAAGGTTTTCGGCTGAAAGGCGGGGTCGTGACAGCTCCGATGGATCAACCCAACACACCCGACCGTCCGGTCTCCCGCAAGGAGGCCCGACGGCTGCTCAACCAGGTGGCGGTCGGGGTGGGGGCGATGCTGCTGGCCGCCGTCGATGACTGGAACGCCTTGTCGGCCCGGCACTCCGCACATCTGCGAACCGTGATGCAAGGGCTCGGGCGCGGCACATATGTTGCGGCCGCCGTCGCGGCGGGCACCGATGTGTGGCTGAGCACCCGCGGCATGCATCCACCCGGACACACGGTCGTCAAGCCCTACCGCTGGCCCGAGATCAACAGCCGCGGCAAGACGCACATGATGATCCACCACAACGAGATGGAACCGACCACCCCGCGGCGGACCGCGTTCTTCACCCAGGATTCGGCGACCCTGGGCCTGATCGGCGATCCCACCCATTGCGAGCTGACCTGGGACTACGACATCGTCACCGACACCCATATCCGCCGGATCTGGGTCAGCGCGCCGGGCGTCGACTGGGACCGCTTCGAGGTTCCGATGGCCAAGGTGCAGGCCCAATACGCGACGTGGCGCAAGCGCGACATGAAGTGGCTGCCCGGGGCACTTCCTGCCGACACCGCCGCAGCCGCGCCGATGCCGGCCCGCCAACCGCAGGAAGACCTGCGGCCCGACATCCAGGTGCGGCCCCGGCGCCCCGAGGAAACCCGGGATGCCGAGTGAAGGCGGCACCGGTGACCATCCACGGACGGGCGTCGTGGACGGTCGTAGACGCTTCAGGCCTACCGGTCGGGGAGGTCGAGCAGTTCCTGCACTGGCTGCGTGCGATCGGCCGGTCGCAGAACACCGTCCGCTCGTATGCGCGCCACCTGAGCTTGTTCTACCGGTGGCTGGGCGCACGCGGAATCGACTGGGACGCCGTAGTATTCGACGCACTGTGTGATTTCGTGGGGGCGCTGTCGGCCGGTTTGCCCCCGCTGCCGACCCGGTCCGGTAGCCGGGCGCCGGGAACGGTCAAAGCGGTGAGCGCGGCCGTGCGCGAGTTCTACGAGTTCCACCGCGTCGAAGGCCGCGGACCGCAGGATCTGGTGTTGACCCGCAACCCGTCGCGGCTCCCGCGCCGGGCACACAGCTTCCTGGCCCACATCGAGCAACGCCACCCCAGCGCGGTCTCCCGGTTGACCCGGCCGGGCAAGCAGCCGGCAGAGACCGTGCAGCTGATCGACTTCGAGGCCGACTTCGCGACGTTGCTGGCGGCGGCGTCGACCCACCGCGACCGGCTGCTGCTCTCCGCGCTCTATGACCTGGGCCTGCGGGTCGGGCAGGCGTTAGGCCTACGGCACGCCGACCTGGACCCGATGCGCAAGCGAGTGCAGGTGTGCCGCCGGGAGGACAACGCCAACGGGGCGCTGTCAAAGCAGCGAGCGCAATTCGCGGTGGCCGCGCCCCGCCGGTTCTTCGACCTGTACGCCGCTTACCTCCTCAGTGAGATCTCCGACCTGGACAGCGATTACGTGTTCGTCAACCTGTCCCGGCCCCCGGTCGGCGGGCCGCTGTCGTACTCGAACGCCTACCAGATCATCGAGCACATCGGCTCCGTAGCGGGCCTTGACGGGCTGCACCCACACATGCTGCGCCATACCCACGCAACTGCGCTGGCCAAGGCCGGATGGACGTCGGCTGAGATCGCTGCCCGGCTTGGCCAGTCGCACGCCGCCAGCGCCGACGTCTACATCCACCTCGCCAGCGACGATCTGGCAGACCGATTGCGCCGCACCGAGCAGCTGGTGTGGGCGCCACCGCAGCGCGAGGCAGGCCATGAGAAACATTGATTCCCACCCTGACTCCACGCGCAGAGGCCGCCGTTCGCCGCTACGGGTACCCGACGGGCCGTGGTGTCAGCCGACGTGGCAGGTGGTCGAACCGGCCGGAGACCGCCGCCGCCAGGCGGCGGACCCCTGCGCCGTCGACGCATGCAACAGCGAGCGGTACTGGCTGGGCGGCCCCCACTCCGCAGGCGCCGAGCGGCGCGGATTGTGCTACGCGCACTACTTCCAATGGTTCCGCGCCGGCCAGCCCGCCGACTTCACCGCATGGGCAACCTTCGAAGCCCAACCCGTCGGCGCCCCGCGCGGCCACCTCTCGGCCCAGATCGTCGACTTCCGGCGGCTACCGCAGATCGCGGCCGATGAGATCCGGTTCGTCGTCGCCACCAAGGTGCGCCGCGGCGACTGGACCCCCAACACCAGCCTCCGCCGCTTCTTGATGGTGCTCATCGACACCGCCGACGGCCGGATCACCGACTCCCTCACCGAGCGACCCGCCGGCGAGTGGCTTCTGCTGTGCCGGCAGCATTGGCCGCACGCGAGCTCGTTCGACTCCCTGTGTGCACCCTACATTCGGCGCTTCTTCCGACTCCTCGACGGCGCCACCAACCCGGACCCGTGGGCCGACGACCACTGGCACTGGCGAGACGGATTCGAATTCGTTCTCGACGCCACCCAATCCGGATCGACACACACCGCCGTGGACTGGTCGACGGTGACCGTGCCGTGGCTGCGTGACGCGGTCAAAGAACTCGCACGCCGGCAGCTCACCACCGCCACCCTGGCCTGGGGCACGCTGACCCAGTGGGTGCGCGCCACCCGCCAGCTCGCCCGGTTCCTCACCCGCGACGACGAATCACCGGAACCGTCCGCGGTGACCAGGCCGGTCTTCCTTGACTACCTGGCGTGGACCCGGCGACCGGACACCCAAGCGGACGCGCGGTTGGCCAATACCGCCGCCTACCTGCTGGAGTCGCTGCACGACACCCAGATCGTGCCCGCTCTCGGGTCGGCGGTGTTCCTCCGACGAGGCGAGAACGTGCACCGCAAGACCCGCAGCCCCCGCCCGTTCCCGCCGGACGTAATCGAACGCGTCGACACGCTGATCGTCGACAACCCCGCAACCGACCCCACCCTGCGGTCGATGATCGCCACC